>JAQCBB010000049.1 GCA_027621535.1 Pseudomonadota bacterium | reverse complement strand
ATAAGCATACAAGAAAAATCACCATGTTCTAAGTGTTTTTTAATTTTTAACAAGCGAACTATGTTGATTAAAAAATCTTTCACTATAATTACACAAAATAGCATAAATGGTTCAGATATCAATGCCGCATCGGCTAACAATATTTGAATGCAATTTAAGAGTGGGTAATTTATTTGGTTTGGATGATGGTATTTTTTAGATCATTCGTGCCCATATAAAAGACGATGAATTTTACCGGCTCACTGCCTGAATTATAGCCATAATGAGTTTTATTAATCAGCTCGATCACCACATCGCCTTGAATAAATTTTTTTTCTTCAAGGGTTTCACTGACCACAGTAATCTCTCCCTCCAAAATATAGCCAAAAGAGGGCACTTGATGAAAATGATTTGGGGTTTTTGCTCCGGGATCCATTTGGACTAACATGGATGTTATTTTTGCGGCTCCAATAGGGTAGGTGATTGGATCGCCATTCCAGCTGGATGAGGTATCGATTAAGTTTTCAATTTGGATTCCAGATGAGGGTTCAATTGCCCATAGCATTTGACTGGTTAAGATGAATAAACAAAATATCGTGTATAGATAGATTTTTTTTAACATTTGAATTCTTCCTTGATTGAGTATGATTTGAGTATACTAAGTTTTATATGGGCATAAATACAAAATTGTTGTGACCAACGAGAACACAATACAGGCCATTAAAAAACCAGGTTTTTGGATAGGTTTAATCCTGTTCACTGCTTTTTTTATCATCTCGCCAAAGTCAGCATCTTTGACCCAAGACGCCTGGTTTGTTCTAGCCGTGATGACGCTGATGGTGGTCTGGTGGTTAACAGAAACCATCTCAATTTATGTGACCGCATTATTACCATTAATCTTACTCCCTATCTTCACCTCGAGTAATTTCCAGGAGGTTGCTTTACCTTATGCCAATCAAACCATTTTCTTATTTCTGGGCGGCTTTATTTTAGCGATTGGAATTGAAAAGGTTAATCTTCATAAACGCTTTGCCTTCTTTATTCTCAACAAAAATGGAACAACTCTTAAAAGTATTTTATTCTCCTTTATGATCATTGCCTATTTGACCAGTATGTGGATTATTAATACAGCCACAGCGATGATGCTGCTGCCTATTGCAACCTATGTGTGTCGAACAATTAATTCATCCGATCCTGGCTTCGAAGTCTTACTGCTCCTTGGTATTGCTTATGGGGCAACTATTGGCGGCATGGCAACCGTTGTCGGGACCGCCCCTAATATTTTTTTTGTAGGCTATATGGCGGAAAATTTTGATATTCATATTTCCTTTTACGAGTGGTCAAAAGTGGCCCTTCCTTTATCAATGGCTATTTTAATAAGCGCTTATTTTGTGCTTGGGCAGTCCATCAATAAAAATTCAACTGGTCACAAATTCATTAATACCGAATTAACTCAAATGTCTAAGGATGAAAAAAAAGTAGCTCTGATTTTCATACTCACCATTGGTGCATGGGTATTTCGTGGTCAGTTAACGAGCATTCACTTATTATCAGAACTGACTGATGCTGGGATTGCGATTACGGCTGCTTTTTTTCTATTTATTACTCCCTCTCAAGATAAAAAAAAGGAGCTCCTCGAGTGGCGAGATATGCAACAACTTCCGTGGGGATTAATTTTATTATTTGGTGGAGGTTTGGCTTTGGCTAAATCAATTATGACCAGTGGGTTGGCCAGCTGGATTGGTAATAATTTAGAATTTTTAACTCAGTATTCCGCCTTTACTCTGGTTTTAATTTTAGTGATCTGCGTTATTTTTTTAACCGAGATCTTATCGAATACAGCCTTAACCCTCAGTTTTTTACCCATCGTCAGTATTGTGGCGATCAATTTGCAAATACCAGTGCAGCTCCTCGGAACTATTCTAGTGATTGCGGCCAGTTGTGCGTTTATGTTGCCTATTGCCACTCCACCAAATGCAGTCATATTTGCCAGTGGAAAAATTAGAGTCTATGAGATGGCCAAAAAAGGGATTATTTTAAACATAATCAGTATTTTCATGTTAATCGGTTGTTTTCAATTTTTAATCTCATAAGCCAATCATGGCGGGTATTTAATAAATCAAGTAAGATGAATAATCATTTTTAATAAAGGAATACTCAAGTGAAATTAGAAAGTATTGCTCTTCATAGCGGATATACATCGGAACCAACAACCAGGGCGGCCACGACACCCATATATCAAACGACGTCATTTACATTTGATAACACTCAGCATGGAGCGGATCTTTTTGATTTAAAGGTTGTGGGTAATATTTATTCCAGAATCATGAATCCAACCAATGCGGTATTGGAGCAACGTTTGGCGGAAATGGAAGGAGGCATAGCTTCTTTAGCGCTAGCGTCTGGCATGGCAGCGATTACCTACGCAGTTCAATGCATAACCCGAGTAGGGGATAACATCGTCAGTGCCAATCAATTGTATGGCGGAACGTATAATTTATTTGCCCACACCCTGCCTCAGATGGGCATTAAAACCAAACTGGTGGATATCGGAAATTTTAGCGAAGTTGAAGCAGCGATCGATGAGAATACCAAAGCCTTATACTGTGAATCCATTGGAAATCCTTTAGGCAATGTGGTCGATTTAGACACGCTGGGCAAAATCGCTAAAAAACATCATATACCCTTAATCGTTGATAATACGGTCCCAACGCCATACTTGTGTCGACCCATTGATTTTGGTGCAGATATTGTGATTCATTCGTTAACAAAATACATCGGCGGTCATGGAACCACTATAGGCGGAGTGATTATTGATTCAGGGAAGTTTGATTGGGCCAAAGATAAGAAAAAGTACCCAATGCTTAATGAACCTGATCCTTCTTATCATGGGGTTGTTTACACCGAAGCATTAGGCCCTGCCGCCTTTATCGGTCGATGTCGTGTTGTTCCTTTGAGAAATACAGGGGCAGCCTTATCAGCAACCAGTGCCTTTCAAATCATGCAAGGTCTGGAGACCTTGGGCTTGAGGATGGAGCGGCATTGTGAAAATGCCACGGCTTTAGCTAAGTTTCTTAAAAGTCATCCCAAGGTGAGTTGGGTTAATTATGCTGCGCTTGAGGATGATAAATATTATGATTATTGCCAAAAGATCACTAAAGGACGCGCTTCTGGAATTATTAGTTTTGGTATCAAGGGAGGCGAAACAGCTGGGGCAAAATTTATTGATGCACTGCAAATGATTTTAAGGCTGGTGAATATTGGTGATGCAAAATCCTTAGCTTGTCATCCAGCATCAACGACGCACCGACAACTTGGCCCTGAGGAATTAAAAGCCGCGGGTGTTTCTCCGGATATGGTCAGAATTTCTGTCGGTATTGAACACATCGATGATATCATTGCCGACGTGTCACAAGCCCTAGTTGCCTAATGTTATGAAGGATCTTTAAATGAACCCTTTGATCGAAGTTGCCAATGCCATTCAATTAGCCGTTGCTCCCGCGTTTCTGTTAACCGGAATAGGGGCGATATTATCGGTCATGACAAATCGACTTGCTCGTATTATTGATCGCTTTCGGATTCTGAATGAACAACATAAAAAATTGAGTAAGGATGAGCAGGCGGAAATCACATTATTGCGACTGCGGGCGAGGTGGACCCACTGGGCGATTGCTTTAACAACCTTATCAGCATTATTGGTTTGTATTGTGATTGCTTTAATTTTTATTGCGACAGAAGTGCAATTTAACTTTGATCAGTACATCGCCTTTTCTTTTATAGGCGCAACCAGTGCTTTGATTATCGGACTTATCTCGTTTACCCGGGAGGTGACTCTATCCAAAAACGTAGTAAAGCAGAAGTAGAATGGTGTCTACAACAACGATGAAATATTTACAACAGATGCAACAATCGCCACGAAACTTAATATAACGAGGTAATATAAACCCTTACTGGTTTTTTGTTTTTGTTGATGATGTTTTAAATATTTTTCAAAATCAGTCATGTCAATAATAAATAAATTAATCTACTGAATGATAATGATAATGATTCTTATTTAAAAAATCAAGAGTAAAATTCAAAAATTTATTGAACAGCGTCCCGAGCTTTCACAAAAGCTTGGATGGCATGATCCAGCTCTGCAAAACTATGCGCGGCAGAGAGTTGGGTTCTGATGCGTGCTTTGCCTTTTGGAACCACAGGATAAAAGAATCCAACCGCATACACTCCATTATTTAATAATTCTTGGCTCATTTTTTGAGCGAGCACTGCATCACCCAGCATAATCGGCACGATAGGATGGTCACCACTAGCCACATCAAAGCCTTGCTGTTGCATGCCTTTTCTGAAGTAATGGGTATTTTTTTCTAATTTATCGCGCAGGGCGGTGGAGTCATTGAGCATCTCTAATACTTTGAGTGAAGCTGAACAAATATTGGGAGCCAGTGAATTAGAAAATAAATAAGGGCGTGAACGTTGTCTGAGCATGTCAATAATTTCTGCTCGGCCCGAGGTAAAGCCTCCTGTGGCACCGCCGAGAGCTTTACCAAAGGTACTGGTAATTAAGTCAACACGCGACATTACATTTTTATATTCATGCACACCTTTTCCATGCTTACCCATAAAGCCTGTGGCATGACAATCATCGTGGTGGACCATCGCCCCAAATTCATCCGCTAAGTCACAAATCTCATCGAGCTTGGCAATAGTACCATCCATTGAAAACACACCATCGGTGGTAATCAGAATCCGACGGGCTTTATTTAGTTTAGCCTCTTCCAGTTTGGCACGAAGGTCTTCCATGTTGTTATTTTTATAACGATAGCGTTGGGCTTTACACAAGCGAACACCATCAATAATAGAGGCGTGATTGAGTTCATCAGAGATGATGGCATCTTGATCATTCAGAATAGTTTCAAATAGACCCGTATTGGCATCAAAACAGGCTGCATAAAGGATGGTGTCTTCAGTGCCTAAGAATTTTGAGACTTCTGTTTCGAGTTGCTTATGTAAAGTCTGGGTGCCACAGATAAATCTGACGGAGGCGACGCCAAATCCCCAACGGTCCAAACTTTGTTTGGCGGCCTGAATAATTTCTGCATTATTGGCCAAACCTAAATAGTTGTTGGCACACATATTAATGACCGAGCTTCCATCTTGGAGCGTGATTTTACTCTTTTGTTCGGAATCGATGAAGCGTTCATTCTTCCATAGGCCAGAATCTTTAATTTCTTGAAGGTCGGATTGGAAGGATTGTTTAAAAGAATTAAAGCTCATAGCATTAAGCCCAGTTTAAAATCACTTTTCCAGAATTACCAGAGCGCATGGTTTCAAAACCCTCTTGGTAATCTTCATAGGAGAAGCGATGTGTGATAATTTTATCCAAAGGTAACCCTGACTGCACCATCATGGATCCTTTGTACCAGGTCTCAAAAATTTCTCGACCGTAGATGCCTTTAATGGTTAAGCCTTTAAACACCACCATATCCCAATCAATTCCTGATCCAGAAGGCATAATCGCGAGCATAGCGATGTGTCCCCCATTAATCATGAGATCCAACATGCCAGCAAAAGCCTGAGGAGAGCCTGACATTTCTAAGCCCACATCAAAACCTTCAAAAATGCCTAATTTTTCCATCATGCTTTTATTGATTTTTTCTTTAGAAACATTGATGGTAATCGCGCGGGGTAATATTTTTTTAATCAAATCCAGGCGATACTGATTCATATCAGTGATCACGATATTACGAGCACCGGCATGGTCTGCCACCAGGGCCGCCATACTGCCGATGGGACCAGCGCCTGTGATTAACACATCTTCCCCCACCATATTAAAAGATAGGGCGGTATGAACCGCATTACCGTAAGGATCAAATACAGATAACAATTCGGTTGAGATGGGGCGGCTGGGTTTAAATATATTTTTTGCGGGGATAGCCACATACTCGGCAAAAGCACCCGTGCGATTAACGCCTACACCTATTGTGTTTGGACATAAGTGAATTCTTCCAGCCAGGCAATTGCGGCAACGCCCACAGGTGATGTGTCCCTCACCTGAGACAATATCGCCGACACTTAAATCGGTCACGTTTTGCCCGACCTCAACGATCTCACCCGCGTATTCATGACCGGTAATCATGGGAACAGGAATTGTTTTTTGCGCCCACTCATCCCAATTGTAAATGTGAATATCTGTGCCACAGATGGCGGTTTTATGAATTTTTACAATAACATCATTGTTGCCACATTCTGGCTCCGGCATGTCCTGTAACCAAATTCCTTGTTCTGCTTTTGTTTTGACTAAGGCTTTCATGATTATTTACACTTATAAACACCATAAACCGCAATACCGGGCTCAGGCTCTTCAAGTTTAACTACCCTATTTCCTCCTTGATCCACACCGGCATTTTTACCCATGAGGTCAAGCTTTTCCGCAACATAGCTTTCCATTAAGTCAGCAAAGCCGATTTCAGATAAGACAGAGACTCTGGTTTTTCCGAGCATGGTGCAATTGGTGACTTGATCTTGCGACACTACGGTAACATTTTCTGACCCAGGTTTCTGCTCGACAAAAGAACAGGCGGTGAAAATCATGAACAATAGAATAAGAGAATAACGCATTGGCAACCTCAATTAATTTAGTGAAGTGCAAACTTTAGCATGAAATGAGTATAGAAAAAACAATAATCACAGAGGGGTTAATGGTTTTCTATTAAGTATTAAATAACAGGGTATTCAAAAATAATTTTGGGGTTAAATTTAAGGTCGCCCATCAGATTAGTAAACAGAGGAGCTGACGCAATTAACACCGCTTTCGTTTATTTGATTATTTTCATAGGGGGGTTAAAAAAATAATTATAAAATAATAACCAGAGATAAAATATTTTAGCAACCCTAAAGTTAAAAAAAATAAATTTGATAAATAAAAAAAATCAAAAAAAAGTATTGACTTATGCACAAGATTATTCATTCTGAAAATCTTTAGTCTGTTTTCGCTGTTGTGGGCATTACAAATCAACGACTTAACTATAAGCTATTGATTTTATTGATTAAATTTTTGATTACTTTTTATGCAATTTAATAAAAATCCTTTAAAAAATAGGCATTCAGCGAAAATTTGACAGGTTATTCACAATTTTATCCACAGATAATGTGGACAAAATAACACCAAATTTTTGAACTTTTTTATGCACCCCTTTTGATCCTTTGAGGTAAGCCCCTGTTTAAGATCATTTTTTACAATTTTTTTACAAATTTACCCTTTTTTTTTAGTAAAAAAAGGAGTAAGTTAAAGATGTGAGTCTAATAAATTCATAGAAAAGGAGATGTCACTCGAGCAGTCGATTCAGTTTTAATTAAATTAACCACAATTTTAAAGGAGTTTTGATGAATTTACAGAATTTAAAATTACGACATAAAGAGTTAAATGAAAAAATCAACAGTGGCTATGAGCATTATCTTCCGGATCCCATCATTACCCGGCTAAAAAAAGAAAAACTAAAGATAAAATCGTTGATTGAACAAGAATTAAATAAATAACAAAATTTTTGAGTTAAAAAAAACCAGCTAAAAGCTGGTTTTTTTATGTGTGAAATTTAACCCAATCTCATTTCAGCTCGCTATAATCTTAACTATGGAAAAAATCATTCAACAGCATATCGAGGAACACCTCTCTGTTGCCAAACAGTTAGTGTCTTTACAGCCTTCAATTAAAACAATCGCGGAAATAATGATTGACGCCCTAAGTCAGCATAAAACCATCTTTTGGTGCGGCAATGGGGGCAGCGCCTCGGATAGCCAACACTTAGCAGGGGAGCTCATCGGTCGTTTTGTAGGAGATCGTAAACCTCTCAAGTCAATTGCGTTAAATGCAGATTCAGCGGTGATGACTTGTATTGTTAATGATTATGGTTATGAACATATTTTCTCGAGGCAGGTGGAGGGCTTAGGCTCTAAGGGTGATGTCTTAATTGGTATCACCACTTCAGGGAACAGCCAAAATGTGCTCAATGCCTATCAAACAGCAAATGAAATAGGCATGAAGACCATTGGATTATTGGGGAAGGGGGGTGGTAAGGCAGCCAGCTTGGTTCAGCAATCGATCATCGTGCCATCGAATACCACCGCACGGATTCAAGAGATGCATATCCTGATTGGCCACATCCTGTGTGATCTGATTGAAGAAGGTTTACATTTAAAAGCATGAGTATTATCGTCACCGGAGCGGCTGGGTTTATTGGCTCTAATTTTGTCCTCAATTGGCTCGCTAACAATAACGAAACAGTGATCGCCTTAGATAAGTTGACCTACGCGGGTAACCTTGAGAATTTAAAATCAGTTGAATCAAACACCAACTATCTTTTTGTGCAGGGTGATATTGGCGATTCAACACTAATGGCTAAATTATTACAAGAACACCAGCCCAGAGCGATTGTGAATTTTGCGGCGGAGAGTCATGTGGACCGATCCATCCACGGGCCGGATGACTTTATACAGACCAACATCATGGGCACCTATCGCCTACTGGAAGAAGCCAGATCATTTTTTAGT
>JAQCBB010000004.1 GCA_027621535.1 Pseudomonadota bacterium | reverse complement strand
GAAATAAATATTCAAAAAGTTAAAAAAAATAAAAACTCCTCATTTTTATTCTTCGGACATCTTACTAATCTCAAATATCTTTTCAATTTAATCAATAATTGGAATTATAAGATTCAATCCAGTTTAATCATTCAAACGTCAAAAGAAGGTATGAATGAAATTAAATATCAATCTCAATATATTTCAAAACCTCCTAATTTGAATATTCAATTTCAATTATGGAGTGTTGAGAATATGCTAAAAGCATCTGCGAATGTTTCAGGGGTTATTTTACCAGGCGATATAAATGATGAAAGAAAAAATGGAGTTAGTCATAATCGTTTAATTACTGCTTTTGCTTTAGGACTTCCGGTTGCTGCCTCAAGATATGAATCATATCTGGAGTTTGACCACCAATTTGTAGATATTGATGATAAAAGTGAATTTGAAAATTTTCTAAAAAATCCATCGCTATATTCTAGTCGCGTTCAGATGGCGCAGAAAAAGGTTAAAAACTACACCCAAGAGAATATCGCTAAAAAGTGGTTAAACCTCATTAGATATTTATAAAATATTTTGGAAAATGCCCTTCTGTATGAGTTGTGTATCAGGGGATACAGAATGAACAAAAATTACTTGACATTAAATAGTAGGGGTAAAACTCTGAAAGTATTGAAAACAGTGGGATGTAGAGGGTTAAAAAGTGATTAAAAAAGTGTAATATATTACACTCTCAAATGCTCCAAAGGATATTAGAATCAACTAGAGTCTGGGATTCATAATCCTGAGGTCGAGAGTTCAAGTCTCTCCATCACCACCACTAATTCATTTAAAATCAATACACTAAAAACACATTTTGCTTTATAAATATAATTGATATGTATAATTACTGAATGAATCTATTTAGAATAATCCAGAGTGTTTTGTCAGCTTTTGTCGGCATTCAAAAAAATAGTAAATTTAATGAGGATGATAACTATATTGAAAAACATGGATTTATGCCTTATTTGCTTGTTGGTCTTAGTTTAGCTCTAATTTTTATTCTCGCTTTAATATTTATAGTCTCTCAAATCATTGGTTAAAAAAATTACAAAATTTGTATTAATTATTTACAAGTATTTTCCCTTTGGTGGTGCTCAAAGAGATATGATGCTCTTGGCACAAAAATTAAGTAAAACATTTACCGTTGAAATTTTGACAATGGAATGGAATGCAGAAAAACCATCTAATAATATCCAAATAAGATTTTTAAAAAATAACGCTTTTTTTAATCATAATAAATACTCGATTTTTCAGCAAAAAGCACTTGAATATGTAAAATTACAAAATGATTCAATTTCAATAGCTTTCAGTAAAATCTCAGGTTTTGACTTTTATTATGCAGCAGACTCGTGCTTTACATTTAAAAATAAAAACTACTTACTAAATCTACTTCCTCGTAATAAATTTTTTTTAAAACAAGAAAAAGAGATTTTTTCCATCCACTCCCCCACAAAAATTCTATCAATTTCTGTAAAAGAAAATCAGATATATCAATCAGTTTTTAAAATTGATAATAAAAAATTTATTTTCATTCCTCCTTATATTGATAAAAAGTTTTTTTCATACAGTAAAAATTTTTCTAACCCTTTAAATGGATATTTTTCAAAAAATAAAAAATTTATTTTATTTGTAGGGTCAGGCTTTAAAACAAAAGGTTTGGATAGAGCAATAAAAGCCTTTGTGAGCCTCCCAGATTCAATTCAGAAACAATATAATTTCGCAATTTTTGGTCAGGATAAAACTATAAAGTATCATAAACTTATTGATCAATATGGTCTTTCTGAGTCGATTAAAATTTTTGAGGGTCATAATGATATTCACAAAGTGATGCGTGTTGCATCTTTACTGATACATCCGGCTAGATATGAAAATACAGGCCTCATCTTACTTGAAGCGTTATCTCAAAATTTACCTATTATCACTACAGAAAATTGCGGTTATAGTCTGTATGTTCAAAGCCATAAGCACTCTACAGTCCTTAAAAATCCTTTTGAACAAAATCATCTGAATAGAGTTCTTCACAAGATTTTAAAAAACCCGCCAAAAAAACCCAAAACTCCTGATTTCAGTTTAAAAAAATATACTAAATACCAATTAGACAAAAAAATTCTTGCTAGTCTTTAAAAGGTACTCTCGACTCTAATTCATTTAAATACTGTTGATGAAGACTACCCTCCCTTATTGCAAAATCACTGACTGCCTTCTTTAGTCTCTCATCTTTTAAGAAATGAAAAGAGTCTGAAAATAAAGGTTCAAAACCTCTAGATAATTTATGCTCACCCTGAATGCCTGCATAAAATCTTTCAATTTTATTTTTAATGCAATACTCGATTCCTTGGTAGTAACTTAATTCAAAATGTAATGCTGGGATGTATTCTAAAGCACCCCAATATCTTCCATAAAGAGAGTCGCCTAATTTTAGGCAAAAGGCTGATCCAATCCTCTGCCCATCTATAATTGCACAAAATATTACTACACGATCACTATGCTTAATAAAGAATTCGTCAAAAAATTCTTTTTTTATATAAGGTATGGATCCGTGCTGATGATAGGTAATTGAGTAGCATTGATAGAAAAAATCAATTATCTCTGAGTTGATTTGATGACCTTCGATCACCTGAAAAGAGAGATTTAAATTACTTATTTTTTTTCTATCTTGTTTAATTTTTTTTCGTTTATCGTGTTTTAGTATACTCAAAAAATGATCAAAATCTTCATAGTCTTTATTTCTCCATAAATACTGAATGGTTTTTCGATTTGACCAATTTTTATTTGTAAAAATATCATTTATAGAATCGTTATTTTCAGAAAAAACATAGTGAGCCGATGATAAATTTTCTTTTTTAATATAATTTTCAATGAAGTTAATCATTTCAATTTTTACAGTATCTTTTTGAGCAATTAATTTATTAGAATTAACAGGGGTAAAAGGAAGGCCGATAAATAATTTAGGGAAATATGCTAACCCCAATTGATTGTAGGCTTCTGCCCATGACCAATCAAACACATACTCACCATATGAGTGGTGCTTAATAAACATAGGAACGAAACCTATGAGATTATTTGCATCGAATACACATAATGCTCTGGGATCCCAACCAGAATCCTTACCAACTGATCGCGATTTTTCCATTGCTTTTAAAAAATCTAAATTCCACAGCAAATTCTGACCAATGAGCTGATCAACATCATCAGATAAATCTAAGAAGGAATTGTGAATCTTAAATGAAAGCATGCTTTAATTTAAACATACTTGGGAGCACTATAAATAAATTAATTTAATTCTTTTGCAAACTTATTAACCTTTGATTCTTTTTTTTCTAGAGCTTTAGAGGGATTGATATCTTTGTAATAATCTTTTGCGAGAATTGATAATTCATCTAATGAAATTAAATTATCATTGTTGATATCCACATTACGAAATTGTCTTGCAACTTGGGGGAGGCATACCGTTGTCTCAAATACATCAAGCGTGTCATCATTATCTTTATCACAATTAACAAATCTTTTCTCAACACTCAACAACATTTCAGATCTTTTTTCTTGCAAGAATGCATTAAATTCATCATTTTGTTGATTTGTAAATTCATTAATAATCATCTTAAGACTTTTTTCTTCGGAATCATATCCTTGACTTGAAGGAGGCCAAGCTTTATCCGCTAATACCGAAACTAAAGTAAAAGATAAACATACAACGGTTAGAATTATTTTAATAATCATCTAAATATTCACATAAACAAATTATGAAGGACTATAATCTTATCAAAATGTTAATTATTTGTGACTTAAGTTAGCATATTTGTTAATAAAATGTAAAGAATTATAGCAATTATCTAAGGTATGATTTGCATAATGAGAAAAAAAATAGCCATAATTGATGATGACAAAAAGATACGCGATTTAATTAAGCAGTATTTAAATGATCAAGGTTTTGAATGTTTTACTGGGGAACATGGAAAAGATTTAGACCAAGTTATTCAAAAAAAAGCCATTGATCTCATTATTCTTGATTTAATGCTTCCAAACGAAAGTGGTCTTGATATCTGCAAACGCATAAGAGTCAATAAAGTTAATATTCCCATAATTATGCTTACAGCAAAAGGTGATGAGGTTGATCGTATTATTGGACTTGAAATGGGTGCCGATGATTACTTACCTAAACCATTTAATCCGCGTGAATTACTCGCACGAATCAATTCAATTTTCAGAAGACTTGAGATGGAAATGAATGAAAATGTCATTAAGCGCAGCACAAATTTAATTAAATTTGATGGATTTGAATTTAACGCTCAAGAAAGAACGTTAAAAAAAGGACAACAGTCTATAGATTTGACCAGCGGTGAATTCACTTTACTCAAAGTGTTCATTGAAAATGTAAATCAACCCTTAAGCAGAGATCAAATTATGCAGCTTGCTAGAGGAAAAGAATTAGATGTATTTGATAGAAGTATAGATGTTCAAATTTCTCGAATTCGAAAACTTATTGAGGACAACCCTAATAAACCCAAATATTTAAAAACCAAATGGGGGTATGGATACGTTTTTGAAATGACACCACAGTCATGAAATTATTTCCCAAATCTCTCCTTCATCGTTTAATTTTAATTATCGCTTCTTTAATTATTATTTCCCAATTAATAACGATTAAAGTATTTGATTATTTTGAGATGGAACCCCGAGCTGAGTCGATGGCTCAAGAAATAAGCACAATTGTAAAATATACTAAAGCGGCTATAAAAAACGCTTATCCATCAACAAGATTAGATTTACTTCAATCGCTTTCTAAAATGAGTGACGTAAAAATTGTTCCTGCTTATTATTTTGAAACTATTAAACCTTTACCAGATGATTCATTTTTATCCATGGTCATCAGCAAGATCAAAAAAAATCTTGGTGATGAAACTATCGTCACACTTAATCATTATGATATTCCCGGTATTTGGGTATCTTTTGAAATTGGAGATGGTTTATTTTGGGCAGTGATTCCTCGAAATCTCATTGATCGACCCTTTCCATGGCATTGGATTGGATGGGGTATTATTGTTTTTTTGGTGTCAATATCTGGGGCTTATTTTTTAACTAACCGAATCAATAAACCTCTGAATACTTTAATTAGCGCCACAAGTGAATTAAGAAAAGGTTTACCTTTTCATAAAATACCAGAAGATACCGCAACCGAATTCAAGGAAGTCACAAAAGCTTTCAATGAGATGGCGTCTAATTTAGCCAAAATTGAAAATGAAAGAAAATTTATCATGGGCAGTGTTTCTCATGACATTAGAACTCCTTTAACCAGAATAAAACTCAGCTTAGAGCTCCTTCCACAAAAAAATCAGCTACTCAAAAAAAGTATAGATCAAGATATTGATGAAATTAATCAAATTATTAATCAGTTTCTTGATTTTGTCAGGGGTTTCGATGATGAACCCTTAACCTCGATCAATTTTGGGAAATTTTTATTAGAACTCAAACAACAACATGAAAGATTGGGTCATAAAATTAAAATTACTAAAATTACTCGATCTAAAGATGTGCCGGAAAATCTTTTTGTAGATGTGCGACAACTTGCATTTAAAAGAATGCTCGATAATCTCATTAATAATGGAGTCAAATTTTCAAAATCAAAAAATATTGAAGTAGTCGCTAAACTCTTTAATGAAAAAATAGTGATCAATGTTCTAGATAATGGTCCCGGTATTCCGAAAAATCACAGAGAGAAATTATTACAACCCTTTGAGAGATTAGATCAAGCCAGAGGATCTGAAGGTGGCTCTGGACTTGGTTTAGCTATAGTTAATCGAATCATAAAGGCCCACAACGGAAAATTAGAATTATTAAATCGCAAAACCGGTGGGCTCAACGTCAAAATTACCTTACCGATTAGCAAGGGGCAAGGGCTAGCCTAATTAAACCATTTAATTTTTTTTCTTAATTTAACCACATTTCCAATAATTAGGATTGCAGGAGATTTGATTTTTTCATCAGCAACTTTTTTCACCACACGACTTAAGGTACTCACCAGAACTTTTTGATTTTGGGTTGTTCCCTCTTGAACAACCGCAATCGGCATATTTCTAGACATGCCGACTGCAATCAAATTGGTTGTAATTTTAGCCAATGAATATAGGCCCATATAAATCACGATGGTCTGATTTTGAGTATTTAAGCGTTCCCAATTAATATTTAACTCGCCATCTTTTTCATGGCCTGTGATAAAAATACAGCTCTGGGAAAAATCTCTATGGGTTAATGGTATTCCAGCATAGGCCGAAACACCGCTTGCAGAGGTAATTCCAGGCACAACTTGAAACTTAATTTTTTGACTCATGAGCTCTGATATTTCCTCACCTCCTCGTCCAAAAATAAAGGGATCACCCCCCTTAAGTCTTAATACCCTTAAACCTTTTTTCGCATATTTAATTAATAGCTTATTAATCTCATTTTGTTGAATTGTATGGTTATCTCTCAACTTTCCTGCATAAATCATATGTGCATCTCGACGAACAAGTTCAAGTATTTCCTTAGACACTAAGTTGTCATAGATACAGATATCAGCTTTTTGTAAAAGATGTAAGGCTCTGATAGTTAATAGTTCAGGATCGCCAGGACCTGCTCCAACTAAAAAAACTTCACCTGTTTGCAGCTTTTTATGTTGGTTAAGAAGTTTATTAAAAAAACTTTTTTGCTGATAAAAATCTAAATTTTTATATGTCGATAAATGTTCATAGAACGTTTCCCATAGAACACGACGCTTATTAAACTGTTTAAAAGTTTTTGCCACCTTTTCCCTCATATTTCCAGAAAATTCGATCAAAAATTTTGTGGATTGAGGCAGTATAGATTCAATTTTTTCACGAAGCTGTCTTGCAAAAACAGGAGCATTTCCCCCCGACGAGATAGCTACTACCAGATCTCCTCTTTCAACTATTGATCCAAAAGTGCAAGTACATAAAGCTGGCTCATCCACGACATTGATCAGGATATTATGCTTTTGTGCAAATCGATATAAATCCTTGTTCGTTCTTTTACTATTCGTCGCTGCAATGATTAAAGAATATGCTTTACTTAAATCAGACAGCCTTACTTCAGATTTTATTTTTTTTAATTTATGTATTTTTATGAGGGCATCAACCTGTTCACTGAATTCTTTAGCCAATACATGAATAATTGCATTTGCTTTTAAAATTAATTTAATTTTTCTCTCTGCAATTTCTCCACCACCAACAACCAGAACAGGTAATTGATCAAGTGTGACAAAAAGAGGAAAACGCTTCATTTGCAATACCATTCAGGGTGTAATAACTTATAATAGTATTCTATTTAAAAAAATTACATAAGTAATGCCAAAAAAAATATTTATCAAAACTTTTGGATGTCAGATGAATGAGTACGACTCTGATCAGATAACCAATTTAATGTATCAGCATAAAGGCTACCAAAAGACGGAAAACATGGAAGATGCCGACCTGGTTGTTTTAAACACATGCTCTATTCGTGAGAAGGCTGAAGATAAGGTTTATGATCAGCTTGGAAGAATCAAAGAGCTAAAAGTGAATAAACCCTCAATGAAAATAGCAGTAGGTGGCTGTGTTGCATCACAGGAAGGTAGCAATATTTTCAAAAGAGCTCCTTATGTTGACATTATATTTGGTCCACAAACGCTTCATAGGATGCCCTCACTGCTTGAGGAAAACGAAAAAAAGGGACAATCACAAATTGATGTAAGCTTTCCGGCAATAGAAAAATTTGACCATTTACCTAATATAAAAGTTAATGGTTATTCAGGTAATGTCTCTATTATGGAGGGATGCAGCAAATATTGCTCTTTTTGTGTTGTCCCTTATACCAGAGGCGAAGAGGTTTCAAGGCCAGCTGAAGATATTATTGAAGAAGTAGTCAAACTTACCCAACAAGGTGTTATTGAGATTAATCTTCTTGGGCAAAATGTAAATGCATACCGCTATAAGGATAAAAAAGGATTTGAATATGATATAGCTGAGCTTATCAATTTTATTTCTCAAATTGATGAACTCCAAAGGATTCGCTTTACTACATCCCACCCCAATGAGATGAATGAAAGCTTAATTAATTGTTTTCGTGACAATAAAAAATTAGCCAACTTTATTCATTTACCTATTCAATCAGGATCAGATCATATTCTTGCTGCAATGAAAAGAAATTATTTATACCTCGAGTATAAGCAAATTATTAAAAAATTAAGGGCTGCTTCTCCTGATATATTAATCTCATCAGATTTTATTGTTGGGTTTCCTGGAGAGTGTGATTTAGATCATCAAAAAACCATTAAAGCGATTCAAGAAATCGATTTTGATTATAGTTTTAGTTTCATCTACAGCCCAAGGCCAGGAACTCCTGCAGCTTATCTAGAGGATAGAACAAACAGCTCAATTAAAAAATTAAGGCTGAAAGAAATTCAAGATCTCATAGCTTTACAGGGTAAGCGGCATTCACAAAACATGCTAAACACTCAACAGAGAATTTTGGTGGGTGAACAAATTGGTGTGAATAAATACAAAGGCCGGTCAGATAATAATCGAATTGTTGAAATTGAAACTACTGAAAATATTATAAATAAACTTATAAATGTTACGATTGTTGATGTCTCAAAAAAAAATCTTACAGGGATCTTAAATTAATTGAAAAGCTCATTTAAACTTTCCCCAGAGAATAATAAAAGACTAGTTAATTTCTGTGGCCCATTAGATGAAAACATTCATGCTATAGAAAAAAATCTTGAAATAACCATCACCCGTAATGGATTTCAATTTAACCTAAATGGGTCCGATCATAAAATTAAAACCGCGTCAGATTTAATCACTCATTTTTATGAAAAAGCAGATACTCAAATTTCGCTTGAGGAAATTCAACTGAGTTTGATCAGCATAACTAATGAGGGTTTATTAGTTGAACTTCAGACAAAAAAAAATGACCTTCAAGGCAGAACGCCAAGACAACAAAGATACCTTAAACATATTCAAGAAAATGATATTAATTTTGGAATTGGCCCAGCAGGGACTGGTAAAACCTATCTTGCTGTTGCCTCTGCAATAGATGCCCTTAATCGAGAAAAAATAAAAAGAGTAATTTTAGTTCGTCCAGCAGTAGAAGCTGGGGAAAAACTTGGCTTTCTTCCTGGAGACTTAGCACAAAAAGTAGACCCCTATCTAAGACCTTTATACGATGCATTGTATGATCTTGGCGGCTATGATGTGGTAAATAAATGGTTTGAAAAACAGATTGTTGAAATTGCCCCACTAGCATACATGAGAGGCAGAACCTTAAACCAGAGCTTTATCATTCTTGATGAAGCTCAAAACACCACGCCCGAACAAATGAAAATGTTTTTGACGCGAATTGGCTTTGGCTCGAAAGCAGTGATTACAGGAGATATTACTCAAATTGATCTTAATAAAAGTCAAAAAAGTGGCTTAGTTGAAATTGAAAAAATCTTAAAAAATATTAAGGGTATTTCCTTTACTCAATTTCAATCAAAAGATGTGGTGAGACATCCACTAGTTCAAAAAATCGTTGATGCCTACGAAAAATATTCAAATGATTAATGTCGTCATTCAGAATACAGTTACTAAAAAAAATATTTTTTCAGCAGCCCTGTGTCATCAACTTTTTACAAATGTCTGGAATAAAAATGCAGAAATCACAATAAGAATTACTAATTACAAGGAATCAAAAAAACTCAATAGGCAATTCAGAAATATGCATAGTGCCACTAATATCTTATCTTTTTTAATTGATAACAAACCATCTTTAATTGGCGACTTAATTCTTTGTCATGATATTGTCAAAAAAGAAGCAAAAATTTACAAAAAGAAAATTAAAGATCATTATATTCATTTAGTATTACACGGTTTTTTACATCTTATTGGATATGATCACATTGAAAAAAATGAACAAAAGAAAATGGAAAGTTTAGAAATAAAAATTTTAAAAAAATATAAAATTAATAATCCTTATTTAACAATATGATCAAAAAAAATAAATTCAAACTAATCCCAAAAATGTTTAAAAAAACAGTTCAGCCAAAAAATAAGGAAGAATTATTACTTTTGCTACAGAAAGCTTATCAAGAAAATTTAATTGATTCTGATTCATTGATGATGCTTGAAGGAGTTTTCAGTATTTCTGAAATGCAAGCTAGAGATGTAATGATTCCAAGATCTCAAGTGTCATTTATTAATATTAATGACTCCCTCGATACAATTATTGATACAGCGATACATACAGCCCATTCCCGTTTCCCAGTTATTGATGAAGATAGGAACAATGTTTTAGGAATTCTTCTTGCAAAAGATTTAGTCAGGCTGGGCAAAGAAAATGATCTTGATCTCAGAGATGTCCTTAGGCCCTCCGTCTATATTCCCGAATCAAAAAAACTAAATGTGTTACTAAAAGAGTTCAGGAGTAATCGAAATCATATGGCCATCGTAGTTGATGAATATGCTGGTGTTGCCGGAATCCTAACCATTGAGGATGTGCTAGAACAAATCGTAGGTGAAATTGAAGATGAGTTTGATTACGATGAAAATGAAGATAATATTATTCAAGAAGAGACGACTGTATTTAGAATAAAAGCGTCCACTGAAATTGAAGAATTTAATGATTTCTTCAAAACAAACTACTCATCAAACGAATCACAAACAGTTGGGGGGTTAGTCATATCTAAATTAGGGCACTTACCCAAAAAAACAGAGCCGATTCATTTTGATGGCTTTGATATAAAGGTTTTAAGAAGAGATAGTCGAAAATTATATCTTTTAAGATTTTCTATCAACCTAGATAACGTCGATCAAGATATTTTGAACTAAAAATTCTATTAATTGCCCCATTACATTAACTAATGAAGTAACTTCTTATGAAAAAAATACTTATCCCTATTTTATTTTTTGTATCATCACTTTTATTTGCAAATGATGACCATTCAATTTCCAAAGCTCCCATTATCGAGTCACTACCCGCAAATGAGCTTGAATTTGTTGACATCATTGGTTTACTCACTCCCGATGAAGTTGAGAAAATTCTCGGAGAACCAAAAAAAATTGTCAATATTACCCTTGAATCTTCGAAAGAGGTCATCGCCTCATCTTGGTATTACGAAAATATTAACACTGATTACAATGGAAAGTATTACCCCATCACTGAAATTGATATAGTCGATGGTTATATTGAATCTGTTGTATTTCTAAATTCAAGTATGGAGGATATTGATCGAGTTGAAGGTCAAAAGTTTGATATCAAGAGGCCTGAAAAAATCTTTTAGTTTAGTGTCACTTTGATTATAGAATAAGGGCATGACTCGTATCGTTAGTTTTTTGCCCGCTATTATTTTAGGTGGTTTACTAGTTCTCGCTTTTAAACCTTTTAATTTATTATTTATTCCTTTTATTGTTTTTCCAATTCTTTTTTTTATTCTCAAAAAAACAGAATCCCCCTTAATTAATGCATTTTTATTTGGATTTTCGTTTTTTTCAATTGGATTATATTGGTTGATTTTTTGTATTGTGAACTATGGTGGCGCCTCGTGGTTCTCGGCAATAATCATATGTCTCCTGTTTTATATTTTTTTAGGACTTTTTTTCCTTCCATTTGCATTAATCAAAAAAAATGCTTTTGCTCATGCCATTATCCTTTTTACGCTTTTAGAAATAATCCGTGAATATCTTTTTACTGGGTTTCCTTGGTTGTCGCTTGGTTTCTCTCAAGTCAGCAATCCATTCATTAATCAGTATTTCTCAATTGTAGGAAGCCATGGCATCACCATGATTATTTTATTGATTTCAGCCCTAGGTTTTAAAGTAATTGAGAATAAAAATAAAAAGGTTATTCCAACTATAGGGATAATGATTATTATCTTAGTTAATTTTATTTTTTCTTTAACTGAAGATAAGCCAGATAATGAAAAAAAACTAAAAATATCTCTTCTTCAAGGCAATGTCAGCCAAGATACAAAATGGAATGAAAATACTGTAATGCATCAAATTGAGGGTTATTTGAATCTATTGGATTCTGCAAAAGGTGATCTTATTATTTTTCCAGAGACTGCAATTCCATTGCTTTATGCAAACTATCCAAATTATTTTCATCAAAAAATTAATGAAAAAATTAAATCAAATAAGACCATCATTCTTGGTTCAATTCTTGAAATTGATGGAAATTATTTAAATAGCGCAGTTATAAAAAGCGAAAAAGAAGATCAATTTTATTTTAAAAAACACCTCGTTCCCTTTGGGGAATATTTTCCATTGAGTAATTATCTAGGTTTTATTTATAGAAAAATATTAAATATTCCATTTTCAAACTTAACGCCCTCTAGGATTGAAAATCAATTAATTCGATATGATAATTTTTATCTCGGTTTAAATATTTGTTATGAAGATATCTTTAAAGCATCTTATGATGTGTTTTTACCTCAAGCAAATTTATTTATTAATCTAACCAATGACGCCTGGTATGACAGAAGCCCTGCGGCACACCAGCATGTTCAGATTGCACAAGCCAGAGCAATGGAATTTAATAGACCCATTATCAGGGCTACGAATACTGGTGTTACCGCCTACATTAATAAAAAAGGTGAAATAGTAAATTCCTTACCCACTTTTTCTGAAGGTGTTCTTGAAATTGAAGTCTTACCAAACAATCTGCCCTCTTTCTTTTCCAAATTTGGATACTTTCCTCTTTACATCTTTCTTTTAATAATTGCTTTATGCGAAAAATTTAAAAGCTTCCCTTTATTGAACAGGAAAAAGAAAGTAAAATCAAAACCTTAAAATCAACAAATGAAAAAATGACCTTTCAAGAATTAATTTTTGACTTACAACAATTTTGGGCTAAGCAGAATTGTGTCATCATTCAGCCCTATGATCTTGAAGTTGGAGCAGGGACTTCACATACCGCAACATTTTTAAGGGCTATTGGTCCAGAACCATGGCGTTCAGCTTACGTTCAACCGAGCCGAAGACCAAAAGATGGAAGATATGGTGAAAATCCGAATCGATTGCAGCATTACTATCAATTCCAAGTGGTCTTAAAACCAGCGCCGAATAATATTGTTGATCTTTATATTGATTCAATCAAATCACTTGGATTTAATCTGAATGAAAATGACTTAAGACTCGTCGAGGATAATTGGGAAAATCCTACTTTAGGTGCTTGGGGACTTGGGTGGGAAGTTTGGCTTAATGGAATGGAAATCACTCAATTCACTTATTTTCAACAAGTTGGCGGTATTTCTTGTAAGCCTATAACTGGAGAAATTACCTACGGTCTTGAAAGACTTGCAATGTATATTCAAGGAGTTGATAACGTATTTGATCTGCAATGGAATAAGAATACAACTTATCGAGATGTTTTCTTGCAAAATGAAAAAGAACAAAGCGCATATAACTTTGATCACAGTAATATTGAATTTCTTCAATATGCTTTTGAAAACTATGAACAACAAGCAAATTATCTTGTTGAACAAAAACTAGCCCTACCTGCATACGAACAAGTTTTAAAAGCTGCACACACATTTAATCTTCTCGACGCACGAGGAGTAATTAGCGTGACACAACGAGCCGGTTATATTGCCAAAATTAGAAATATCTCACGCTCTGTAGCAACTAGTTATTTGTGTAGCCGAGCAGAGCTAGGTTTTCCTTTGGCTGATAAACATCATGCCGAAGAGGTATTGAAAAATATTGAGCGTCACAATGTCTGATTCAAAACAAACTCTGCTCATTGAATTGCTTTGTGAGGAACTTCCACCTTCATCACAAAAAAATATGGCTGAATATTTAGCAAATAATCTTCATCAAAAACTCAGAGATAAAAAATTTATCGTCCCCAATGAGAACTTAATCATATATTCAACACCAAGAAGATTAGGATTAACTATTTCAAATGTTTCAAGCAAAAGTCCTGACGAGATCGCAGAAGTTAAATTAATGCCCGTCAACGTCGGTTGGCAAGACGACCATGCCTCTCAACCGCTTTTAAAAAAACTTGAGACCCTAGATCTTTTACAGCTTAAAGACTCATTAACAAACTTTGCAATCAAGGATGAGATTTTGTATGTAAAGATACAAAATGAAGGTCAAACTCTTGAATCCTTTATGTGCCAAGAACTTACGATCATACTCAAGGAAATGCCTATTGAAAAAACAATGTCATATCAACTTGATGATGGATGGCAAACTGTAAGCTTTGCTCGCCCAGCAATAAATTTCATTTGTTTGCATGGTGACAAAGTTCTTGATGTTAATGTCTTAGGCTTACAAGCCAATAATCAAGTTCACGGGCATAGGTTCGAATCAAAAAAATCTTTGATAATTAATAATGCTGAAGATTATGAAAAATTAATTGAAAGCCAAGGCTGTGTTATTCCAAATTTTGAAAAAAGGAAACAGCTAATTCGCATGCAAATCGAAGGGTTAACAAAAACTTTAGGAAGCACTTTTAGTTGTCCGATTGATGAAGACCTTTTAGATGAGGTCACTACCCTAGTTGAGAAACCTTCTGCCTTCATAGGATCATTTAATCAAAAATTTCTAACTGTCCCATCCGAATGTCTAATCTTATCAATGAAGAGTAATCAAAAATATTTCCCAATTTTAAAAAATAACCATCTAACTAATCAGTTTATTTTAATCTCCAACATTGATCCCAAAGAGCCTAAATTTATTATTGAGGGAAATGAAAAGGTTATCTATCCGCGCCTATCAGATGCTGAGTTTTTTTATACTCAAGACAAAAAAAAATCACTAGATAAGCTGTCGCATGATTTAAAAAATATCATCTATCACCAAAAATTAGGTAACATTGAGCAAAGATGTGAAAAAGTAAGTCTTGTCTTTGATCACCTTAGAAAGTATACCTGTCTCAACTCAGATGTAGACAGTAAAAAACTTGCGCTCTACGCAAAGGCGGATTTAAATTCATTGATGGTTGGTGAGTTTCCTGAACTTCAAGGTATCATGGGAAAGTACTATGGTTTAGAGGAAAATTTGGGTGATGAATTCTGCCAAGCTATTGAACACCATTACAAACCAAAATTTTCTGGTGATGAGCTGCCTCAAGGGGATACATCATTATTATTAGCACTCTCAGATAAATGGATTAGTTTATTCGATTTATTCTCTATTGGTGAAAAACCATCTGGTGTGAAAGATCCTTATGCTTTAAGAAGGTGTGCAATATCTATTATCAGGATTCTGATTGATAAGAATATTAATCTTGATATTAATCAACTCATTGATACATTTTTTCCTTTAAATAAAATAGACTATAAAAAAAGCTTAATTAATTTCTTTTACGATCGCCTGGAGAATTATATTCGCGAACAAGGATATGCAACTTTGGTAATCCAGTCTGTTTGTGAGCAAAAACCAGCTTTTATTAATGATGTTTTAAATAAAATTGAAGCGATAGAGCAATTTAAGCAATTTGAATTAAGTAATAATCTTGCACAATCCAATAAAAGAGTTTTAAATATATTAAAGAAATATGAAAAAAAATTAGATGGCAATATCAATGAGTCTTTATTTGAGAATGAAAGTGAACGGGCCCTTTTCAAAACTATTCAATCCATTAGTAAGCAAAATAAAGACTTTCTAGACAATAAAAACTATAAAGGCTTGTTAGAAAACCTCATTCATTTATCAGGGCCAATTGATCAATTCTTTGAGGATACAATGATTAATGCCGAGGATTTTAAAATTAAACACAATCGCCATCAATTGTTAGCCGAGCTGAATAAATCAATGAACATTATCGCCAATTTGTCTGTATTGGGTACTTAAAAAATGAGAATTGTTATTCTTGATCGCGATGGAGTAATCAATCAAGACTCTGCAAACTATATCAAAAACGAAAATGAGTGGATTCCTATTCCTGGAAGCCTTGAAGCCATAGCAACACTCACCCAAAATAACTTCAAAGTCATTATCGTTACCAATCAATCTGGTGTTGGTCGAGGATTGTACTCGATGGATAATCTAAATCAAATTCACCAAAAAATGCATCGTTTATTAGCTGATATGGGTAGTCGAATTGATTCGATTTTTATATGTCCACATACAGATGAGGATAATTGTCAATGTCGTAAACCTCGCCCTGGAATGCTTTTTGAGATTGAAAAAACATATGGCATAAGTGTAAAAAATTTATTTGGGATTGGAGACTCACTGAGAGATCTTGAGGCTTTTGATAAAGCTAAAATGAAACCTATCTTAGTAAAAACTGGAAATGGGCAAAATGTCTCTAAACAAAAAAACTACCCAAAAAAAACAAAAATCTTTAAAAATTTACTTGAAGCCGCGCAGTACATAATTAAATCATCATGATTTTTTTAAGGTCATTAATTTTCAATGTTGGAATGATGCTATTTACCATTCCATTTACAATGATCAGCCTTTTTACTTTCCCATTCTCACAAAAATATCGCTATTTATTTATCTCTTTGTGGGCAAAATCAATGCTCCCTTGGTTAAAATTTACATGTCATCTGGATTTTCAAATTATCGGTAAAGAAAATATTCCAAAAACTCCTTGTGTTGTATTTTCAAATCATCAATCAGCTTGGGAAACGCTTGCCTTGCAAATCGCCCTCCCTCCTCAAGTTTGGGTTTTAAAAAAAGAGTTGCTCCTTATTCCTTTTTTTGGCTGGGGTCTTTGGCTCACGTCTCCAATTGCAATTAATCGATCAGCAGGAAAAAAAGCTCTGTTGCAAATGTTTGAACAAGGGAGAAAAAAATTAGCTAAAGGTTTTTTTATTATAATTTTTCCAGAAGGTACTCGAGTCGGTGTTGATGAAAAGAGGAGCTATCAAATTGGTGGAAGCTGGCTAGCTAAAAAACTGAATTGTCCTATTTTACCAATAGCGCATAATGCTGGCTATTATTGGCCTAAGAATAGTTTTCTGAAGTATCCCGGAAAGATTAAGTTAACGATTGGCAGTTTAGTTTCTACAGAAAAGATATCTCCTGATGAGATTAATGAAAAAATAAAAAACTGGATTGATGAGCATGTGGAAAAAATTATTTAACACTACTCAAAAAATAATTAAAGAAAATAAGGCTATGATTTTAAATGAAAGCTCAATTAATTATATTCATATCCAAAAAAGGAAAAAAAATATTAGTCTGAAGATTGATCAACAAGGCTTAGTTATTTCAACCCCATTCGACACCCCGCAATCCCATATCGAGAGTATTATTGAAAGAAAATTAACTTGGATTTTAAAGCATCTTAAAAAAATAAATACGGATAACCAACTCATCACCTCCATACCTATTTTTGGAAAAAATTTTAAAGTTATTTATCAGTGTCCAAATAATAGTATCGATTTTAAGAGTGAAATCATTCATCTGGTCATCAAAGAAAACCATAAAAAAATTATTACAAATCTTTTGAAGGAATGTGCTCAAAAATATTTCAATGAAAGATTAGAATTTTATCGAACAAAGATTAATGACCAGCCAAATCATATAACCTTGACCAACGCGAAAACAAAATGGGGTTCATGTTCGAGCTCCAGAAATATTAAACTCAGCTGGCGATTGATTCATGCAAAACCAGAAATTATTGATTATGTGTTATGTCATGAGCTGGCTCATTTAAAACATATGAATCACTCCATGCTTTTCTGGAAAGAGGTTGAATCTATTTTCCCCGAGTTTAAAAAATTTAAAAAGGAATTAAAAGACCATTCGTTATCATATTTTATTCTCGATTAAAGCAGCTTATTTATATCTTCAATAATTAGGTTCGTATCTGTTCCGTATGGGAATCTTAGTCTAATTCTTCCCTTTTTATCCATAAGGTACAGGCCAGCTGAATGATCAATGGTGTAGTCATTTCCTTGAGGGACTGCCTGATAAAATATTTTATATTGGTCAGCAATTTTCTTTATTTTTTCTTTTCTACCAGTTAAACCAGTAATATTTTCTCCGAATCGGGGAATGTAATCATTGAGAACCTCTACTGTATCTCTTTCTGGATCAACACTCACAAATAATACTTTAAAATGTTCAGGATCATTAACTTGAGTTGAAAGCATTTTAAGTTCAGTCAGGGTGGTTGGACAAATATCAGGACAGTGAGTAAACCCAAAAAAAACGGCAATTACATTTCCTAAAAGACTGTTAGAGTCAAAATTCTCATTTTTATGTGAGGTAAGTTCAATCCGCCCATCTAATTTTGCCTCAGAGATATCAGACGCATTGAAATTTGGAGTTTCACTTCCACATGCAACAAAAATAAGGAAT
This sequence comes from Pseudomonadota bacterium, assembly GCA_027621535.1. Taxonomy (GTDB): domain Bacteria; phylum Pseudomonadota; class Gammaproteobacteria; order Burkholderiales; family Methylophilaceae; genus BACL14. Next base: position 27,082 of record JAQCBB010000004.1, on the reverse strand, counting down.
AATAAGCATATTAATTTTTTTAACATAAGTTGAAATCTTAATTTTAACAAACACATTCTAACAAACTTTAGGAAAAATAATGGCAGTTGTTCAATCGATGTCTGATCGTGATGGTTTAATTTGGTTTGATAAAAAAATGGTCCCATGGCGTGATGCACAGACTCATGTGCTTACTCATACCTTGCATTATGGTTTAGGTGTTTTTGAGGGTGTTAGAGCTTATGAAGCCAAAAAAGGAACTGCAATTTTTAGACTTCAAGAGCATACGAATCGTTTTTTTAATTCGGCACACATCATGAACATGCCAATGCCATTCACTAAAGAAGAAATAAATTTAGCACAACTTAACAGCATCAAAGAGAACCATCTTAAATCTGGTTATATTAGACCTATGGCATTTTATGGTTCAGAGGCAATGGGAATATCAGCAAAAAGTCTTTCCACTCATGTAATTGTCGCCGCATGGACATGGGGAGCTTACATGGGTCAAGAAGCCCTAGAAAAAGGTATATCGGTTAAAACATCATCTTATTCCCGACATCACGTTAATGTCACCATGTGTAAGGCAAAAGCTAATGGTAACTACATGAATTCGATTCTAGCTCACCAAGAGGCAATTACTGATGGCTATAATGAGGCGCTATTACTCGATACGCAGGGATATGTTGCTGAAGGCTCTGGTGAAAATATTTTTTTAGTTAAAAATGGTAAATTAATTACCCCATCGCTTTCATCAGCTTTAGAAGGAATTACCAGAGATACAATTATCCAAATTGCCAATGATAACAAAATTCCAGTTATTGAAAAAAGCATTACTCGTGATGAGGTTTATACAGCTGACGAGGCTTTTTTTACTGGCACGGCTGCCGAAGTAACTCCTATTCGTGAATTAGATCATCGTGTTATCGGTTCAGGTCGCAGAGGTCAGATAACAGAGTTTTTACAAAAAACATATTTTGATATTGTTAAAGGTGAAAATACTACCTACGAAAGATGGCTGACATATGTCAAATAAAAGTCAGCAAATCATACAGGTATCTAAAAATAATCTACCGATATACTGCCCTCCCAAAACAGAAAATTTTTGGGCAATGCACCCTCGGGTGTATATCGACCATCATAATAAAAAAGAAGTAAGTTGCCCCTACTGTGGGACGCTTTATCAAATCAAGTAAAATTAAATAAATTTAATTTGTTTGATGCTTGAGGAATGAATAACTTTCTTTATTTTTTCATAATAACTATTTGAATTATCACTGACCATTACATCGACCTCTTGATTATTTGAAGAGTATTCAGTTTTTATAAACTTTTCTAATTCATTAACCACAGCCTCTGAAGTATCAATAATTTCTATATTGTTTGAAAATAATGATTTGAGTTGCTCAATGATAATTGGATAATGGGTACATCCCAGGACCAAGACGTCAATATCTGCATCTTCAAATTGTTTAATTTTAGGTTTTAGATTATTTAAAAGATTCTCAGCTGAATCAGGCAGATTCTCGATTTCTTCGACTAAACCAACACCTGGAATAATAATTAAGTTGTGCTCATCAGAAACAAATCGATCTACTAATGAAGTAAATCTGAGACTCTTAATCGTCCCTTCGGTTGCTAAAATGCCGATATTTTTATTCTTAGTGGCCTTGATGGCTGGCTTTAACCCAGGCTCCATACCGATAATCGGAAAATTAAAGGAGCCTCTTAATTGCTCAGCTACATAGGCTGTGACCGTGTTGCAGGCTAGAACAGCTGATTCTATGGTATATTTTTGGTTCAATTTTGAAAATATCTCCAAAACTCTCTCTTGAATAAATTCTTTTTTTTGTTGGCCGTATGGTAAAAATTTGTTATCAGCAACATAAATAAAAGGACCCCTAATCTTGCGAGCAAGGGTATGATTCAAAATAGTCGTGCCACCAAGACCTGAGTCAAAAACTAAAATAACTGGTGTATCTTGATCCATAAATTACATATAATAACGCTTAGATGAATTGAGAAAATTATGGCAGATAGATTAACACACATTTATACCAAAACTGGCGATCAAGGTGAAACTTCGCTTGGTAATGGAGTGCGTGTACAAAAAAATTCCGTTCGCATTGAATGTTTAGGAACCATCGATGAACTCAATTCAACTATTGGGCTTATTCTTACCGAGATACTTTCTCAGGAAGTTCAAGAAACATTAGTAGAGGTTCAACATGATTTATTCAATATTGGTGGAGAGTTGTCAATTCCCAATCATAAGTTACTTGACCCAAATCGAGTGGATTATCTAGAAAAACAACTTGACGCCTTAAATCAAAATCTTTCTCCACTAAAAGAATTTATTCTTCCCGGTGGTACAAAATCTGCCGCATATACTCATTTAGCAAGAACTGTTTGTCGAAGAGCAGAAAGATGTTGCTTATCGCTTAAACAGCTAGAAGCAATCAATATCCCTGTTTTGTATTATTTAAATCGACTGTCAGATTACCTATTTGTATTAGCTCGAGCTTTAAATAAAGAGAATAATGTGCCTGATACTCTTTGGAAGCGAAGTTGACTGCACCAAACAATTCTTCTTACCAATCAAAATCCTCTCCCATAAACGCTGACCTAATTCCAGAATTTGTATTAACGGTTATAAAAAAGTTACAGCAATATGACTTTCAGGCATTTATTGTAGGAGGGTGTATTAGAGATATGCTGCTTAATAGGGTACCAAAAGATTTTGATGTGGCCACTGATGCGCATCCTGAGCAAATCACAACAATATTTAAAAACTCAAGAATTATTGGGCGACGATTTAAAATTGTTCATATTCGTCAACAAAGAGAGCTCATAGAAGTTTCAACTTTCAGAAAAAAACCTGAGGAAGTCAACAAATTGAGAAATGGGGTTATACAAGATAACGCATTCGGAACAATTATAGAGGATGCTGAAAGAAGAGACTTTACAATGAATGCCATCTTTTATGATCCAATTCATGAAACTTTTTTTGATCCATTCAATGGAAAAAAAGATATTGAAAATAGTCAAATTAACTTCATCGGCAAAAAGGATAAAAGATTGCGTGAGGATCCTATAAGACTGTTAAGAGCCATTCGCTTTAATGCAAAATTAGGCTTTGCTCTGTGTTTAACAAAAAAAGAGGTACCAATTTATATTCAACTTTTAGACGATATCCCCTATTCGAGAATATTCGATGAAATGATGAAGTTTTTTTTAACGGGTCACGCTGAAAAAAGTATCAAAGTTTTAAAACAATATGAAATATTGGATATTTTTTTTCCACACCTCGCCCAACACTCTCTTAAAGAAAAATCATTACTCATGCTTGGCATGAAAAATACGGATAATCGGGTAAAGCAAAATAAGACAGTAAATCCAGGATTTTTAATGGCAGTATTATTGTGGGACGCTTTTAGAAAAGATAAGTCATTTAACGATGAAACACTCAGCTTAGATGCAAAAATAAAGAATTTTTTTAATCAGTCTGCGCCCAATATATTTATTCATAAAAGATTTATTAAATACATCTCTGATATCTGGAGATTACAGCCTAGATTCTTGAAAATTCGAATAAAAGCTGTCTACCGCCTATCTAATCATCCACGTTTCCGTGCCGCTTATGACTTTTTACTGCTTCGATCTGAATCAGGAGAAGAGGATAAAAAATATGGAGAATGGTGGACTCGCTGGCAGTCTGCAAACGAGTTAACTCGTAAACAATTATTAGACCAGAAAGATGAATAAATATGCATACAGTTTACTTGGGACTTGGAAGTAATCAATCTGAACCAATCAAACAAATTAAAAATGCGATAGAACTCATTCAAAAAATTGAAACATCAAAAATTATAAAAAAATCCTCCCTATATAAGTCTTTACCGGTTGGTTATCTTGATCAACCAGATTTTATAAACCAAGTTATTTCAATTCAAACAAGTTTATCTCCAGCCGACTTACTTGAGAGATTTCAACAGATAGAATTTCAGCTAAAAAGAGTAAAAAAAATTATCAATGGGCCCAGAACAATCGATATTGATATATTATTGTTTAATCAAGAAATTATTTTAACCGATGATTTAACTATCCCACATTCGAGAATGCTTGAAAGGGCTTTTGTGATGATTCCATTAATGGAAATTGAACCCAATATTCTTATACCTAAAATTAGCAATCTAAAAGAAATTTTAGGTAAACTTGACAAAAAAACGCTAACAAAAATTGATGGTCAATCCGTTTAAAAAATATCCATATATTGTAGTTGAGGGTCCTATTGGTTCTGGAAAGTCTACCCTTTCAAGAATATTGAGTGAAAATTTTGGAGCAAAGTTTATTAAAGAAAAGGCTGAGCAAAATCCATTTCTTCCAAAGTTTTACAACAATATGTCTCAATATGCATTGCCCACTCAATTATTTTTTTTATTTCAACGGGCCGAAAAAATCAGTGAAGTGAAACAAAATGATTTTTTTCATAAAGGCACTGTTGCAGATTTTTTTATCTATAAAGATCCAATCTTTGCTCAACTTAATCTTGATGATGAAGAATTAAAGCTATATAAACAAATATATCAATTTCTTGAGTTAAAAGTCCCAAAACCTGATTTAGTCATTTACCTACAAACGCCTGTTGAGCTTTTAAAAAAACGGGTGGATGGTCGAAGCATTGGTTATGAGAAAACAATTAGTACTGAATATCTTGAAAAAATTGCAGAGGCTTATAGTAATTTTTTTCATTTTAAATATAGCAATCAGTTATTAATTATTAATAATGAGAACCTTGACATTCTTGAGGATCCTGGAGCAGTCAGAATGTTAATTGACAAAATCGAGCAAATGACCTCCACGCGCGAGTTCTTTAATCCAAAAATTATTTAATTATGAATGTGAAACATAAACTTTTTAGAAAAAAGTACTTAAAAATTCTTAGTTGCTATGATGCCACATCTGCTTCAATTGCTAATTTAGTCGGATGTGATGCAGTTTTAATTGGCGATTCAATTGGTGTTCTTGTTCTGGGTCATACAAATACTTTAGAAATCGATATCAATAAACTATTAGAATTTCTCAACATTATAAAAAAACAAACGCGACTTCCTATTATTGTTGATCTGCCTGCAAAATCAATGACATCTACAAATAAAGCTGTTCAGGACGCAAAAAAATTAATTAAACAAGGAGCGGATATAATTAAAATTGAAGGGCATGAAGAAATTATTGCATTGATAAAAAAACTCAAATCACTTGAAATACCAGTATGTGCCCACATTGGCAAAATGCCACAAAAAAAATATACCAAACAAACGCCCTACGAATATGCAATAATTGCAAAATCTCTAGAAGATGCTGGTGCTGATATGATTGTCTCATCAAAAATGACTGCCTTAAGTAATAGAAAAATATCTGAATGTGTCAATATTCCAACGATTGGGTATCAAAATTCAAAATTTTGTAGAGGTAAAGTGGATGTCCTTTATGCGGCGATGAATCTCATTAAGGGTGGAGAGATTAAAATTAACATCAATCAACAGAGTCAAGTTTTTAGAACCATCAAGAAGTTTTTTTCCAGATAAATGAAAATATTTAAGTCCATCAGCTCAATTCAGAAATATTTAAACACCCAAAATCAAATTGCTTTTGTCCCAACAATGGGGAATCTTCATGAGGGTCATTTGTCTCTCATTCGAAAAGCAAAGAAACCAAAAACTTCCATTGTGGTTTCTATATTTGTAAATAGACTTCAGTTTAATAACAAAAAGGACTTTATCTTCTACCCAAAAACTTTAAAGCAAGATTTGGAATATTTGAAAAATGAATTTGTTGACGCCGTTTTTATTCCTACCGAACAAGAGATGAATATTAATCACAGTGAATTTAAATTAAGTTTTTTTAATTTGGATTATAAATTGTGCGACGCTTTTCGGCCAGGTCATTTTGAAGGGGTAATCGCGATCGTTATGAAATTCTGTAATATCATTCAGCCACATTATCTATTTTTAGGTAAGAAAGATTATCAACAACTTTTCATTCTGAAAAATCTAATGCAGGCATTTTGCTATCCGATAAAAATAATTGCTGTGCCCACCAAAAGAGAAAAAAATGGTTTAGCCATGAGTTCAAGAAACAGCCTCATTCAAAAAAGTTATATATCAAAAATATCTGGGCTTTATAGTGAGTTAAAGCAAATAAAAAAAATATGCAAATCATTGAATGATATAAAGAAAATTGAACACAAGGCTTTACAAAATTTAACAAAAGATGGTTGGATTGTTGATTATGTAAGTGTGCGTTCTCAGAAAACGCTGCTGAGTCCAAAAAATAATGAAAAAAAATTAGTGGCCTTAATTGCCGCCCGCCTAGGAAATGTGAGATTAATCGACAATATCGAGTTTTGCATATGATTATTTTCAAGTTTATAATGGCAAATTAATATTTATTAGGTAATTAATACTTTATGTTTAGAAGAATGTTGAAATCCAAGCTTCACCGTGTAACCGTGACGCACTCAGAATTGGAGTACGAGGGATCTTGCGCTATTGATATCGCTTTGCTTAAAGAAGCAAATATTAATGAGTATGAACAAATAGCTATTTATAATATTACTAATGGTGAGCGTTTCACAACTTACGCAATATCAGCTGAAAAGAATTCTGGCATTATTTCTATTAATGGTGCTGCAGCGCATAAAGCTAACCCAGGAGATATGCTAATTATAGCGACCTATTCGGACTACAACGAGATAGAGCTTGAAAAATATGCTCCATCCCTAGTTTACGTCGACAGCAATAACAAGATTACCATCACAAGAAACTCCATAGATATTCAAGCCGCCTAGAGTTTTGACCACGGGAAAAAAACTTAATCAATTTATTGTCGAATCTCTAGGGGATATTAAAGCCTTTGATATAACAGTAATAGATGTTCGAAAAAAAACATCCATGACAGATTATATGATTATCGCCAGCGCAAATTCCAATCGTCAAACCAAGGCATTAGCTCGACATTTAAGGGATAAACTCAAAGAATTGGGTAAAGATATTGTTAATATTGAGGGTGATGGAGATGGTGAGTGGGTTCTTGTTGACCTCAATGAAGTTTTGGTACACATCATGCTCCCCACCACAAGAGCATACTATAATCTTGAGCAACTTTGGCAGGCTAGCTAAAGAACTGTGTTAATCAAAATCGTTAGTATTGGCACTTCCCCCTCATCATCACTCAACGAACTAATTGACGAATATACTTCTCGAGTTGCTAATTTCACAAAAATTGAGTGGGTAAACTACCAGATCAAATCAAAAGATAAAAATATTAATTTAAAAAAAGAACTTGAATCAAAAAAGATACTCTCAACAATCAATAAAAATTCTTATGTAATCGCGCTAGATGAAAAAGGACAATTATATAACTCCAGTAAATTTTCAACTTTTATTGAACAAACCATAATGCATCATTCTGAAATTATATTCCTTATCGGTGGTGCTGACGGACTCAGTAAAACTATTCTTGAGAGTTGTAATAAAGTGTTAAGTTTATCCAATCTAACTTTTCCCCATCAGCTTGTTAAAGTTTTGATTATTGAACAAATTTATCGAGGTTTTTCTATCATTAATAATTTACCCTATCACCGTGAATAAGCCCTATCAAAAATCTTTAGTGTGGCTCAGAAGAGATTTAAGGTTACATGACAATACAGCACTTTATCAGGCTAATTTAAAATCTGAGAAGGTTAATTTATGCTTTGTATTTGATACACAGATACTTCGCGAGCTTTCAGATAAAAAAGATCAAAGGGTTGATTTTTTATATCACATCCTTTCGGATATCAAAGAGAAACTTAAAAAATTGCAATCAGACATCTGGATTCTTTATGGTGACCCTAAAACCGAAATTCCAAGGCTTGCGAAATCAATTCAAGCAAATGCAGTCTTCGCCAATCGAGATTATGAAAAATATGGTGTGCTTAGAGATGAAAATATAAAAAAATCACTTGATCAACAAAATATCAAATTTGAAGATTACAAAGATCAGGTTTTATTTGAAGCCGACGAAGTCTTAACAAAAACTTCAACCAGTTATTCGGTATTTTCACCTTATAGAAATAATCATCTTGAGAAGCTTAAATTAACCGGTACAGGCAAATTGAATTATAAAGTTAATACTCTCAATTTTGAAAAATTTAGGGCTAATGAAATGCCGCCTCTATCTGAAATTGGATTTGAACCTACCAATATTTCAAATCTACAAATTGCTCTTAATCAAAGTCAAATTCAAAACCAGATCAAAGATTTTGAAGGTCGATTGAAAAATTACGATCAAACTCGAAATTATCCTGCAGTCAAAGGAGTCTCTTATCTTTCTGTTCATAATAGATTTGGGACGATTTCAATAAGAGAAATTGCGAATCTTTGTTTAAATAATCTAACTTCCGGATCCAATACCTGGCTTAATGAACTTATTTGGCGAGACTTTTATTTCCAAATTATCGTCAACTTTCCTCATGTACAAGATGGAAAATCTTTTAAACAACAATATGATCAACTGGAATATGAAAATAATAATCATTTATTCGAGGCTTGGAAAACCGGAAATACTGGTTTTCCAATTATCGATTCAGCCATGCGACAAATGAATCAAACAGGTTACATGCATAATCGTCTCAGAATGATTGTTGCCTCTTTTTTAACGAAAGATTTATTAATTGACTGGCGTTGGGGCGAGGCATATTTTAAAGAAAAATTAATTGATTATGATTTTTCAGCTAATAACGGTGGTTGGCAATGGGCCGCATCAGTTGGATGTGATGCACAGCCTTGGTTTAGGATTTTTAATCCCTTACTGCAATCACAAAAATTTGACCCAGAGGGTAAATTTATAAAAAAATACATACCTGAATTAGAGGGTTTTGATAAAAAATCTGTGCATGAGCCGCATCAAAAAAATTCAAAAATTAGTTATTCCAAACCAGTGGTGGATCATTCACTTCAGCGTCAAAAAGTACTGCAAATGTTTGAAAAAATCAATAATGTTGCAAAAAAACAACATCAAACTTAATTTTAATTTGTAAACACATCATTTCAATAAATGATCAATGACTTTAAACTTTATTTATTAGATAATAACGTCATGAAAATAAGTAAATTCTTTAGCGCATTAACACTTTTTGTCCTCATTTTGTTTATCGGAGGATGCGCTTCAACTAAAAATCCAGACCCCCTCGAAACTATGAACAGGGGTATTTATAAATTTAACACTGTGGTTGATGATGCAGTTGTTAAACCAGTTGCCAAGGGTTACAAAGCTGTTGCCCCATCATTTGTTGTTAAAGGTATCAACAATTTCTTTAATAACATTAGAGATGTGATTACAGTCATTAATGATTTACTACAACTTAAGATTAAACATGCAGCAAATGACGCTGGACGTGTTGCCATTAATTCAACTGTCGGTCTTCTAGGCTTCATAGATGTCCATTCGATGTCTGGTGGTGAGAGACGAAAAGAAGATTTTGGTCAGACTCTAGGACATTGGGGAGTTGGATCGGGAGCTTACCTTATGATCCCATTTTTTGGACCTTCTTCAATTAGAGATGGTGTTGGTTTAGTTGCCGATACTTTGTATTTTGATCCAATAAGCTATATAACTGATGTGCGTACCCGAAACCAAGTAAGGCTTATGCAATTTACTGATGCAAGAACTGAGTTACTTAATGCATCTGATATCCTGGAAGAGGCATCTATTGATTCATATGCGTTCCAGAGAGATGCCTATTTACAATATCGTCAAGGTTTGGTTGAGGACGCAAATGGAATCACTGTAGATTATACTGATGAGAATTTATTATCCAAAGATTTTCAGAAGCCGAAGTCAAATGATGAATTTGTTTATGTAGCCAACTAGTCACAAACAATCACAACCATCAGAATCAATTCTTGTTTCTTCTTTAGCCTTGTGAACCCACAGCGATTTTTGAAATCAAAACAGAACCAACATACTTAGAGCCATTAGAGTTTATATCATCGGCCATGGCCTCAATATCCATAAAAATATCTTTTAAATTACCAGCTATGGTAATTTCTTCCACTGCATGTTGAATTTCACCATTCTCAATAAAGAATCCCGACGCTCCTCTAGAAAAATCACCATTGACCATATTGACTCCGTGGCCTAACAATTCGGTAATCAATAATCCCCGTTTCATATTTTTGATCATTTGTTCTAATGAGATACTCTGGTGATCAATCACTAAATTATGCGCCCCCCCAGCATTTCCAGTGGTTGTTGAATTTAATTTTTTAGCAGAATAGGATGAGAGTAAGTAGCGATTCAAAACACCTTTTTCAATTATCGTATTGTCAAAAACCTCAACACCCTCATCATCAAAATATGTAGAGGCATGACCTTTGGTTAAAAAAGGACGTTCGTTAATCGTCAGCTGATCAGATGCTATTTTTTTTCCAATTGAGTCCAATAAGAAAGAATTCTGACGATACAAATTTCGACCAGAAATGGCAGACATTAAAGGGGAGATAATTGAATCAGAGATTGTGTTGTGTAAGATGATTGGGTATGTCCCTGTCTTAATGGTCTTTATATTCAATCTTGATATGGTATTTTTAGCTGCCTCTTGACCCAAATCTGATGCATTTTTTATATCTTTATAATCACGAACATTTGAATAATCATAATTCCTTTGCATGCAATTTCCCTCAGATGCAATAACTGAACAATACAGAGAATATCGAGTTCCTGGAAAACCCCCATAAAAGCCATTGGAGTTTGCATATAGAAAAAGAGATGAGCTGTAATTGAAGGTTGCTCCCTCTGAATTTGTTATTTTTTGATCATAATTTTTTGCAGCACTCTCTGCTTCTTGGGTAACACCAATCATAGACTCAAAATCAAGTTCGCAAGGATAATAAATATCGATCTCTTTAGTTAGCTTGGGGTGAAGTTCTTTATCAGCTAAAGAAAAAAAGTTATCTGGCTCAATCACATCTAAAACAGCAAGTGAATTATCAATCAGTTGTTGAATTGTTTTTTTTGAAAAATCAGAAGAAGAAACCATACTTTTTTTGTTGTTTTTATAAAAAGTTAAGGTGATATTTTTATCTTTATTAATCTCCACTGTTTCTGTCTCACTATTCCGAATTGTTAGAGTTTTTCCAGTGGACACACTGATGTCAATTTCTGCGGATTCAACTCCAAACTTTTTCGAGTGAGTTATAATATCTTCAGATAAATTTTTAAGATTTTCTTGATCATAACCAAGAATTTCAATAGTCATAAGAACTGCCTTTTAAATTAAAACAAGTTTGAGCAATCTATCATATGGAAGATCATTTAAAAAGTAAAACTCAACTTAAAAGAGAGGCTGATGATGTCCAAGCTTTAGGTGTAGAAATTGCCCAACTTTCAAAACAAAAAATATCCTCACTCTCACTCCCTGATGATGCCAAAGAAGCAATTATTTTCTATCAAGGTATTAAAAAAAATAGCGCCAAAAGAAGGCAAGCTCAATATATTGGAAAAATATTAAGAGGCTTGGATTTGAACCAAGTTAATGAAGAATTAAATGCCATTAAAAACATATCTAAATTAAGAATTAAACTTGAACATGAGGCTGAGAGGTGGAGAGAAAAATTGATCTCAACACAAGCAGCGTTAGATGAATTTATATACCAATATCAACCAGATATATCAAACCTTAATCAAACAATAACAAATGCAAGAAAAGAGATAATGCTTGAAAAGAAAAATAAAAATTATCGCAATCTATATCATATGATATTAGAAAGTATACAAAAAAAAATTAAAGCATAACGCTAATATTTTTAAGTTCGCCGTTTCTTTTATAATCAATTTGGACTGTTTGGCCTCTATTTTTAATTAGCTCCTTAATAAACTCCTCAGTTGTGTTGAGCTCAATTCCATTAATTTTCATGATTCGGTCTTGTCTAAGTATCCCCGCATTTGCTGCCGTTGATTCTTTAATTACTGCAACAACAAATAAACCACCTTCGCTTCCACGCTCATCATTTTCTGAAAAACTAATTAAATGCGTTCCAAACAAAGGTTTTGGTAACTTAGCCCAATAGGAGACATAAAAATCATACATGACGTCTGGATCATAAAGATCATCTTCATAAATGATAATCTCTTCAATTTTTCCAGCCTCATCGAACTTCTTTTTTTCTAGATTTTTTCTTGCTTTGTTAATAGCTGTTGCTCTCGTTGCTTCATTAATTTGACGATCATACACAAGCATCGTGTCTGCTTTAATTTGTTTACCATATTCCAAGGCCTCAGAGGGAGGCACATATGATCCTACAAAAGATGAAAAACCCATTAGATCGTAACCTTCCTCAAGCATTAAGATATTATCTTTATCTTTATCCCATCCACGGTATATTTCGGTTAAAGGTTCTGTCTGCAAGGATCTTAAATTTTTATCTCCTTGCTGTTTATAGTTTTTTTCAAAAACATTCTCAGCATGGAGGTTTGATAGACTAGTAAAGAGTAGAATAAAGAAGTAAATTTGTTTCATAATAATTTTTAAATTACAGGAAATTCGTAAGACATGAGTATAGAAAAAAAATTCATTAAGATTGGCATAGTTTCGATAAGCGACCGCGCCTCCAAGGGAATCTATTTGGATTTAGGTGTGCCTACCCTAAGAGACTGGTGCGAAAAAGTTATTCTTGGGAAAATTGTTTTTCAAGAAAAACTTATTCCTGATGATTTCGAATTAATTAAATCAACTCTAATTGATCTTTGCGATCTGGAACATTGTGATTTGATTTTAACCACAGGTGGTACTGGCCCATCCCTTCGCGATGTCACTCCTGATGCCACAGAAGCCATTGCTGATAAAATATTGCCAGGATTTGGAGAGCAGATGCGTCAAATAAGCCTTCACTTTGTTCCAACAGCTATACTTTCAAGACAGACGGCCGTCATCCGAAATAAATCACTCATCATAAATCTTCCGGGACAACCAAAAGCCATCCAACAAACTTTGGAAGGCTTGAAGGATTCAGAGCAAAATATTATTGTTCATGGAATCTTTGCAGCCATCCCCTACTGTATCGAATTGATTGGGGGTCCATTTATTGAAACCAATGATTATATTGTTAAAGCCTTTAGGCCAAAAAAATGAATGAGTTCGATCTCATAAATAAATATTTCAATTTTCCAACCGTATATGCGGATCTTGGAATTGGAGATGATGCAGCTCTGATTAGTAAAAATAAAAATGAATTTTATGCTATTTCAGTGGATACATTAAATCTCAATCATCATTTTACAAACACCTCTGATCCCTTCTATCTAGGATGGAAGTCGCTAGCAGTGAACATTTCAGATATTGTTGCTATGGGAGGAATTCCCAGATATGCCCTTCTATCATTATCAATTGTTAAACCTGACGCTTCTTGGTTATCAAAATTTGCAAAAGGTTTAAGAGCCTGTGCAAAAAAATATAATGTTGAGTTAATTGGGGGGGATACAAATAAAGGCTCACCATCGATTTCAATCACCATCATAGGTGATGTCTTAAAAAAAAGTGTGCTTCGAAGAGATAAAGTGCAAGTAAATGATGAGATTTGGTTAACAAACGAAATTGGTTATGCTGCACTGCACTTCCATTACAATAAGATCCCTCAAAAAAATAGGCAAGCCATTTCAAGTTACTTGAAGAAAAGTGCTCATGAGAATTTTATTAAACCCATGCCACCTTTAAACTTTATTCAAAAAGCAAAAAATTTTATTAACGGTGCAATTGACTTATCAGACGGATTGGCTGGTGATTTAAAACATATTTCTTTAAAAAATGGTTTTGGGGCTGAGATTTATATTGACAAAATTCCTATGCATAAATGGTTTAGAGAAAATAATTTTTATGAGTTAGTATTAACGGGGGGGGAAGATTATCAAATTTTATTCACATCTCATAAAAAAAATCATAATAAAATCAATAATTTATTAAAAAAATTATCAATGACAGGAGCAATGATTGGGTATGTATCTAATAAAAAAAGAATACAATATAAGCTTCATGGCCAGCCATTTCATTTAAGTAAGGATGGATTCAGACACTTTGGTTAATAGAGAATTTTTGTGCTCAAATTTTTGGCATTTTATCGCTTTAGGATTTGGATCAGGACTTTCAAAAACTGCGCCTGGTTCTTTAGGTACCTTGGTGACTTTTGTGTATTTTTTCCTGATACATAAACTTGATTTTCAGCTTCAATGCCTTATCTATACTTTACTATTTTGGTTAAGCTTTTTCAGCACACAAAAAACCCTTATTAACCTCAACGTCAAAGACCCCTCCTGTATTGTGATTGATGAAATTATTGCATTCCTATTCGTCCTAATTTTATTACCATTCAATTATTATTTGTTTGTAATCGCATTTATACTTTTTCGACTATTTGACATTATCAAACCATGGCCAATTAGCCTGCTGGAAAAATTACCGGGAGCCTACGGAGTCATTGCTGATGATATGGGAGCTGCATTGGTATCACTTATCCTTACATTATTGATCAATATTTATGTTTTCGCTTAAACTTGAAAGAATAGTCACTAAATTTTTAAATCATAAAATCGTGCTTGTTATTGCAGAATCATGCACAGGGGGGTTAGTCTCAAAAACCTTTACTGATATTCCTGGCTCATCAGCGTGGTTTGATTCTGGATTTATCACTTATAGCAATAATTCAAAAATCAATTTACTTAAAGTAAATCTGAACACATTGGAAAAATTTGGAGCAGTCAGTCAAGAAATTGCTAATGAAATGGCCTTAGGTGCTGAAGCAAACTCGAATGCCAATTTTTCAATAGCAATTACCGGAATAGCCGGCCCTAGTGGTGGTACAAAGTCAAAACCTGTGGGCACAATTTTTATTAGTTTTGTTTACCAAAAAAAGATTATTCATCAATATCGCCTCAACCTGTCGGGAAATAGAGAAGAAATTCGAGCGGGGACATTAAATTTTATTATCAGTGAGCTAGATAAACTTACTTTTAATATTCAAATATGAAATAATTATAGGTTAAATTCACAAATTACTGAAAGTTAAACATAATGGACGATAATAAACAAAAAGCCCTTGAAGCTGCTATGGCTCAAATTGAAAAACAATTTGGAAAAGGCTCTGTCATGAAGATGGATGGAACTGAGGTTGACTCTTCAATTGAGGCCATCTCAACGGGATCGCTTGGTTTAGATATCGCTCTTGGTATTGGCGGGCTTCCAAAAGGTAGGGTTGTAGAGATTTATGGTCCGGAATCCTCTGGAAAAACATCCCTTACTTTATCTGTGATTGCAGCGGCACAGAGAGCAGGAGGAACTGCAGCATTTATTGACGCAGAGCATGCTTTAGATGCTCAATACGCAGCCAAACTTGGGGTAAACCTCACAGATTTATTGATATCCCAACCTGACACAGGAGAACAAGCCCTTGAGATCACTGATATGTTAGTGCGAAGCGGCTCAGTGGATGTGGTCGTAATCGACTCGGTTGCAGCTTTAACTCCAAGAGCAGAAATTGAAGGTGATATGGGTGATTCTCATATGGGTCTTCAAGCACGCCTTATGTCGCAAGCTTTGAGAAAGCTGACTGGAAGTATCAAAAAAACTAATACCCTTGTAATTTTTATTAATCAAATTCGTATGAAAATTGGCGTCATGTTTGGTAATCCTGAGACAACCACAGGAGGAAATGCACTAAAATTTTATTCCTCAGTTCGTTTAGATATTCGCAGAATTGGCGCTATCAAAAGAGGTGACGAGGTAATTGGAGCAGAGACTCGAGTTAAAGTTGTCAAGAATAAAGTGGCTCCTCCATTCCGTCAAGCTGAATTTGATGTTCTTTACGGAGAGGGTATCTCTCTTGAAGGTGAGATTATTGAACAAGGTGTCCAATTAAATTTAATTGAGAAATCAGGCTCCTGGTATAGTTATAATGGAGAAAAAATTGGCCAAGGAAAAGATAATGTTCGTGACTTCCTGAAACAGAATCCTGAAATATCAAAATCACTTGAAGACCAAATTCGTGCAAATGCAAATCTAGTTAATTCTAAAATGATTGTCGAAACCAAGAGTGAAGAAGATGTAACCGATGACGCCGCAAGCCAATGAAGCAAGTAAAAAATTAACAAATCGTGCCCTCTATTATCTTGCCAAAAGAGAATACAGTTACCATGAATTGGTGAATAAAATTCTTAACTATGCTGAAGAGCTTGGGTTAAATAAACAAGATTGTGAATTCATTGTCAATAAATTAAGAGAACAAAATCTGCAATCAGATCAGCGCTATTGTGAGTCTTACATTAACTCAAAAAAAAATAAATTTGGTACTCAAAAAATTATTTTTGAATTAACACAACGAGGGATGAGTGATGACCTGATAGCAAATTTTATCGGCGAATTGGTTAGTAATGAATATGATTTAGCTTTACAAGTCTGGAAGAAAAAGTATGCTCATGTAACAAAAAATATTAATGAAAAAGCAAAACAAATTCGATTTATGCAAAGTCGAGGTTTTAGTTTTGAAACTATAAAAAAAATTATTAAATGAAACAATTAACCAGCAACGAAATAAGATACATTTTTCTTGAGTTCTTTAAAGAAAAAAATCATACCATTGTATCCTCAAGTAGCTTGGTTCCTAATAATGACCCAACACTACTTTTCACGAATGCAGGGATGAATCAATTTAAAGATTATTTCCTGGGCCAGAAAAAACCAAAATTTTTAAGAGCAGCTACAAGCCAAAAATGTATTCGTGCTGGAGGAAAACATAACGACCTTGAGAACGTAGGCTATACTGCGCGGCATCATACTTTTTTTGAGATGTTGGGTAACTTTAGTTTTGGTGATTATTTTAAAAAAGATGCGATTATTTTCGCCTGGGAACTTTTAACCGAAAAATTTCATATCCCTGCCGCTAAGCTTCTAGTAACCGTATATCATGAAGACGAGGAAGCTTATAATATATGGAAAAATACCATTAACCTTCCCAGTGAAAAAATAATAAAAATTGGTGATAAGTCTGATAAATATATTTCAGATAACTTTTGGATGATGGGGGATACAGGCCCTTGCGGACCATGTAGTGAAATTTTTTATGATCATGGCTCAGAGATTCCCGGTGGTCCTCCAGGGAGCCAAAATGAAGATGGTGATCGATTTATTGAGATCTGGAACTTAGTCTTTATGCAATACAACCGTAAAGATGATGGGACCATGGATCTCCTTCCAAAACCTTCTGTTGATACCGGAATGGGGCTAGAGCGAATTTCTGCTGTACTTCAATCCGTTCATTCAAATTATGAGATTGATTTATTCCAAAATCTTATTAAACATTCAGCAAAAATACTCGGAATAAAAGACAATTTACTGCCCTCATTGAAAGTGATCGCTGATCATGTTCGCTCGATTACATTTTTAATTAATGACGGTGTTCAACCTTCAAATGATGGTCGAGGCTATGTCCTCCGCAGAATAATGCGTCGCGCTATACGACATGGTTATAAACTTGGAGCGCAATCCCCTTTTCTTGCATCTATTATTCAAAGTGTCACAGATAATATGAATGAACCTTATCCGGAATTAAGTTTAAACATAAAAAAAATACAAGCGATCACAGTACAGGAAGAAGATAAATTTTTTGAAACAATTGCAAATGGCATGGATCTTCTGGATCGTGAAATCATCAGATTAAAAACAGAGCAATTAAACCAGATCGATGGTGAAATAGCATTTAAATTACATGATACGTATGGATTTCCAATTGATATGACTGCAGATATTTGTCGAGAAAATCACATCACAATTGATCAAAAAGTATTTGATCAAGAAATGGAAAAGCAAAGAAATCAAGCAAAAAGTGCAAATAACTTTAAAGCCTCTGTTCAAATAAAAATTGATAAACAGCCAACCATTTTTCATGGATATTCAAATATCAAGACAGAATCGTCGATAGAAGCCGTCATTGTAGATGATAATTTGGTGAATGAGATTAGTGGTAAACAGTTATGTAGCTTAGTGGTTAATAATACGCCTTTCTATGCTGAATCTGGAGGTCAAGTTGGTGACGTTGGTGAAATTTTTAATGATCAAATGATTTTTACAGTTTCCGATACCCAAAAACTCCCTAATGGGGTGATTATTCATATTGGTCAGATCACCCGAGGCCATATTCGGCTCTCTGATAAAGTGACCTGTGTGGTTAATGTAAAAAGGAGAGACTCCATAAAAAGAAATCACTCCGCAACACACTTATTACATAAGGCTCTTAAGTCTGTTTTAGGTGACCATGTTGAACAAAAGGGATCTCTGGTAGATGAATTTAAAACAAGATTTGATTTTTCTCACTCCGGCCAAATGACTTCTGAACAACTATGCAAAGTGGAATCTCTGGTCAATGAAGAAATACTTAAAAACAATTCTACACAAGCAGAAATTATGCCGATTGAAGTTGCAAAAAAAAGCGGGGCAATGATGCTTTTTGGAGAAAAATATGATGATAATGTTCGTGTATTGACAATTGGTAACAGTAAAGAATTATGTGGGGGAACGCATGTAAGTGCTACTGGGGACATTGGACTTTTTAAAATAATTTCTGAAAATGGAATATCGTCTGGAGTCAGAAGAATTGAGGCTACTACCGGGTTTAATATTTTAGAATTATTGAATAAACAAGACTCATTATTAAACCTATCAGCTAAGGAATTAAAAACATCTAAAGAAGAATTATCCATAAAAATTAAACAAGTTATCGATCAAATTAAAGACCAAGAGAAACAAATTAATCTTTTAAAACATAAAATTACTAATGATTCAAAAAGTGACCTAATGAATCAAGTTGAAATAATCAAAGGAAATAAAGTTTTAATTGCTAGGCTTGATGCCATCGAAACTCCTCAGCTCCGAACTTTAATTGACAATCTTAAAGACAGCATTGGTTCTGGAATTATAATTTTAGCTTCAACTGTTGATGAAAAAATAAATATTGGTGTAGGCATTACAAAAGATATTACTAATCAATATCATGCTGGTAAAATAGCTAGCCAAATTGCTGAAATGGTTGATGGCAAAGGTGGAGGAAAACCAGAAATGGCAATGGCAGGGGGGCATAATATTAAACAACTCCCGAAAGCACTAGAACACATTAAAGAAATTTTAAATACATGAGCCTGATTGTACAAAAATATGGAGGCACTTCAGTTGCCAATCCGGAACGAATTAATGCGGTTGCTGATCGCGTTAAACGCTTCGTTGACAAAGGTCACAAAGTGGTGGTGGTGGTATCTGCAATGTCTGGAGAGACTAATAAGCTGCTTCAGCTCATTAGTGAGGTAAATAAAAAACCGGATC
This sequence comes from Pseudomonadota bacterium, assembly GCA_027621535.1. GTDB lineage: Bacteria > Pseudomonadota > Gammaproteobacteria > Burkholderiales > Methylophilaceae > BACL14. Next base: position 7,701 of record JAQCBB010000004.1, on the reverse strand, counting down.
CTAGAGAATCGGATGTGGTTTTATCTACTGGAGAGCAAGTCACTATAGGATTAACGGCACTTGCTATTCAAGCTCGGGGGGTAAAAGCTAAAAGCTACACTGGATCTCAAGTTAAGATCCTTACAGATAAGGCCCACTCTAAAGCTCGAATAATTAATATAGGTACCGAGAATATCCAAAAGAATTTAGATAATGGGTATGTTTTAGTCATTGCAGGATTTCAGGGCGCTGATGAGCAAGGAAATATTACAACACTTGGAAGAGGCGGTTCCGATACAACTGCTGTAGCAATTGCAGCTGCATTGCATGCGGATGAGTGTCAAATATATACGGACGTTAATGGTATTTATACCACTGATCCACGAGTTGTTTCTAATGCGAGAAAATTGAAATCAATCACATTTGAAGAAATGCTAGAAATGGCAAGTCTTGGCTCAAAAGTTTTACAAATACGTTCAGTCGAATTTGCTGGTAAACATAAGGTTAATTTGCGAGTTCTCTCAAGTTTTGAAGAAGATGGTGAAGGGACAATAATTACATATGAGGAAAGTCATAAAATGGAAGATCCAATAATCTCAGGAATAGCCTTTAATCGTGATGAGGCAAAAGTAACCGTGGAGAGTATTCCAGATAAACCAGGAATTGCATATCAAATTCTTGGGCCAATTGCTGAACAGAATATTGATGTGGATATGATCATTCAGAATATTGGCCATGATGGACTCAATGATTTCACCTTTACAGTGAACAAAACTGAATTAGATAAAACGATTGAAATTTTAGAAAGCATGAAAGATCATTTAGGTGCCAAAACAATTATTGGTGACTCAAACATCGCAAAACTATCTCTTGTAGGTGTAGGAATGAAATCACACGTCGGTGTGGCAAGCAAGATGTTTAGAACACTATCTGAGGAAGGTATTAATATCTCAACCATATCAACCAGTGAGATCAAAATATCCATTCTCATTGAAGAAAAATTTCTAGATGCCGCAGTTCAATCTCTTCATAAGGCATTTAACTTAGATCAATGATTGGGATCTAGCTTAATTTCATTTAGAATATAGCTTAAAAATTAGGAGAGCTGGCCGAGTGGTCGAAGGCACTTCCCTGCTAAGGAAGCATACGGGTTTAAACCTGTATCGAGGGTTCGAATCCCTCGCTCTCCGCCATTTTTTATATCAAGGGAGACCCAAATGCAAGAGCCAATGTATGACTTATCCGTACCAATGATCGTCAAAATGCTTGAAAATTTGATAAACATATTAAATAAAGCGCAGCGGTTTGCTGATAAAAAAAAATTCGACAGTGTAATTTTTGTTGAAAGTCGACTGATTGCAGACATGTACCCCTTGTCTCGTCAAATTCAGATTGGTACTGACATGGTCAGAAAAGGGATAGGAAGGCTTGCCAATAAAAAATTTCCTAACTACCAAGATAACGAAAAAACCATAAAACAATTACAAAACCGTATTACAAAAACTATTAATTTCTTAAAAAAAATTAAACCAAAAGACATGATAAATTCTGAAAATAAACCCATTGAATTTTCTATCCGTGAGCATAAATTTTCCTTTAATAATGGCGAAGATTATTTAAAAAGATGGATTCTTCCTCATTTCTTTTTTCACATCACCACCACCTACAATATTCTTAGAATGAACGGGGTTAATCTTGGTAAATGGGATTACACAGGAAAGTTTTAATGTATTTAAAAGGATTAATATTATTTTTTAGTCTGTTGTTAATTAGTTGTAGTCAATTTGGGCCTGATTTTATGAAAGCAGGCAGAAATGAGTATAACAAGGTGCTGGCGCAGACAGATGATGAGGAGATTTTATTAAACTTAATTCGTCTTCGATATGCTGATAACCCTACTTTTTTAAAAGTCAGCAGTGTATCGACTGCATTCAACTGGAAAGAGGGTTTTGGAATTAATGGTTCGATTTTTGATGGGGCTACGACTTCAAATAACATCGGAGTTCGAGGCAATACGGAATACATCGAAAAACCAACCATCACTTATTCGCCATTGTCGGGTGCTGATTTTGTGAAAAATATCTTAACCCCGGTCGACCATGAAGTTATTTTATTGTTGGCTCGATCCGGGTGGAGTATTGAACGTATTCTAAGATTAACGGTAAACCGCATTAACAATATCAATAATGCATCAGAAGCCTCTGGTCCAACCCCGTCTGAGGCCCCAGAATTTAATGAGTTTATTCAATTATCCAAAGATTTCAGAGACCTACAAAAGTCATCCAAGATCACCCTTGGCTATCAACTTGAGGGCAACCCAGACGAATTGGCTTTATTAATTCAAAAAGATTACAGAAATGATCCAATGGTAAATCGTCTTTTAAATGATCTTAAAATTGAAAACAAAAACAACATCATCCCAATTTCTAAAAATTATTTTGATTCAACGCAAGATTCAAAAATACAAATAGAGTCACGCTCCCTAGCGGGTATACTTTTTTTCCTTTCCCATGGAGTTGAGGTACCCAGTGATGACATTGCTAATGGAAGAGTAACTGTTACTAAAAATAAAAATGGGGAGATCTTTGATTGGCAAAAAGTTCTTGACGGATTATTTACAGTTTATACCTCAAAAAATCCTCCAGAACAGGCCGCTATTGCTGTTGAATATCGAGGTAATTGGTTTTATATAAAAGACAATGACATGCAAAGCAAATATACCCTCATGTTGCTCAATCAAATTTCTGCTCTTCAGTCAGGAAAAATCGAAAAGTCTGGCCCTATATTAACGCTTCCCGTATCGAGCAACTAGTTAATCTGTATGTTTTAAGGATATAATACTGGTGACGCGCCCGTAGCTCAGCTGGATAGAGTACTTGGCTACGAACCAAGGGGTCAGGAGTTCGAATCTCTTCGGGCGCGCCAATTAAATCTACCTGCGCCCGTAGCTCAGCTGGATAGAGTACTTGGCTTCGAACCAAGTGGTCAGGAGTTCGAATCTCTTCGGGCGCGCCAAATTTAAGATTGGTTGGCTAAATTTTCAAAGTAATACTGGTCAACCTTTTCAATCATAGACTTGTACTTATGAATCAGCTCACTATCGTTTTCCTCAACAGCAATTTGATGCAAGACTTCAAGAGCATCAAGATTTTTAGAGTTCAGCTGGATTGATTTGTTAAGGAATAATTTTGCAAAATCTTTGTTAAATTTACTTTCAGCCAAGCCTAAATAAAACCAAGCATTCGTACTATCATCATCTGATTGTGTCCACATTTTGGCAATTCGCTTTACCTCAGACCAATTAGCATCTAAAAGAGGGAGAACAACTTGCATGAAAAAGGGTTTTTTTTCATCAGGTAGAGCCCAAAACGGTGGTGTTTCACTTCGAATATCGGTCAACATGTCTGTTTGCAAAACTTTGTCTATCCATTCGGTAGGTAAGCAATAAAAATATCCTAATCGCTTTCCAGGACTCTTGAATGTTGTAATACCAATCAAATTAAAGTCATTATCAAATAGAGCTCCCCCGCTAGATCCAACTGTAAAAGAGGCAGATGTTCTTATAATTGAACCTTTATCAAAAGAATACAAGGCTTTTACTTTTCCATAGGAAGGCAGCGGCACAGGATTATCGTTTGGAAAAGTCAGAGTGAACACTTCCTCCTCATAATCAAGCGTATTACTCTCTCGAATATTTACCGGCTCCAATGGAAGATTATCAAATTTTAATACACACAAATCATGTTCCCAATCAGCATAAACGCCTATAGGGCTATAGGTATCATGATACTTAACCACATTAACGCCTGTAGCATTTTGAAAAACATGGCAGTCTGTTGCCACATGATTTTTTTTGATTACTACACCTGAGCCAGTTCCTGTCACGCCTTTCTCATAACTGACCCATAACTGGATCATAGATTTATTTAGACCAAATAGCTCAGATTGAGCGGGATAACTTTGTACCAAGAATGGTGATAAAGTAGTGACTAGGAATAAGATTATTTTTTTCATAGATAATAGATTGTTAAATCAAGATTAAATTCAATTATGTTAAAAAAAAATTATGTAATTTCAATTGTAATTATTCTTAATTTATTTTATTTTTTTGTTGAATTATATCTCTCCCATACCAGTCATTCGGTTGCCTTAATCGCAGATAGTATAGATTTTCTTGAAGACGCCTTAACAAATTTTTTTGCTTTAATTGGACTGAGTTTAACTATTATCTATCGGAGAATAATTGGTTATGCGATTTTAGTTTCTTTTATTGCTCCATCAATATATGCCCTTACCTTCTCTATTAATAAAATCTTTCATCCTGAAGTTCCTGATCATCAAGTTATGATCCTAGTTTCTCTAGGGGCAATAATTATTAATTGCTTATGCACAATACTTTTACAAAGATATACTAAATCGAAGAATTTTTTACTTCGAGCTATCTATTTATCTTCCAGAAATGATTTGATTGGAAATTTATTAGTTTTATTGGCAGCCTTTTTGACCCTCAAATTTGAATCTTTTTTACCAGATTTCCTTGTGGGGCTTATTATCTTAGTAATTAACATTTATGCCGTATATGAAATTAAAGCGATGATGAACCAACGAAGATGAGCAAAGGTATATTTATCTATTTTATTTTTTTTAATTTTCTTGTTCATGCCGAGGAAGAAATTAATGTAGCCTATGCATCAAGCTTGCATCCGATTATGCAAAATATTTTACTTGAATTTGAAAAAGACTTTAATTATAAAGTTAGCTTTTCATCGGGAGCTTCAGGAAATCTATCTCAACAGGTCCTAGGAGGCGCTCCCTTTGATATCATCATTTCAGCAAATCAAACATGGATTCAGCATTTAAATAATAAACAAATTCTTAAAGACAAGAGGGATTGGATCTCTAATCAATTAGTATTTATCAGCAATCAAAATAAAAATTTAATGCAATCAAAAATTGCCAAGAATGAAAAGCTATGTTTAGCTGATCCCCAGCTTGCTCCATTAGGCAAATATAGTTATCAAGTCATAAATTTTTATCAATTGAAATATAGTAAAGAAAGTGTTTTGCATATAAAAGATTCAGCATCTCTTCTCTCAAATTTAAAAATTGGTGAGTGTGACTACGGAATTATCTTTGCATCAGATTTAAAAAAATTAAATAAAATATATCACTTGCAAAATATACCCCAAGATAGTCATCAGAAAATTATCTATTCAATAGGAATCATCACGAATAATTTCATAAATGAAAAATTTATTTCATACTTGAACTCAGAAAAAACCAAAATTAAACTTATCGATCAAGGGTTTATAATACGTCCATGATTACTTTGACTGATTACGAAATTACTGTCCTGATTTTATCAAGTAAAGTAGCAATAATTTCATCACTGATCATATCCATTCCTGCATTTTTTCTGGGTCTTGCTTTGGCCACGAAACAATTTTATGGAAAATCTATAATTGATAGCTTCATTCATCTACCCCTTGTCCTGCCCCCTGTTGTTATTGGGTTTTTATTATTAATTATTTTTGGTAAAAATGGATTATTGGGATCAACGTTTTATTCGCTTTTTGGTTGGCCCATCTCATTTACCTGGATAGCAGCAATTATTGCTTCTAGTGTAATGTCCTTTCCACTATTCGTTCGCTCGATTAGGCAATCCATTGCAGAAATAGATCCAAAACTCATTGAGGCAGCAAAAACTTTAGGGGCTAGTAAGTTAAAAATATTAAAAACAATCATTATTCCTCTTTCCAAAAATGGAATTATTTCTGGTTTAGTTCTTAGCTTTAGCCGGAGTTTAGGAGAATTTGGCGCAACAATTACCTTCGCAGGAAATATATTTGGAGAAACACAAACTATTCCATTAGCAATCTACTCATCTCTTCAGGATCCTGATGCTAGCCATGTGGTTGTGAGACTGGTAATTATCAGTATAACTATTTCATTTGTTGCCTTATTTATTAGCAATAAGTACACAAAATGATTGATTTAAACTTTACATATAACAACTCGTCACTTAAATTGGCCATTTGCCTTCAAACCAAAGCTGAGATTTTAGGATTCAGTGGAGATTCTGGCATTGGAAAGTCGACTTTATTTAATATCATCTCAGGTCTTCTTGTTCCTGACAAAGGCTATATTATTATTGATGATAATATTTTCTATGATTCAAAATCTCATACTAATGTTTTGCCTAGATCGAGAAAAATCGGTTACGTGTTTCAAGATTTAAGGCTCTTCCCTCATTTAAATGTATATCAAAATATAAAATATGCATCCGCCATTCATCAACATATCGATGAAATCATAGAGCTTTTAGAATTAGACGAAGTGATTCAAAAAGATATTGCGCTTCTCTCAGGAGGGGAGTCACAACGTGTGGCAATTGCCCGTAGTTTAGCATCTGATCCTAAAATTTTACTCATGGACGAATCGTTTAATGCGATTCATCTTATCCAAAGAAAAGCAATTGCCAGAAAATTAAGAAATTACATTTCTCAAAAAAATATAACAACTTTATTTATTAGTCACCAACGCAATGAAATAAAAAGTTTTGCAGATGAGGTTTATGCAATGCAAAATATTCAAGGAATTGTAAAAATGATGAGATAAGTGGTAGGGTGTGCGAGATTCGAACTCGCGACCAACGGATTAAAAGTCCGCTGCTCTACCAACTGAGCTAACACCCCATAAATCAAACACGCAATTATGGACTAGAACATAGAAATGGTCAATAAATTGAGAGGAATAATTAGCGCATTCCTGGAAATTTTCCTGCCAAACCTCTCATCATTTTTGATAACCCGCCTTTAGAAAATAGCTTCATCATTTTCCGCATTTGTTCATACTGGGTCAATAATCTATTGATATCTTGAACTTGTGTACCGGAACCATTGGCAATCCTCTGTTTTCTTTTTGCTTTTATCAAATCTGGATCTCTTCGCTCTAATGGTGTCATAGAGTTGATAATGGCCTCAATTTGAACCAATGACTTATCTCCATCCTCTGGATTGATTTTCTGTTGCGCTTGGCCCATGAGCTGAGCCGGCATTTTTTCCATAAGAGCGCCTACACCACCCATTTTTTTCATTTGGGTTATTTGATTTTTAAAGTCTTCTAAATCAAAATTTTTTCCTGACTTAACTTTTTCAGCCAGCTTTAAAGCCTCTTTTTGATCAACATTTTTTTGAGCTTCTTCAACTAAGCCTACGATGTCGCCCATGCCAAGAATTCTTGACGCTAAGCGATCAGGATAAAAGGGTTCAATACCATTTATTTTTTCACTCACGCCTACGAACTTGATAGGCTTTCCGATCACATATTTTGCAGATAGAGCTGCTCCGCCTCGGGAGTCTCCATCAACTTTTGTTAAGATAATTCCTGTTAACTCTAGAGCCTGATTGAAACCTTGTGCGGTGTTAACGGCATCTTGTCCTTGCATTGAGTCCACAACAAATAAAGTCTCTGCTGGATCTAGTTGTTTGTGCAATTGTTTGATTTCATCCATCATGTCCTCATCGATGGAAGTTCTTCCAGCAGTATCAAATATAATCACGTCATAAAAATGCTTTTTAGAAAATTCAACAGATGCTTTTGCAATGGCCAGTGGTTTATCCTTAGACGAGGAATCAAAACAATCAACATCAATACTTTTAGCCAAAGTTTTTAATTGCTCTATCGCCGCTGGACGATAGACATCGGCACTCACTAATAAAA
>JAQCBB010000048.1 GCA_027621535.1 Pseudomonadota bacterium | reverse complement strand
TATTCTTTTTTTTTATAATAAAATTTGGTTATATTACTGATTAACATTTAGCCTTAAACCTCTATAATCTTAACATGACAGAATATTTACTAATAATTATAAGTGTTGTTCTTGTGAACAATATTGTGCTTACAAAGATATTGGGATTATGCCCATTTATGGGTGTGTCAAAAAAACTGGACACATCAGTAAGCATGTCCGCCGCAACTGCTTTTGTTTTGACAGTTGGCTCAATTACAAGCTGGTTGGTAAATTATTATCTACTTATACCCTATGGTTTGGAGTATTTAAGAATAATATCCTTTATAGTCATCATCGCCGCAGTCGTTCAGTTTACTGAAATGGTTATGGAAAAAAACTATCCATACCTTTACCGCGTTTTAGGCATTTTTCTTCCTCTAATTACAACTAATTGTGCTGTCCTTGGAATTCCCCTTCTTAATGCCCAACTTAGTCATAATCTCTTAGAGGCTGCTCTTTTTGGGCTTGGCGGTGCTTTAGGATTTTCTTTAGTGCTAATTCTCTTTGCATCGCTCAGAGAAAAATTTGAAGGTGCAGATACGCCAGAATTAATCCGAGGAAGCGCTCTTGCAATGCTGACGGCGGGTTTAATGAGTTTATCTTTTATGGGGTTTATAGGGCTTGATCGACTATGATTGAAGCTATCCTGATTACACTTTCTATTACGATTCTCATAGGTCTTATTCTTGGGTATGCGTCAATTAAACTTAAGACAACTGGTGATCCGATAGTTGATAAGATTGATAAAATACTTCCACAAACCCAATGCGGCCAGTGTGGTTACCCAGGTTGTAAACCATATGCAACAGCTATTGCCAATGGTGAGGCTGACATAAATCAGTGTCCTCCTGGCGGTGATGACGGGGTTCACAAACTTGCTGACCTGTTAGGTGTTGAATACAAGCCACTTAATGCTGATCATGGCGAACCAAAACCTAAATCCGTTGCCATAATTGATGAGTCAACTTGCATAGGGTGCACTTTGTGTATTCAAGCTTGTCCAGTTGATGCAATTGTTGGAGCAGCCAAACAAATGCATACCATCATTGAAAAGGAATGCACGGGATGTGAATTATGCTTACCCCCTTGCCCAGTTGATTGTATCGATATGCAGGTTATTCCAGAAACAACAGAAAATTGGAAATGGAAATATCCAATTTATAAGATCGAACAACAAAATTAATTTATATGAACATCACAGATAAAATTTTTAAATTTTTTGGGGGTATTAAGCCAGAAGGTTATAAGCAGATATCCACGCGTAATCCAATTAAGAGATTGCCCCTACCCAAGGAACTTATTATCCCCATCAGACAACATGTCGGAAAGATGCCAAATATTATTGTGAAAATTGGTGATCGAGTGTTAAAGGGGCAAGTTCTTGCAGAGCCAGTAGCTAATATGTCTGCAGCTACGCATGCATCTACATCGGGGTATATTAAAGAAATTAAACCTATGAATATTCCTCATCCATCAGGACTTCCTGATCAGTGTATTGTTCTAGAAGCTGACGGAAAAGATGAATGGATTAGTCTTAAAAAAATTGATATTAAAAATATTAGTCTAAGTGATTTATTAGAAAAATTAAAACACTCTGGCGTGGTCGGGTTGGGTGGTGCAACTTTTCCATCCCATATTAAATTAAATGCTAATAGCATCGAAACGTTAATAGTTAATGCAGCTGAGTGTGAGCCTTATATCACCTGTGATGATATGGCTATGCAAGAAATGCCCCAAGATTTTGTCGACGGTATTAACCTCATTATGCATATTTTAAATATTCCAAAAACTATAATTGGGATTGAAGATAACAAGCCTAAAGCGATATCGAAACTGAATAGTGTACTGGGTAGCTCTAAAAATATTCAACTAAAAATTATCCCAACCGTTTACCCAAGTGGTGATGAAAAAAGATTAATCTATTTGATGCTAGGTCTAAAAATTCCAAAAGAAAAAAGGCCTACTGAATTTGGTATTCAAGTTTTTAATGTTGCAACATTAATTTCAATTGCTAGATTTATTAATTACGGTGAGCCTGTTATTAGCAGAGTTGTTACTGTGACTGGAGCCTTAAATCAACCCAATAATTACCAAGCCCTTATTGGAACACCTATTCAACAACTTATTAAAGATGCTGGTGGAGATCCTCGTCAAGAAATTATTATGGGGGGTCCAATGATGGGCTTTAAATTACCTCATACAGATGTTGGAGTAACCAAAGCAATGAATTGTTTACTTGCAGTAACAGACGAGATGAAATCGAAAGCTTCTAGTGAGATGCCATGTATACGTTGCACTAAATGTGTAGAAGTTTGTCCAGCACAACTCCAGCCGCAAGAACTTTATTGGTACGCAAAATCCAAACAATTTGAAAAGTTAACAGATGATTATAAATTATTTGATTGTATTGAGTGTGGTTGTTGTTCATACGTTTGCCCAAGCAATATTCCTTTAGTTCAATATTATCGCTATGCAAAAAGTGAGATCCGCGAACAGACAAAGTCTTTTGAAATTGCTGACATCGCAAGAGACAGGAATGAATTTAGATTATTCAGACTTGAAAGAGAGAAAAAAGAGCGGGCAGAACGAAATGCTCAAAGAAGAGCACAGGTCAGTGATGAAGATAAAAAAAAATTGATTGAAGAAAAAAAAGCTGCCATTGATGCGGCTATAAAAAGAGTTAAGGAGAATGAAGAATAATGACCCCACTTGACTCTCCAGCAATTAAAAAAAATATGTCCATTTCGTTGATCATGTTCACTGTTACATTAGCCCTCATTCCTGCTTTAATTGCTCAAATTGGTTTTTTTGGTTTGCAAATTCTTGGAAATCTAATTATTGGAATCTCATTTGCGCTAATTTTAGAAGCTGTGTGTTTAAAGCTCCGTCATTATCCAATCAAGCCCTTTTTAAAGGATGGTTCAGCCTTTTTAACCGCATGGCTTCTTATCATATCCATACCATCATCAACTCCGATATGGGTTATGTTAGTTGGTCTCTTTTTTTCTATCGTAATTTCAAAACATGCTTACGGTGGAATTGGCTCAAATCCTTTTAACCCGGCAATGATTGGCTATGCTGTTCTACTGATATCTTTTCCAAAAATTATGACAAATTGGCCATCGGCAGAATACTTTGATTTCAATAATTTTTTAAATTTTTCGCAATTATTTTCTATGTTTGTATCTATAGATATATTAGATGGAATTGTTAGCGCAACCCCTCTGGATAAGATTAAAACAGCACTTTTTCTTGGGGAACCAATAAATAATTCTTTTTCAATTTTTGATCAATTTAATGCTTACCAAATCATGTCAATATTTTATTTAATTGGCGGATTATATTTAATGATAAAAAAAATTATTACCTGGCATCTTCCGGTTTCTCTTATATTTAGTATCTTTGTATTTTCATTTATCTTGAATCAAATAAATCCAGATGTATTTATGCCAAGCCTATTTCATTTAATGAATGGCGCTACATTTCTAGCGGCTTTTTTTATTATCACTGACCCCGTTTCCGGTCCAACAACTTTAAATGGAAAAATTATTTTTGGGGTTATGGTGGGATTAATTACAGTTATCATTCGTAACTTTGGAGGATATCCAGATGGGATTGCATTTGCTGTGATTTTTATGAATATTTTTGTACCATTAATTGAAAAGTTTACCCAACCTAAAGTCTTCGGTTATGAGTGAATATAAAGTAATTTTCAAGACCGTTGGATTGATCTCCTTACTCGGTTTAATTTTTGCTGTCAGCCTGAGTATTGTTTTTGAAAGTAGCTACCCGATAATTGAAAAAAATAAATCAGATTTTAAAAAAAAATTATTAGATCAAATTTTGTTGGGAGTAGATTATAACAATAATATTTTAGAAAACTTTATTGAAATCGAACCTAATGAATTATTAAAAAACAAACATCCATCGAAAGCCTATATTGCAAAAAAAGACAGTCAACTAAAAGCAGTGCTCATTGAATCTATAGCTCCCGATGGCTATAGTGGAGAAATTCTCATTTTGACCGCAATTGATGAAAATGCTGAAATTATTGGATCGAGAATTATTGATCATAAAGAAACTCCTGGTCTTGGAGATTATATTGATCAAAAAAAATCTGATTGGATTTTAAATTTTAATCAAATGAGTCTTGAAAAGACTACCGATCAAAATTGGCGAGTTAAAAAGGATCAGGGAACATTTGATTACAAAGCTGGAGCAACCATTACTCCAAGAGCTGTTATCAAGTCGGTAAAAAATACTTTAACCTTTTTTAATAACCATAGAGATTTATTTAATGATTAAAGATCAATTTCATGATGGGATGTGGAAACAAAATGCAGGATTAATACAATTATTAGGTCTGTGTCCAACGCTTGCTGTAACTGTGAATATTACAAATGGTTTTGCTCTAGGAGTTGCAACTATTTTTGTCATGATTTTGTCAAATATTTCCATATCCCCGATTCGTCAATTTGTTCCTGAAGCAGCGAGGGTTCCTATTTTTATTTTAGTTATCGCAGGGCTTGTGACTATTGTTGATTTATCAATTAATGCACTTTCTAAACCTCTTTATGATGCTTTGGGTATATTTATTCCATTGATTGTAACCAATTGTATTGTATTAGCTCGAGTAGAAGCTTTTGCATCTAAAAATCCTGTCCTTCCATCTTTTTATGATGGGCTTTTTATGGGGCTGGGACTCACTTTAGTTTTAATTATTCTTGGAGCTATGCGTGAAATGATTGGTAACGGAACATTATTTCAAAACCTACATTTTTTAATTGGTGATGACTATAAATTTTTAACCATTCAATTATTTAATAGTGACCATGGTTTTTTATTAGCTGCTCTACCCCCAGGAGCTTTCATTGCCTTATCATCTTTGATTCTTTTCGTGAACTGGATTAATCAAAAACAAAAAAAATGAATTCCGAAAAAAGATGGGAAATATTTAATGCTCTAAAGAGAGAAATTAACAATCCCACAACAGAGCTTATTTTTAAAAATCCTTTTGAGCTCTTAATTGCGGTTATTTTGTCTGCACAAACGACTGATATTCAGGTCAATAAAGTCACTGATAAGCTTTTTAAAGTAGCGCCAACCCCAGAAGCTTTAGCAAAATTATCACTTGCCTCAATAGAATCCATAATCAATAAAATTGGCTTATATAAAAATAAAGCAAAAAATATTCAACAAACCTGTCGAATTTTAATTAATGAATTTTCAAGTCAAATTCCTAGAAAGAGAGTGGACTTAGAAAAGCTCCCCGGTGTGGGAAGGAAAACAGCCAATGTAATATTAAATACCATTTTTAATGAACCAGTCATCGCCGTTGATACCCATATTTTTAGATTGGCCAACCGAATCAATTTAGGCCAGGGAAAAACGCCTCTCGAAGTTGAAAAAAAATTGACAAAAACTACACCGAAAGAATTTTTAAAAGATGCACATCATCTTTTAATTTTGCACGGACGATATACCTGTAAAGCTCAAAAGCCTAATTGTTTATCTTGTTGTATAAATCACTTATGTGAGTATAAATATAAAAACATTTAATCAAAGCTCGCCGCTGCTCTTCGATCAAGATCCTTCATAACCAGATCTCTCTCATCATCAGACATATCAAACCAGCCCACAATCTCAACCGAGGTACGGTAGCATCCAACGCAACTACCTTTGTCATTATAAGAACATATCCCTATGCATGGTGTTACAGTTTGTTTTGTCATTATTTTAAAACTCCATGACAGTGTTTATATTTTTTTCCACTGCCACATGGGCAAAACTCATTTCGTCCAATTTTTCTTTGCGGCTCATCTTTCTCAGCATAATCATTTACTGATGAACTAGCCTGTTTGATTTCATTTTGATTTTTTTCATCGATTTTTTTTGCCTGCTCTTTACTTTTCACCTCAACCAACATCAAAACTTTCGCAATTTCATTTTTAATATTAATGAGCAATGTCTCAAACATGCTGAATGCTTCTTTTTTAAATTCTTGTTTTGGATCTTTTCCGCCATACGCCCTCATACTAACGCCTTGACGAAGATGATCTAGAGCAGATAAATGCGAACGCCAATGATGATCGATAATTTGGAGCATAATTGATTTTTCAAAATGTCTAATTGCTTCGACTCCCGCAATTTTTTCTTTCTTGAAGTAATCTTTTTCTGCAATTTCAACAATATTTGAAGCCAGTTTAGAAATTTCGATATTAGGGTCGTCATCCAGCCATTTTTTGATTGAAATTTTCAGGTTATATTCAAGCTGGAGTCTATTCTCCAAACCTGGAATATCCCACATCTCTTCAACACTTTCTGGGGGAATATATTCAAAAACAATGCTTGAGATTGCCTCATTTAGAATATTTTTAACCATTAATTCTGATTCTGAAGAGTTTAGAACATCATTTCTTTGTTCATAGATAACTTTTCTTTGGCTGTTGGGCACTTCATCAAATTCCAATAATTGTTTTCTTATCTCAAAGTTACGTCCTTCCACTTTTTTTTGCGCACTCTCAATGGATTTGCTTACCCAGCTGTGTTCAATTGGTTCATTATCAGGCATATTTAGTTTCTGCATAATGCTTGATATTCGGTCAGAGGCAAATATTCTCATGAGCGAGTCCTCCAGGGAGAGATAGAAAGTACTTGAGCCAGGATCACCTTGGCGACCAGATCTTCCTCTTAATTGGTTATCAATTCGTCTCGATTCATGACGCTCTGTTCCAATTATATGAAGTCCTCCAGCATTAATCACAGCTTCATGATCTTTTTCCCATTGCTTTTTAATCTCTTCAATTTTTTTCTTAGAAGCTTGAGTTAAATTCTTTTCGTTAGACAGTCTTTCCAATTCAGGCTCAACATTTCCCCCTAAAATAATATCTGTTCCTCTTCCGGCCATATTAGTAGCGATTGTTATCATTCCTGGTTTTCCAGCTTGTTCAATGATATGAGCTTCTTTTTCATGTTGCTTTGCATTCAAAACCTGATGATTTAATTTATGTTTTTTTAAAAATTTACTAATAAATTCTGAATTTTCAATTGATGTTGTCCCAATTAAAATTGGTTGATTTTTTTTATTTCTCCCCAGGATATCACTTATAACTGCGTTATATCTTTCCTCTGAAGTTCTGAAGATTTTATCCATATGATCAATTCTTGAAATTTTTCTATGGGGAGGTATAATAACAGTATCAAGGTTGTATATATGTTTAAACTCTTCAGCCTCTGTTTCGGCTGTGCCAGTCATACCTGCAATTTTATTGTACAAACGAAAGTAGTTTTGAAAAGTTATTCCCGCTAATGTTTTTGATTCTCTTTGAATTTTAACTTTTTCTTTTGCCTCAATAGCTTGATGAAGACCATCAGACCATCTTCGGCCTGGCATCATCCGCCCAGTGAACTCATCTATAATTACAACGCCACCATCTTTAACCACGTATTCTTTGTCTTTAACAAATAAGTTATGCGCTTTTAAAGCAGATTGAACATAATGAAGCAGGTTGATATTTTCAGGGTCATATAAGTTTGATCCTTCTGTTAAAACGCCAAGCTTGCTAAGGACTTTTTCTACACTTGTGTGCCCATTTTCAGATAAGATGACTGCTGATGTTTTTTCATCAATCCAATAGTCGCCATCACTGTCTTCCTTATCTTGTCTTTTGAGGCTTGAAACAATTTGATCAATTTTTGCATATAAATTAACATCAACATCTGATTGGCCAGAAATGACTAATGGTGTTCGCGCTTCATCAATTAATATGGAATCAACCTCATCAATGAGTGCAAAATTTAGACCCTTTTGAACTTTCTGACTTTGTTCATAAACCATATTATCTCTGAGGTAATCAAAACCAAACTCATTATTAGTTCCATAGGTAATATCAGCAGAATAAGCTATTAATTTTTCTTCTGTAGGCATTTGAGCTTGATTAACTCCGATGGTTAAACCCAAGAATTTATATATTTTTCCCATCCAGTCTGCATCTCGTCGAGCAAGATAATCATTGACTGTAATAACATGTACTCCTTCACCAGATAATGCATTCAAATAAACAGGAAGAGTTGCAACTAAGGTTTTACCCTCACCAGTTTTCATTTCAGAAATCTTACCCTCATGCAAGGCAATACCTCCCAATAGTTGCTCATCAAAATGTCTCAGTCCAAGCGTCCTTACACTTGCCTCCCTTACAAGAGCAAAAGCTTGTATCAATAATTCATCATTAAATCCTGATTTTTTATACACATTTTTAAGGTTTTGAGTGGTTTTTTGAAATTCAATATCTTTTAGCTTCTGCATATCAGGCTCTAAGTTATTGATCTTATTCACAATTACTGAATATTTTTTTAATAGCCTCTGATTATTGCCGCCAAAAACAGCATTTAATATAGTTTTAAACATGATTTTATTTTTTCTTTAGATATTTTCTGGGATCTAGTGAGCGACCATTGAATCGTATTTCATAATGAAGATGGGGTCCGGTTGATCTTCCTGTATTGCCAACAAGTGCAATCACTTCATCTTTTCTTACCAGATCACCTTTCTTCACTAAAATTTTTGAAGCATGAGCGTACCTCGTCTCAATGCCACCTCCGTGTTTAATTTTCACATAATTTCCGTAATCGGAGGTCTTTCCAGTGGCAATAACCATACCCGCAGCTGTTGCCTTAATTTGATCTCCCTCTGCAGCAGAAAAATCCAAGCCCTCATGAAAAGAATGAATGCCCAGAAAAGGATCAACTCGCCACCCATAGCTGGATGAGTTGTAACCCACATTGACGGGATAA
>JAQCBB010000047.1 GCA_027621535.1 Pseudomonadota bacterium | reverse complement strand
ATAATTTCTATACCCGCGATTTTTAACTTATCATCAACAGTTCTTTCAACCAAAATATCAATATCGCCAATGATAATTTGATTTAGTAAGGGTTTAAATTTGAAAATACTGAGCCAGGATAACTCTAAATCTATGGCCTGAAGATTGATGGTTTTATTATTATCTCGATCAGTAACTAAAAAGTTTCTGATTTGAAACCTTGGATTTGTAATATTCCAATCAACATTTAACGTTTCAATTGATACTCCACCTCCAGTTTCCTTAGAAACAAAAGTTTCAATATCAGACTTAATGAGAGCAATATTGGGTTTTAAAAAAAAGTGATAGCCAAAAAAAACAGCAAAAAAAGTTAAAAGTAAAATTGATGAAATAGCATAATAAAAAAATTTAAATTTTTTATTTTTTATTACAACATTGATATATCTAAACATCCATGTATTTTAAACTTTTTGCTTTAATTGATCCAGAATTGCTGGATTTTCAAGCGTTGAGATATCTGCGGTGATTTCCTCATCTTTTGCGATACTCCTTAATAAGCGCCGCATTATTTTTCCTGATCTTGTTTTTGGTAAGTTATCACCAAATCTTATTTCATCCGGTTTGGCAATTGGGCCAATTTCTTTTCCAACCCATGATCTCAAATTTTCAACTATCTCAGTAATATTACTCTCAGTGGGTCTTTCAGATTTTAGTACCACAAAAGCAATGATTGATTCTCCTTTCACTTCATGAGGGCGACCAACAACTGCCGCTTCAGCCACCATATCATTTGAAACCAAAGCCGACTCAATTTCCATTGTGCCAAGTCGATGACCAGAAACATTTAAGACGTCATCCATTCTGCCCATTATAGTAAAATACCCAGTCTTTTTATCTCTTATCGCGCCATCCCCCGCGAGATAAAGATGACCTCCTAGTTCACAAGGAAAATAACTTGCTTTGAAGCGTTCAGGATCATTCCAAATAGTTCTGATCATTGAAGGCCATGGTTTTTTAATTACCAATAAACCACCTTGACCCCAATCTAATTTTTTACCAGTTTCATCAACAACATCTACATCAATACCTGGAAAAGGAAGAGTGCATGAACCAGGCACTAATGGCGTCGCACCAGGAAGGGGTGTAATTACATGACCACCAGTTTCAGTTTGCCAGAATGTATCCACTATAGGGCAATTAGAATTACCAACATTCTCATGGTACCAAATCCAAGCTTCTGGATTTATAGGCTCACCAACTGTGCCTAAAACTCTTAAAGTGTTTAAGTTATATTTTTTTGGATGAACATTGGGGTCAATTTCAGAAGCTTTTATAAGTGCTCGAATGGCAGTCGGCGCTGTATAAAAAATAGTCGCTTTATGTTTTTCAACAATATCCCAAAATCTACCTGCATTTGGAAATGTCGGAATACCCTCAAAAACAATTTGAGTAGCACCCAGAGCGAGTGGCCCGTAGGCAACATATGAGTGTCCAGTAATCCAACCAACATCAGCTGTACACCAAAAAATATCATCGTCTTTCAAGTCAAAAGTCAACTTAGTCGTGTTTATGGCATGAAGAAGATAACCACTTGACGAATGTTGGACTCCTTTTGGCTTTCCTGTTGATCCAGAAGTGTAAAGGAGGAAAAGAGGGTGTTCTGAACCAACCCAAACAGGGTCACACACTTTCATTTGCTTTTCACATAAATCATGCCAATCGAGCTCATTTGGCTTTAGCTTATATTTTTTATTTGTTCGATTAAGTACAATAACTTTTTCAATTGATTTACAACCACCAAGCTGAATGGCTTCATCAACCGCTTGCTTGAGAGGTAATTCTTTACCACCACGATTTTGATAATCTGCGGTAATTATTAATTTAGCTTCAGCGTCAATAACTCTTTCTTGAATACTTTTTGCAGAAAAGCCGCCAAATACAACTGAGTGAGTGAGACCTATTCTAGCGCAGGCTTGCATAGCAATAATAGCCTCAATTCCCATGGGGAGATAAATTATTACTCGATCACCCAGAGATAGATTTAAGGTTTTGAGACCATTAGCAAACTGACAAACTCTTTCATAAAGTTCTTGGTAAGTTAATTGAGTCGATTTGCCATTATCAGCTTCAAAAATAATGGCAATTTTATCTTTCTTATAGGGTAAGTGTCGATCAAGGCAGTTGAAGGAAACATTTAATTCTCCATCCTCAAACCATTTATAAAATGGAGCATTATCAGCATTTAAAATTTTAGAAAAAGGTTTTTTCCAGTCAATAAGTTCTTTAGCTAATCCAGCCCAAAAATCTTCATAATTTTCTTCAGCTTGTTTGCAAAGGTTGTAGTATTCATCTAAATTTTTTACATACGCTTGTTCACTTAGGATTTTTGGCGGGTTAAAAATTCGTTTTTCATGCATCACTGATTCAATAGCCATTCAAACCTTTCTTTTTGAATTTTTACTTTAGTTCAACGTCATTTGAAATTGTAGATATAATTAACTGTCATTCATTTAATAACTATAATACAAGTGTTTTTTTGATTTCCAAAATTTTAAAATTTAATATTTACATATGAGCTTAAGGCTTCGCTTAAATCTTTTAATAACCATAATTATGATTTTATTTTTGATAGGATTATCTATCACGCTAATGAAATCATCAAAAAAAGCTATCGAAGAGGGTGTTGAATCATCTCATCGCGTTACCCTGCAGCTTCTTGATACTTTTATTACAAGTTCTGTACAAAATCCTGAATGGGGATATACCCACGAAGTAATTCAACCTTTTCTCCTGGAGCTAGGACATGTTAGGAGTAATGTTATATCCCTTTATGATTTCAATAATCATCTCTTGTATCAAACAACCAAATCAACTTATCGAAAAGAAATTAACCCACCACAATGGTTTAAAAAATACATGGCACCACCTAAAGAGTTTAATGCAAAAATTATTAGGTACGGTAGATTAGTGGTTGAGTCATCTCCTGATGGAGCGATAAGAGAAGCTTGGTTTCATACAAGAAGTTTTATTTATATTTCTCTAGTTATTTTTTTTATGGTTAATATTATAATTTATTGGTTGCTAGGAAAGTGGTTATCTTCCATTAATATACTTATTAAGGGTATCGAAGAATTTGGTCGAGGAAATCTAAAAACTCGTTTGCCACAATTTCATATTCCAGATTTTAAAAGCATTGCTGATAACTTTAATATCATGGGTCAATCTTTAGATAATTTTTTAAGTGAAAATAAAAGACTTGCCTTAATTTCTCAACAGACCGCAGACGCAATAATGATTCTTGATTCAGAGCAGAAAATAAATTTTTGGAATAATTCGGCAGAATTGATGTTTGGATATAAAAAAAAGGAGATTATTGGAAAATCAGTTGAGATCATCGTACCAAAAAATAAAATTTCCGAGTTAAAGTCAAATTTTAACTTTACTCATAAGAATAAAAAAATACAAAATCTAGAAACAAGACGATTAACAAAATCTAAAACAGTAATTGATGTTTCTATTTCAATTTCACCTCTATATGATCCTGAAAAAAAGAAAGTGATTGGGGATATTGTGAGCGTGAGAGATATATCTGAAAAAATTAAAGTAACAAAATCTAAAAAAGCATTAGACCAAAATCGAAAATTAACTGCACTTATTCAGAAGAAAATAGAAGATGAGAGACGCAGTTTAGCCAGAGAGCTTCATGATGAGCTTGGCCAATATGTTTCTGCGATTAAAATTTTTGCACAAAATATAAAAAATCAATCCAAAACAAATGCTGTTATTAAGAATAGCGCGGAATCTGTAAATGCCGCAGCTAATCAGATTTACGATGGAATGCATAACATTATCCGTAAATTAAGGCCAGGCTCTCTTGATAATTTAGGATTAGTTGAAACTTTAAAAGATTTGGTCGCTTCATGGCAAACACAATACTCAAATATTCATATTAATTTTAAATCCATTGGTGTTGAGGAGTTAACCGAGAATTTAAGTATAAATATTTATCGCTTTGTTCAGGAAGCTATGAATAATTGTTTAAAACATGCTCATGCCACTAGGGTAGAAATCAATTTATCTATAAAAAACAAAGAATTAATTGTTTCTTTTAGAGATAACGGCAAAGGATTTGATGTCAAAAACTTGAAATATTCGAAGCAATTTGGAATTGTGGGTATGCGAGAAAGAATTCAGGGCTTAAATGGGAAGTTTGAGTTACAATCAAATTCTCAGGGGACATGTCTTATAGGAATTATTCCTGTAAAAAACAAACAATAAGGAAATGTATGGCAGAGCTAAAAGTACTTTTGGTGGATGATCACTTAGTTGTTAGAATGGGATTCAAAATGCTTATTGACTCTGAAAAGGATATGAAGGTTATTGCCGAGTCTGAGACTGGTGAAGATGGTATTCAAAAATATCAAGAATTGAAACCAGATGTTACTGTCATGGATATTACAATGCCAGGTATTGGCGGACTTGAAGCTATTGAACGAATTATAGCTAAAGATAAAAATGCCAAAATATTAGTTTTGTCTGCTCATGAAGATTCAGTTCATCCAAAGCGAGTTCTTAGTGCAGGAGCAGTCGGCTATTTAACAAAAAGAAGCGCTGCTGAAGAGCTGATAAGCGCAATTAGAACTGTAGGCTCAGGAAAAAAATACATAGAATCATCAGTGGCACAGCAATTAGCTATTACTCAACTTTCAGGAGAAAATGAACCTACTGAAATTTTATCTGATCGTGAATTTGAGGTTTTTATTGCGCTAGCTAAGGGAAAAAGTACCAACGAAATTGCTGATACCATGTGTTTAAGCCCGAGAACAGTGGGTACACATTTGTACAATATTAAACAGAAATTAAATGCAAATAATTCTGCAGAAATTGCATTAATTGCTATTCGATGTGGATTGCTCGAGCCATAATTATCTTTTGCTGACAAAAAATCCTGAAATAAAAATTAGAATAATGCCTAAGGTTGTTTCGATTGCTAATTCCTCCCTAAATATCAAAATGCCCCAAATTACAGAGAATACAACAGTCAAGTAAGAGTAAGTGGCATTATTAATGGTTTTTCCTTCCTTATAAGCCTGGGTGACGGCCAGTTGAGCAATTGTTGCACTGGATCCGAGGATTAATAAGTACAATAAATTTCTATCAAAAGAGATAGGATGAATATTTTCATTAAGCATTAACGCAAAAGAAAGCAAAGTAGATAAGAATGTGAAATAAAAAACAGTTCGTAATCCGTCTTCCTTCAGCTGACCTAATTTTGCCACCATTATGTAAGCTATAGCCGCCCCAAACCCCGAAAGAACACCAATAAGACCGGCTAACAAGTTATCATTAAATACCGGTTTTAAAATCAATGTAATTCCGACAAATCCAATAAATATAAGAAAAATTTTATTTAATTGAAATTTTTGTTTCATTAATAATGGAATTAATAACCCAATAAAAATTGGGGACGTGTAATTGAGTGTCATTGAGGTGGCCAGTGGAAGTTCAGTGATTGCATAAAAAAATAAGAGTAAACTTAAGAAACCTATAAAAGATCTTGTGAAATGGAGAGTGCTGTATTTTGTTTGGTAATGAACACCATTTAGTTTCATTAACACAATAATAATCATTAGGCTTATAAATGACCTATAAAAAACAAGCTCATATTCATTAAAATTTGAGGAGCATAATTTAACACATAAGCCCATAATGCTAAAAAAGAAGGTCGCAACAAGCATCCATCGAAAACTTTGATATTTGGAAGTTTTATATTTCCTTATAAGATCAGTATATTTGTTCATCTTGACAATGTTCTTAAATAATATAGTCTATTCTTAAATTCCGGAGGTTATATTTATGAAAAACCCATTAGATTCAATTTTAGGCACTATTGTAGCAGGCGTTATACTTACCATCGTTTTCGTATATCTCTTGAAAAACTTTCTTTAATTGGTGTGAATATTACTTAATTTATTTATTCTTAGGAGATTGATATGGAATATGATTATTTTACCGCAATAACCCGATCTATTCACGTCATTGTTGGTGTTGCGTGGATTGGACTTCTTTATTACTTTAATTTTGTTCAAGTACCAGCATTAAAAAATGCTAACGCCGATGGAACGGCTTCTGGCATTACAAAACATGTCGCTCCTTTAGCTTTACTTTGGTTTAGATGGGCTGCACTTGCGACTTGGATTACAGGAGCTGCTCTCCTCGGGGCATACTTTGTTCCTGCCTTTACTTTAAGTGGTGGTTATCAAGCGATAGGACTTGGTTCATGGCTTGGTACCATTATGTTATTCAATGTTTGGGTATTAATTTGGCCAAATCAACAAAAAATTCTGGGTTTAAAACCAGCGTCAGATTCAGAGAAAACATCCGCTAGACGTATTGCTTTTTTAGCATCAAGGACTAACACCATGTTATCAATACCGATGTTATTTTTAATGACTAATGGGCTTTCCCATAAAGGGTTAATTGGTTTATAATTAATATTTAACAATATTTGAAATTCGGCGGCAGTTGCTGCCGTTTTTTATTTTCGGAATGGAATCCAATACATCAATTTTAAATACATACGAAAGACTTCCTATTTCATTTGAAAAAGGCTCTGGAGTATGGCTATTTGATAAACAAGGAAATAGATATCTAGACGCTCTTGCAGGTGTTGCTGTTAATACCGTTGGGCATACTCATCCTGTTTTAATTGAAGGTCTAAAAAAACAATTAGATCATTTTATTCATGTATCTAATTATGTACACATAAAAGAGCAAGAAAATCTCTCATCAAAATTAACGGCTTTAACTGGCCTTGATGCAGTATTTTTTTCAAACTCAGGTTGTGAAGCCAACGAAGCAGCAATTAAATTTGCAAGATTATATGCTCATTCTCATGGAATTCAGAGTCCAGAAATAATTGTTATGGAACAATCTTTCCATGGCAGAACAATGGCTACTTTATCAGCAACAGGAAACAGGAAAGTTCAAGCAGGTTTTGAGCCTCTATTAAAAGGATTTATTAGAGTCCCTTTTGATGACGGGGATTCTATAATAAAAATTGCAGAACAAAATAAAAATGTTGCTGCGATATTTGTAGAACCAATTCAGGGCGAAGGCGGTGTTAGATTACCTAAAAATTTGAATCTCTATTTAAACCAATTAAAAAATATTTGTGAACAAAATAGTTGGCTGTTAATGCTTGATGAAGTTCAAACTGGAATTGGGAGAACGGGTAAATTATATGCTTATCAGTATTCTGATATTAAGCCTGACATTCTGACAAGCGCAAAAGGACTAGGTTCAGGGGTTCCAATTGGTGCAACATTAGTAAATAAAAAAATAACGGATATCATCAAACCGGGACAGCATGGTTCAACTTTTGGAGGTAACCCACTTGCCTGTAGTGCAGGGTGTTTAACTTTAGATATTATTCAGTCTGAAAATTTACTTTTAAATGCGACAATTCAGGGAGCAAAAATAGCACATGAGTTGAGAAGAGGTTTTAAAAATTCGACTACAGTTCAAGATGTAAGACATTTAGGTTTGATGATTGGTATTGAATTAAACCAAAATTGCTCGGAATTGATGACAACAGCTTTAAAGTATGGATTGTTAATTAGTGTTACATCGGGAAATGTAATTAGAATTGTTCCTCCACTGGTAATTAATGATGACGAGTCGGATTTTTTAGTTGCAAAATTAACCTTGTTGATAAAAGAATTTATTGAAAGTAAATAAGACGTGAAATTAAAACATTTTTTACAATTTAATGATTTAAGTAAAGATGATATTTACTATCTCTTTCAGCGCGCAAAATGGTTAAAAGATCAATTTAAAAACTATAAAAAATATTGGCCACTAGAAGATAGAACCTTGGTAATGATTTTTGAAAAAGCAAGCACTAGAACAAGATTGTCGTTTGAATCAGGGATGCAACAATTAGGAGGATCTGCAATTTATTTAAATACTAAAGACTCTCAGTTGGGCCGTGGGGAACCAGTTGAAGATGCGGCTCAGGTTATTTCAAGAATGAGTGATAGTGTTGTGATTCGCACTTTTGAACAAGAAATAATTGAAAGATTCGCAGAAAACTCAAGAGTCCCTGTTATTAATGGACTGACTAACGAATATCATCCATGTCAGATTTTGGCTGATATTTATACTTATATTGAATATAGAGGATCAATCGAAGGAAAAACTGTCGCTTGGATTGGAGATTCTAATAATGTATGTAATACCTGGTTACAGGCAGCTGAATTATTAAATTTTAATATGCATGTTTCAACACCCAGAGGCTATGAAGTTGAAGTGGAGAGGGCTGGTTTGTATGATGATTCACATTTTGAACAATTTGATAATCCAATGGACGCAGCCAAAGGCGCACATTTGGTCACTACAGATGTTTGGACGAGCATGGGTTATGAATCTGAATTAAAAGAAAGAAAATCAATTTTTGCTGACTGGCAAGTTGATAAGGAGATGATGAATGAGGCTGATAAAGATGCTATTTTTATGCATTGTCTACCAGCGCATCGAGGTGAAGAAGTCACTGCTGAAGTTATTGATGGACCGCAATCAGTTGTGTGGGATGAGGCAGAGAATCGTTTGCATGTTCAAAAAGCTTTATTGGAATTACTTTTGATCGGAAGGGTATAGCTTAATGAATCAAATTAGAAAAGTTGTTCTTGCATATTCAGGTGGTTTAGATACCTCTGTAATTTTAAAATGGCTTAAAGAGAAATATAATTGCGAAGTAGTTACATTTACTGCTGATATTGGTCAAACTGATGAAATTGAGCCAGCAAGAGAAAAGGCAAAAAGTGCTGGTGTAAAAGAAATCTTTATTGAAAATCTTCAAGAAGACTTTGCAAAAAATTATGTG
>JAQCBB010000046.1 GCA_027621535.1 Pseudomonadota bacterium | reverse complement strand
ATTAAAAATTAATTAAAATACATAAAATAGAAAATATTTATAACAATTCTTTTTTAAGATGATAAAAATATTTTTTAATTATGATTATCTTATATTTTAAATGATAAAAATTTATTTAGCAGGAGAAATACACACTAATTGGCGGGATGCGTTAATTGATCAGTGCAAATCTGCAAATATAAATGCTCAATTTTCTTCTCCTGTTACTAATCATGAATTTTCTGATAATTGCGGTGTTGAAATTCTAGGCTTTGAAGAAAAAAATTTTTGGAAAGATCAAAAAGGTGCCAATATCAATTCTATTCGCACCAAAAAAGCTATTAATGATAGTGATATTGTAATTGTGAAATTTGGTGAAAAATACAAACAGTGGAATGCTGCTTTTGATGCTGGTTATGCAGCGGCATTAAATAAATCCATCATAGTGATACATTCTGATGAACATCAACATGCTCTTAAAGAAATTGACTCTGCTGCTTCTGCAGTAGCCTCAAACAATGAACAAGTCGTTCGTATTTTAAAATACGTATTAAATGGAGATTTATAATTATGAAATTTAGAGAGTTTTCGAATATAGGTTGGAGAGTGTCAGAAATTGGTCTGGGGTGCTGGGCTATTGGTTCAGAATGGGGAGATGTTTCTAAAGAAGATGCAACTGAAGTTTTAAATACATCTTTAGATAATGGTATAAATTTTTTTGATACGGCTGATGTTTACGGTGATGGTAGAAGTGAGCAATTCATTGGGGAGTTATTAAAGACTACGAATGAAAAAATTTATGTGGCTACCAAATCGGGTAGAAGATTAAATCCTCACAATTCAGATGGTTATAATCCTCAAAATATTGAGAGTTTTATAGATCGCTCTTTAAAAAATCTTGGAGTGGAGTGTATTGACCTTTTACAGTTACATTGTCCACCTTCTGATGTTTGTTCAAAAAAAGAAACGTATGAAATGATGGATGATATTGTCAAAAAAGGAAAAATTTTACATTATGGCGTTAGTGTAGAAAAAGTATCCGAAGCAATGGATGCAATTCAATTTCCCAATGTAAAAAGTATCCAGATTATTTTTAATATGTTTCGTCAAAAACCCTCTGAAGAATTCTTCAAAGAGGCAGCTCAAAGAGATGTGGCTATTATAGCAAGAGTTCCTCTTGCAAGTGGATTATTAACGGGAAAAATGACTAAAGATTCCTTCTTTCCTGCAAATGATCACCGAAACTATAATATTAAAGGCGAAGCCTTTGATGTTGGAGAAACTTTTTCTGGAGTAAGCTTTGAAAAAGGTTTGTTAGCAGTGGAAGAATTAAAAAAAATCATTCCTGCTCATTATACGTTAGCTGATTTGGCTTTAAAATGGATACTGATGCATCCGGAAGTAACAGTAGCTATTCCAGGTGCTAAAAACAAACAACAGGCCTCTATGAACGTAAAATCAGTCAATTTAGATGAAATATCTGCTTTATTATCTTCGATTAAGGATATTTATGATAAATATCTCAAAGAAGACATTCACCAGCGCTGGTAATCTTTATTTCTTTTTTTTATATAAACTTATATGTTCTCTTTTTTAAATTTTTTAAAAATCAATCAAATCCCTACTAAAAATTGGAGCTCTAAATCTCCTTTAAATTTTAAACCCAGCTTCAAAACTTTATTTTTTTTATCTCTTGGTCTCATTATCTTTGGACTAGGGGAGGGATTGATTTTAATTTCTTCAACTGGAAATTCACCATGGCTTGTTTTAGCGGAAGGATTATCCATTAAGACAGGAATGAGTGTTGGGAGTATGACATTTTTTATTAGTTTAATGGTTTTGTGTTTATGGATATTTCTTAATCAAAAACCGGGTGTTGGAACACTTTTAAACGTTTTGATTATTGCTGTCGTAATTGATTTAACTACTTTTTATTTTAATCCTCCTACTTCCGTATATTTTCAATATTTACTTACAATTATTGCTGTTTTGCTTGTTGGCCTTGGGAGTGGTATTTATTTGGTAGCTAATCTTGGCCCGGGTCCCAGAGATGGTTTAATGACTGGCCTGACAAAAATATCGGGCTATCCTATTTCTCTTGTTCGAGCGTCTCTTGAAATAACCGTAGTTGTAGTGGGGTGGTATTTTGGAGGAACAGTAGGATTAGGTACATTAATTTTTGCTTTTGGAATTGGACCTGCTGTGTCACTAGGTTTATATATCGTAAATAAATTTTAATGAATTTATATTTTATTCGTTGTTAATGATTTGAAGATGCTTAGGAAAACTTGTTAAAACTCTAGGTTGGTTCACATCAATCATTACATCATCTTCAATTCTTATTCCAAATTTTCCGGGGATATACAAACCAGGTTCTACAGTAATCACCATTCCTTGTTCTAATGCGGTTTTATTACCTCTTACAATATAAGGATCTTCATGGACATCTAATCCTAAACCATGACCTGTTTTATGAACAATAAATTCTTTAAAATTACTATTTTCTAAAACCAAAGTCGTTTCATTGTCTATATCATGCATTGTGTTAGAAATTTTGGATTGTTGAATTCCTATTTGATTGGCTTTTAGAACTGTTTCATAAGCACTTTGTTGATATTCATCAGCTTCAATCATAAATAAAGTTCTGGTGATATCTGCTTTATAGCCATTAACGGTGGCTCCAAAATCAAATAGTAAAGTATCGCCTTTATTTATTTGGTTTTTATTTGAAGAATGACCATGAGGCATGGCGGAGTTTTTCCCAGTTAATACAATTGGATCAAAAGAAAGACCTTGGGCACCATTTTTATATAATTCTTGCATTAAATATTGTTTTACTTGTAATTCGTTCATACCAGTTTTGATATAATCTAAAGTGTTCTTTAATGACTGCTCTGAAATTCTAATCGCCTCGGAAAGATTTTGAATTTCATCTTGGCTTTTATGCAATCGAATAGATGAAATTTCTTTATGTGAGTTTTTAATTTCAATGCTGCTGAAATTTTCTTTTAATGCCTGTGTTTCAAAAAATCTTATTCTTTGTCCTTCTACACCGATATTTTTAATATTTCCTAAAATTTTATTTGCTTCTTTAAATGCAAAATTATAACCATCTTTATCATGCCAGCTGATAACCTCTGATTGGATTTCTAATTGATTAAAACTATCCACCTCCAAGCTTGGCAGGATGGCTACATTTTTATTTTTTGTAATAATTAACAAGGTAGGCCTTTCCATTAATGGAAAACTAGCACCAGTTAGGTATTTAAAGTTCGAACCTGGAATTAATGCTATCGCATCTAGGTTATAATTCTCAAGAATTTGATAAATTTTTTGAAATCGATTATTCATAATGTCTTATATGACGTAATTTATCCTCTAAATTTTATATTAAAAGCCTTGATTAATTGAAAAAACATTAAGAAAAGGTAAAGTTCAATCATTATTTGGGAGGAAAATAAATGAAAAATAAACTTTCTATTTTTTTGTCATTGTTTCTTTTAAGTTTTGTTTCACCTTTAATGGCTAACACTATTAAGTGGTCTATGCCTGGTGACTCATTAACTCTAGATCCACATGCACAAAATGAGGGTCCTACTCATATGGTTTCAAGACAGATATATGAAGGACTTGTCACTCACGATATTAATATGAATATCGTTCCACAATTAGCGACTTCTTGGGAAGCCGTAGACGCTGAAACTTGGGTTTTTAATCTTCGTGACGGTGTCAAATTTCACGATGGATCAAATTTAACCGCATCTGATGTAGCTTTTAGCATCAATAGAGCTCGTACAGCTCCTTCTGATATGGTGGATTTGATTAAAAGCATTACTTCTGCTACTGCCCTTGATGATTTGACCGTTGAAATTAAAACAGAAGGTCCAAATCCAATTCTACTAAATCAATTAGTTCAAATCTTTGTGATGTCAGAGTCTTGGTCTAAAGAAATGGGTTGTGAGCTTTCATACAACTGGGATGCAGGTGAAACTTCAAAATGTGCTTCTGCTGCTAATGGCACAGGTCCTTTTGAAATTACTTTTAGAGAGCAAGATGTAAGAACTGTATTTGAGAGAAATCAAAATTGGTGGGGTGATCAAAGTCAATTTAATATTGATACGATTGAATTATTACCTATTAAAAACGATGCAACAAGAATTGCAGCTCTTTTATCAGGGGAGATTGACTATACTAACGTTGTTCCTGTTCAAGATTTAGATCGAATTGGAAACTCTGCTGATCATAAAATTAGTCAAGCTGCTCAAAATAGAACCATCTTTTTTGGTATGGATCAAGGATCTCCAGAGCTTAGCTCATCAAACATTAAAGGTAAAAATCCATTTGCAGACAAAAGAGTGCGTCAAGCAATGTATCAAGCCCTTGATATGGATGCTATCAGAGATAAGGTAATGAGAGGTCAAAGTTTTCCGGCAGGTATTATTACAGCTCCTGGTGTAAATGGTTATACCGAAGCATATGACGCCCGTCTTCCTTACGACCCTGATGCCGCAAAGCAATTATTAGCAGATGCGGGCTATCCGGATGGTTTTGAGGTAACTCTAGATTGTCCAAATGACCGTTATGTCAATGATGAAGCAATATGTGTTGCTGCAATTGGTATGTTTGCCAAAATTGGCGTGAAAGTGAACTTAGATGCTAAAACCAAAAGTATTCACTTCCAGGATGTAAAAGAGGGCGATGCTGACGGTAATCCGAGTGATATGTATATGTTAGGCTGGGGTGTTCCTACCTATGACAGTCACTATGTTTTCACTTTCTTGTTAGATAGCGCAGGTAGTTGGAACAAGATCAATTTTAAAAATGATCGCATAGATGAAATTACTGCAGCCATTGGCGTAGAGACAAATATTGATACCAGAAATCAATTAATCGCTGAAGGATGGGATATTATTCAAGATAACATTCCTTATCTTCCTTTACATCATCAAGTAGTAAATCAAGCATCAAAGAGTAACGTTGATATTCATGCAAGAATTAACAACGAACCACTCTTTTATTTTGCAAACGTTAACTAAAATCTAAATTTAACTCTGGCCAGGTTTGCCTGGCCAGGGCCTTTTTATGCTCAATTATTTTTTTAAAAGATTATTTCAAGCTTCTTTGGTAATGCTGATAATTTCTTTTGTTTCTTTTTCGTTGTTTAATTTTGTCGGCGATCCGGTGAATAACATGGTTGGGCAAGAAGCTTCTGATGAAAGACGAGAAGAAATCAGAGATAAGCTAGGTATTAATGATCCTATATATATTCAATTTTATAATTTTGTAGAAAATATAGTTCAGGGAAATTTTGGTATTTCTTACCAGCTCAAAAGACCAGTTTCAGAGCTAATTTCTGAACGTATGCCGGCCACATTAGAATTAGTTTTTGTATCGGCAATTTTAGCTATTTCGGTTGGTGTTTTCTTAGGTGTTTATACAGGTATCCATCGAGATAGGTTTTTATCAAAAGTTATCTTAGTTGTTTCTTTAGCGGGTGTGTCTCTTCCAACATTTATTATTGGTATTATGTTAATTTATTTATTCTCTGTTATCTTGGGAGTTCTTCCTTCTTTTGGTAGGGGGCAAGTTGTTGATTTAGGTTTTTGGACTACGGGTTTCCTGACAATTTCAGGATTAAAAGCATTAATTCTTCCTTCAGTCACATTAAGCCTTTTTCAAATGACCTATATCATTAGACTTGTTCGAGCAGAAATGATGGAAATCTTACAAACTGATTACATTAAATTTGCAAAAGCTAGAGGTATTGCACAAAATATTATCAATTATCGTTATGCATTAAAAAATGGATTAATTCCTGTAATTACGATTACAGGTATAAATATCGGAACTTTAATAGCCTTTTCAATCATTACAGAAACTGTATTTCAGTGGCCTGGAATGGGATCCTTGTTCATCAATGCTGTCTATTTTGTTGATATTCCTATTATGTCGGCCTATATGATTTTGGTGGCATTCATTTTTGTCATGATTAATTTCATAGTTGATATTGCTTATTATTTTATCGATCCTCGAATTCGTCTAAGAGAGGAAAAAGAATAGTCATGAATATTTACCAAAGACTTTACAATACAGATATTGGCTATAGTTTTTTTAACTCAAAAGTAGCAATTTTTTCATTTTTATTATTTTTATTAATTGTTTTTTCCTCTCTTTTTGCAGAATTCGTTTCCCCCTATGATCCATTTAACCCTTTAAATGTTTCTCTTATGGATGCTTTTATTCCTCCTGTGTGGACTGAGGAAGGCGATGTAAGGTTTATTCTTGGAACAGATCAACAGGGTAGAGATATGCTTTCAACGATTATTTATGGATCAAGAATTTCATTAATCGTTGGTTTTGCTTCGATTGCATTTGCGATGATAGTCGGTTTATTTTTAGGTATTACTGCTGGATACATAGGAGGTAAATATGAAGTAATTGTAATGAGATTAACAGATGTTCAATTAACAATCCCAAGTATTTTGATGGCTCTATTGGTTGATGGTATAGCTAGAGCCATAATTTCAAAATCAATGCATGATGAAATGGCTATTTATGTTTTAATCTTTGCTATTGGAATTTCAGAGTGGCCGCAGTTTGCTCGAGTAACAAGAGCTTCAACTTTAGTTGAAAAAAACAAAGAGTATGTAGCTGCCTCAAAGATCATCGGCTTGTCTAGTATTTATATTATGTTTAAACACATTTTACCGAATATATTACGTCCTGTTCTAGTAATCGCCACAATAGGTCTAGCATTAGCGATTATAGCTGAGTCTACGTTGAGTTTTTTAGGAGTAGGGGTTCCTCCCACCACGCCTTCTCTAGGGACGCTCATTAGATTTGGTAATAATTTTTTATTTTCAGGAGAATGGTGGATTACATTTTTTCCAGCAATTTTTCTAATTATTT
The DNA here is from genome assembly GCA_027621535.1 of Pseudomonadota bacterium. Taxonomy (GTDB): domain Bacteria; phylum Pseudomonadota; class Gammaproteobacteria; order Burkholderiales; family Methylophilaceae; genus BACL14. Next base: position 2,749 of record JAQCBB010000046.1, on the reverse strand, counting down.
TAGCTTTATCTATTAATTTGTTAGGAGATTGGATGCGCGACGCGTTAAATCCAAAATTAAAAAAGAGATGAGTTTTCTTAAAATAAAAAATTTAGATATTTCTTATAAAACTAGAAAAGAAACTATTATTGCCAGCCAAAACGTTAGTTTTACACTAGAAAAAGGGGAAATTTTAGGAGTTGTTGGCGAGTCTGGTTCTGGTAAATCCACCATTGCTAATGCCATTATTAATCAAATCGACCCTCCAGGTGAGATTACGCAAGGCTCCATTCAATTAGATGATGCTGAACTTTGTAATAATGAAAAATTAATACAAACATACAGAGGAAAAAAAATTGGTTTCATATTTCAAGATCCGCAAACCTCTCTAAATCCACTCTTTACCATTAAACAACAATTAGTTGAAACTATCCAAGCTCACTTAAAATTGAATGATAATGATGCCACTCAACGAGCAATTCAGTTATTAAAAGAAGTGGGAATTCATGATGCTGAAAAACGTATCAATGACTACCCTCATCAATTTAGTGGAGGTATGAGACAAAGAGTTGTAATTGCTTTATCCATATCTTGTGAACCAGATTTATTGATTGCCGATGAACCCACAACAGCTTTAGATGTAAGTATTCAAGCTCAAATCCTACAGCTGATTAAAGATTTAACCATTAAAAGAAATCTTGCCGTAATTATTATTACTCATGATATGGGTGTTATAGCTGAGATAACCAATAAAGTAGCAATTATGCGATTTGGTATAATAGTTGAACAAGGTTTGACTAATAATATTTTAACAAATCCCCAGTCATTAGAAGGCAAAAGTTTAATAATTTCAGTTCCTCCCACGAATAAAAAAATTAATCGATTTACCTTAATTAGCCCTGAAGGAAAAGAAATCACATTAAATTCAGCCAATCTTACAAAAAATATTATTAAAACATGGGGAGTGAGAGAGACTAGTAATAAAAAAATTTTAGATTTTGAAAATGTTTCTAAAACTTTTGATGATGGATCTTTATTAAAAAAGATAGACAGCAAAGAAGCTGTGAAAGCTTTAAATGAAGTTAGTTTTGACGTGTATGAAGGAGAAACTCTTGGATTAGTAGGTGAGTCAGGATCAGGTAAATCGACTATAGCTAAAATTATTACTGGTCTTATCAAACCATCATCAGGAAAAATATCTTACTATAATGATGAATTATTCAATGATCGTAAGATCTATCAGTCTCAATATAGCAGAGGTCAAATTCAAATGATTTTTCAAGACCCTTATTCCTCTCTTAATCCCAGATTTAAGGTAAGAGACATTATCGCTGAACCATTAAAATTTTACCAAAAAGACCTATCTCAGCAGGAATTACAGTCACACATTCATGATTTAATTGATATTGCCGGCATGTCTAGGCAGTCTTTAGATCGATATCCCCATGAGTTTTCTGGTGGACAAAGACAAAGAATATCAATATCCCGAGCTCTTGCTACAAGACCTAGACTGTTAATTTGTGATGAACCTACTTCGGCATTGGATGTCAGTATTCAAGCTCAAATTCTTAATCTATTAAAGGATATTCAGGATGAATTGAACTTAACCATGCTTTTTATTTCACACGATTTACCAGTAATACGTCAAATGTGTAATCGTACTGTTGTTTTGAAAGATGGTAATGTTTGTGAAATCAATGATACTGAGAGTTTATTTAATCAACCTCAGCACTCTTACACAAAACACTTAATTAATTTAATGCCAAAAATAGAGTCGCTCGTTTAACTCATGAAAATAGCATTAGTATTTGGATCTTCGGGTCTAGTAGGGCAGCAATTAGTAGAACAACTTATACAAAATAATTCTTATCAAAAGATTAAGCTATTTGTTCGAAAAAAACCTAATATAAAAGATCCCAAGATTGAAATTATAGAAACAAAATTTGATAATTTAGAAATTTTATCTTCAGAAATAAATGGAGATGATTGTTTTTTTTGTATTGGTACTACAAAAAAAAATTCACCTGAAAAGTTAGAATATCAAAGAGTAGAATTAGAACTTCCAAAAAAAATTGCTAATTTAGCTAAACAAAATGATATTCAATCTTTTATTTTTGTTTCTTCGGGTTATGCTAATTCTAAAAGTTCAGGCGATTACCTAAGATTTAAAGGATTAGTGGAAGAAGAATTAATATCTTTAAAATTTAATAATTTAGGAATTTTAAGACCATCTTTTCTTTTAGGTAATCGAAAAGAAAAAAGAATTGGAGAGAAAATAGGAATTATTATCTTTAAAATGCTTTCACCTTTTATGGTAGGTCCTTTAAAAAGAATGAAACCAATCCATGTGAAAACAGTCGCTAGCGCGATGATTAAAATCGCTCAATTGGAAATTAAACAGAGTATTTTTGAATCAGATGAGATTGTAAAATTAAATAAAAATTAAAGGTATTTATACCCCGGTTGTTAATCCTTTTAGGAAAAACTTTGAAATAGACTTTAAGTCTTTATGAGATTATTTATATTTGTGAATTTATACATATCATTAAAGACGCATATTTCTGGTTGAGGTAAATTTATTAATGGAATTTCATTTTTAAATTTTTTATACATTTTTTTTTCTAAACCTATTAATCTACTTACTTCTTCTAAAGTTAGAGGTTCCAATATATAAGCTAGCGTAATATGAAAAGTATACCTTAGGTGATTTTCAAATTTTATACCTAATAAGTTACTTAAATCATCACGACAATTTCTCAATATCTCTTCA
>JAQCBB010000003.1 GCA_027621535.1 Pseudomonadota bacterium | reverse complement strand
TACACATCAGGTAAAAAATGCATTTCTACTTTAATGACACCATCACCCTCACAAGCCTCGCAACGACCGCCTTTGACATTAAAAGAAAATCGACCTGGACCATAGCCTCTCGATTTGCTTTCGGGTAATTTTGAAAATAAATCTCTAACTGGAGTAAAAAGACCGGTATAGGTAGCTGGATTAGATCGAGGAGTTCTTCCAATTGGGCTTTGGTTTACATCGATCACTTTGTCAAATAAATTAAAACCAATAATTTCTTCATAGGGCGCAGTTTCATGCGAACTTCGATTCAGTTGATTAGCCATAGCCAAATACAAGGTGTCATTAATTAACGTAGATTTTCCGCTGCCGGAAACCCCGGTTATACAGGTAAATAATCCAGTGGGGATATCTGCATTGATATTTTTTAAATTATTACCTGCGGCCCCTCTTATCCTAATGAAATTATGGGTGGTTTTTGAAATATTTTTAACGGATATATTTTTTTTCTTGGACAAGTATTGCGCTGTAAGAGAATCTTTATTTTTTAAAATTTCAGCAGGAGTTCCTGTGGCAATTATTTTGCCTCCATGAACTCCTGCTCCAGGTCCGATATCGATCACATAATCTGCACTCATAATCGCTTCTTCATCATGTTCCACGACAATAACGGTATTTCCTAAATCTCTTAAATTTTTAAGGGTATCTAAGAGGCGATCATTATCTCGTTGATGAAGTCCAATGGAGGGTTCATCAAGGACATATAAAACACCCGTGAGTCCACTGCCAATTTGTGAGGCTAAACGAATCCTTTGAGCCTCTCCACCGGATAGGGTATCTGCTGTTCTCGATAAGCTTAAATAATTTAGACCCACATTATTTAGAAAATAGACTCGGTTTTTTATTTCATTGATGATCTTCTCTGCAATGTGTTGTTTTGAGCCAACTAATTTTAGATTATCAAAATAAGAAAAACATTCTTTAAGCGACATATCACAGATAGAGTGAATATTTTTCCCATTAAGTAAAACATTCAAAGAGGAAATCTTAAGTCGGGTACCGTTGCAGTCAGGACATTGGGTATGACTTAAAAACTTAGCCAATTCATCTCGCACTAAGTGTGAGTCTGTTTCGTGATACCTTCGATTAAAGTTATTTACAATCCCTTCAAACTTATGGGATTTTTTGTAGATCTTTCCATCCGAGCTCAGGTAAGAAAAATTAATCATTTCATTATTGCCATGAAGAATAATATTTTGAATATCTTCAGACAAATCTTTAAAGGGTAAATCAATATCAAACTGATAATGATTTGCTAGAGAATTTAAAATTTGAAAATAAAAATGATTTCTCTTATCCCATCCTTTGATCGCCCCCGATGCAAGAGATAAATCCGGCATCAATACAATTTTTTTTGCATCAAAAAAAGTTTTATTACCTAATCCATCACAAGATGGACAAGCCCCCATCGGGTTATTAAATGAAAAAATTCTTGGCTCTAATTCCTCCAAAGAATAGTCACAGACAGGGCACGCAAATTTGGATGAAAAAAGATGACTTTTTTCATCATTCACCTCATAGACAATGACTTTTGATTTTGACAGAATGATCGCTGTTTCAATTGATTCAGTTAATCTTTGTTTTGAATTTTGATCAATTTTGAGTCGATCAATGACCACATCAATAGTATGTTTTTGATTTTTATCAATCAGAGGAAGATCATCAATCTCATAGATTTTTCCATCCAGGCGAATGCGAATAAATCCTTGAGATCGAAGTTCATCGACCAGATCTTTGTGGGATCCTTTTTGCCCAACGATAACGGGAGATAAGACAATAATCTTTTTGTCTTCGCCAATCAAAAAGATATTATCGACAATTTGTGAAACGGTTTGAGCTTCAAGTTTATGCTGATGTTCAGGGCAATGAGGTTCACCTGCTCGGGCAAATAATAATCTAAGATAGTCATGTATTTCAGTCACCGTTCCTACCGTGGAGCGAGGGTTATGTGATGTGGATTTTTGTTCGATGGAGATTGCCGGGGATAAGCCTTCAATGAGATCAACATCAGGTTTATTCATGCGATCAAGAAATTGTCGGGCATAAGCTGAGAGAGATTCAACATACCTTCTTTGGCCCTCCGCATAAATCGTGTCGAATGCCAAGGAAGATTTCCCTGATCCCGATATTCCAGTAATGACCACTAATTTATTTTTGGGAATATCCACTGAAATATTTTGTAAGTTATGGGTCCGAGCCCCCTTGATTACTAGATTGTCATTCTTTTTTTGCATAACCTGTTAATATACGAGAAATTTAATTTTTATGTAATATAAATATCAGCATGACGTCATTTGAGATCAAATCAACATTAGGAATTGCCTTTATTTACAGTCTTAGAATGTTGGGACTTTTTATTGTTTTGCCCATCATGTCATTGCACTTAACTGATTTATCTGAATACAGTTCAACCTTTATGATTGGCCTTGCTTTTGGAATGTATGGGCTAACACAGGCCTTATTTCAAATTCCCTTTGGCATTTTATCTGATAAATTTGGCAGAAAAAAAATGATCTTGATTGGACTTTTCATCTTTTTGCTGGGATCAATTTTTATTTATTTTTCACAATCTTTATGGATGATTATTATTGGAAGAGGCCTTCAAGGAGCCGGAGCAATATCAGCAGTTTTGCTTGCGCTTCTCGCTGACTTAACAACAGATTCTGCGCGAACAAAATCGATGGCAATTATTGGTGCATCGATTGGATTGACGTTTGGTATTTCCATTGTTTTATCCCCAATTTTAAATAGCTACTTAGGATTCGAGAATATTTTTTTAATGATTGCCACGTTAACTATTATTGCAATGGGTGTTTTGCTGAAGTATATTCCCTCGCCCATCAATATTGAAAAAAATAAAGAAAACAAAACTCCTTTTAGGCAAGTTATTTTTGATAAGGTTTTTTTGAAGCTCGATTTAGGTATTTTTTCTTTGCATGCTTCACAAATTATTATGTTTATGATGATTCCGGTGATGCTGAATAATATTGGATACCCAATAAAATATCACTGGCAAATTTACCTGCCTGTTTTTGTGATTTCAATTTTGGCTATTGTGCCCATGATTTTACTGTCCTCTAAAAAACAGATGTTAAAAATATTTTTCTTGGGAAGCATTATTTTATTAATTATTGTCCAGTATTTATTTATGAGTTGGTCGGATAGCAAACAAAATATTATGATTATTTTATTAATTTATTTTGTCGGATTTAATTTTTTAGAAGCCACTCTTCCTAGTTTAATCAGTAAATTATCGCCCAAAAATTTAAAGGGTTTGGTGCTTGGAGCTTACAATACATCCCAATCCTTAGGCATTTTCATGGGGGGAGTTTTGGGGGGGTTGATTGCCTCCCAATTTGGCGATCATGCTATTTTCATTGTGAGCGGGTTACTGTTATTGATCTGGTTTTTTGCAATGATCAAATTTATTTTCCCTACCAACAAAAAAGACTTAGTCTTAAAAATGAATCCTAAATTCTTTTTACAACCACAAGATTTGATTGATGAAATTTATAATAAAATTAATTGTCTTGAATTTGTCGAAGAAACCTTAATATTCCCATCTGAAAGCTATATAATTATAAAGTCAAAAAATGATTTAATTCTTGATCAAAAAAAAATACTCAAGATTATAGGAGAAAAAAATGCCATCAGTTAATAAAGTCATACTTATGGGAAATTTAGGAAAAGACCCTGAAGTTCGTTTTATGCCCAATGGTGATGCGGTTTGTAATTTCAGTATAGCAACGACAGATTCATGGAAAGATAAGGCTGGTGAGCGTCAAGAAAAAACTGAATGGCATAATATTGTGATCTATCGCAGATTAGCTGAGATTGCCGGAGAGTATTTAAAAAAAGGAAGACCGGTATATATAGAAGGAAGACTTCAAACAAGAAAATGGCAAACCAAAGAAGGTCAGGATCGGTACACGACAGAAATTATTGCTGACTCGATGCAGATGTTAGGGGGACGAGATAGCGCAGCACCACAAGAAAATTCAGGCGTTGAAGAAAAGCCTAAAGATGATTTTGATCAAACGCCTAAAAGAAATAACCAAGTTGAACAATCCAATACAGGAAGTGCTTTTGATGAATTTGAAGATGACATCCCTTTTTAATATTTAATTTACATAAAATTTATGCCCATATATGAATATCGATGTTCAACCTGTCAGTTTCAAGATGACTTGATGCTAAAAGTTCCTGCAGCCACAACGCTGCCATGTCCGTCTTGTCAAAAAAATACATTTAAAAAATTAGTATCAGCCCTTCATTTTAAGTTAAGTGGTTCGGGTTGGTACGAAACTGATTTTAAAAACAAAAAAGAGAGCAAATTAGCTAATGATAGCAATAATAAAACCTCTGAAAGTTCAGACATAAAAACAAAACCCGAAAATACCAACAAGATAGAGAGAAGTAAAAGTGTTTAAAAAAAATATACTCACCGGCTTAATAGTTCTTATCCCATTAATTTTAACGTTATGGGTGATATTTTCACTCGCTAACTTTTTAGACAAAATTATTGTCTTTCTTCCTTATGAGTACCAACCCAATCAGTTACTTGGTTTTAATATTCCGGGTTTGGGAATTATTTTAACTGGTGCCATCATTTTCTTTGTCGGTTTAGTTTCAAATAATTTTTTTGGAAAGAGTTTAATTAATTTTTATGAAATAATTCTTGATAAATTACCCATTGTTAAATCCATTTATGGAGGAATTAAGCAGGTATCTGATACCCTTCTTTCGAAAAGCTCCACTGCTTTTTCAAAAGCCGTATTGATTGAATTTCCAGATTCCAAAAATTACACATTTGCCTTTATTACCGGTGAAACAGATGAGCGTATTTCAAAAATATTAAAAGGCAAATACGTAAACGTCTATGTTCCAACAACACCGAATCCAACATCAGGATATACATTAATGGTTCCGAGAAATAAGGTGGTAGATATTGATGTTTCAGTTGATCAGGCTCTTAAATATGTTATTTCCATGGGTGTTGTTCCACCAAAGTTAACCCCCAAAAATAAACAATCCAAATTAAAGAGATAAGTAATATGAGAACAATGTATTGCGGCCATGTGAATACTTCACATATTGATCAAGAAATTTACTTATGTGGATGGGCCCATCGCCGCAGAGATCATGGGGGAGTAATTTTTATAGATCTCCGAGATAGACAAGGGTTGGCGCAGGTTGTTATCGATCCAGACACTCCTGAAGCATTTAAAATTGCTGAAACGGTTCGCAGTGAATTCGTTTTGCGGGTGAAGTGCAAAGTGAGAAGAAGACCCGAGGGTACGGTCAATAAAAATATACCAACTGGTGAAGTTGAGATGTTAGTCTCAGAGATTGAAATTTTAAATGCTTCACTAACACCACCGTTTGTGATTGATGATACTAATATCACTGAAAATATCCGACTAGAAAATCGCTTTATGGATCTGAGACGCGATGAGATGCAAAATAATCTTAAAGTTCGATATCAAATTACCAAAAGCGTGCGAAAATCCTTGGATGCCGACCATTTTTTAGAAATTGAAACACCTATCTTAACGCGCAGCACACCAGAAGGAGCTCGTGACTATTTGGTCCCGTCAAGAATTCATCATGGCGAGTTCTTTGCCCTTCCTCAGTCTCCTCAATTATTTAAACAACTATTAATGATCTCGGGTTTTGATCGATATTTCCAAATCGCAAAATGTTTCCGTGATGAGGACCTCAGAGCAGATCGACAACCGGAGTTCACTCAGATTGATATCGAAGCATCATTTGTTGAGGAAGCGGATATAAAAAATATTGCCAGTAAATTAACGCAAACTATTTTTAAAGATGTGCTTGATATTGATTTACCCTCAAAATTTCAGGAAATTACATATCAGGAGGCCATGCTTAAATATGGTTCAGATAAACCTGATTTGAGGGTTAACCTGGAATTAATTGAATTAACTTCTGATATGAAAGATGTTGATTTTAAGGTTTTTTCTAACCCTGCTAATGCAGATAATGGTCGAGTCGCTGCGTTGAGAATTCCATCTGGTGCAGAAATGAGTCGATCAGAAATTGATCAATATACTGAATTTGTAAAAATATATGGAGCTAAGGGATTGGCGTATATTAAAGTCAATGACATTACCAAGCTTAACGAAGAGGGTCTTCAAAGCCCAATCGTAAAAAACATTCATGAGAAGGCATTAAAAGCGATTATTGAAAAAACCGGGGCCCAAAATGGAGACCTGATATTTTTTGGAGCCGATAAAACAAAAATCGTCAATGAGGCGCTAGGCGCTTTACGACAAAAAGTTGGGCATGATCGAAAACTATTAAATGATCAAGCGTGGTCAATCTTATGGGTTGTTGATTTTCCAATGTTTGAATTTAATGAAGATGAAAAAAGATGGGATGCCCTTCATCATCCATTTACCGCACCTAAAAAGGGCCATGAAAATTATTTGGAAAATGATCCGGGTCAATGCCTTTCGAAGGCTTATGATCTGGTGATCAACGGTTGGGAAGTTGGCGGTGGGTCAATACGTATTCATGATCAAAAAATTCAATCTAAAGTATTTAATGCGCTCAATATTAAAGAGGATGAAGCCCAAGAAAAATTTGGTTTCTTATTAGATGCCCTCAAGTATGGGGCTCCCCCGCATGGAGGTTTGGCATTTGGTCTTGATCGAATTACAGCTTTGTTAGTAGGCGCTGAATCCATTCGGGATGTCATTGCTTTTCCTAAAACACAAAGGGCTCAATGCCTATTAACATCTGCTCCCAATCAGGTTGATGAAAAACAACTCAGAGAGTTACATATTCGCGTCCGTAATCAAAATGTAAGCTCCTAAAACAAGGGTATAAATATGATTTATGGTATCAATCACTACAACCTCAGAGCAGCACCGGAAATAATTGAACACCTAAAAAATTTTTATATAGAAATTGTAGGTCTCAAACTTGGACATCGACCCCCATTCCAAAATGGAGGCTATTGGCTTTATGCGAATGAAAAAGATGTTCTGCATTTGAGTTTCTCAAAAAATGATATTTCCAACGAATTACATGTTCCCTCCACATTTGACCACATGGCGTTTACCGCAGACAATGAAATAGATCACATCAATTTGCTGAAAGAAAAAAATATTGATTACATTGTTAGAGAAGTTCCAGAAATTGGTACCCGTCAGATTTTTTTTAAGGATCCGGCAGGAAATGGAATTGAGTTAATTTTTTCAAATGATAATTAAATAAAATGATTAATCTATTTGTTGGATTTGATCCTAGAGAGGCCGTTGCTTACCATGTATTCTGTAATAGTATCATCAAGAATACATCAGTCCCTGTTCACATTACCCCTCTAGTACTCAGTCAATTACAAGAATTTAACGAGACGCATGATGATCGAAGTAATGATTTTGTATACTCCAGATTTTTAACTCCTTACCTGAGTGACTTTAAAGGCTGGGCTATTTTTGCTGATGGGGACATGATCTGTCAGGGTGATTTAAAAGAATTAATCGACATGGCAGATCCATCCAAAGCAGTGATGGTGGTTAAGCATGATTATCAAACCAAAGCCTCTCAGAAATATTTAGCAAATATCAATGAAAATTACCCTAGAAAAAATTGGTCGAGTGTCATTCTTTGGAATTGCGAGCACCCTAAACATAAAATGTTGACACCTGATTTTGTGTCAAAACAAACCGGTAAATTCTTACATCGCTTTAGTTGGCTCGATGATCAGGAGATTGGTGAACTTCCTATGGAGTGGAATTGGTTAGTCAGCGAATATAAAACGAATCGTGAGGCTAAGCTCATCCATTTTACCCTAGGCACCCCATGCTTTAAAGATTACAAAAATTCTGATATGGCTGATATTTGGTATCATTATTATGATTTATCTCAAAAAGGATTCGATCAATGAAAAGTTATAGAAAAGAGCTTTGGTTTAATGCGCCTGAAAGAATGCATTTTACAAATATTACTCCAGATGTCCGAGAATGTTTGATTGAAAGTGGAATTAAAGAAGGTTTTGTTCTGGTGAACGCCATGCATATCACAGCAAGCATTTTTATCAATGACGATGAATCAGGGCTGCATAGTGATTACAAAAAATGGCTTGAAAAACTAGCCCCTCATGAGCCAGTGAGCGGATATCGACATAATGATACGGGTGAGGATAATGCGGATGCGCACATGAAGCGGCAAGTCATGGGCAGAGAAGTGGTTGTAGCGATTACCGATGGGCATCTAGATTTTGGCCCTTGGGAGCAAATTTTCTATGGAGAATTTGATGGAAGAAGAAAAAAAAGAGTTCTGGTCAAAATTATTGGCGACTAACTTTTTAAAAAACTTTCGTATTGTTCAATCAAAAACTTTTGATGACTGATGGTTTCTTTGGCTAAGTCACCTAACGATAACATGCCAATTACTTTTTTATTTTCTAGGACAGGTAAATGACGAATGCGGTGTTCTGTCATAATTTCGAGTCCTTTATCATAGGTTTCATGAGCATCTATGGTAATGACATCTGTTGTCATGATATCTTTTACCAGTGAAACTTTGGATGATCTTCCGCGAAGTACAATTTCACGAGCGTAATCTCTTTCTGAAATAATTCCTAGTAACTTATTTTTATCCATGACTAAAAGCGCTCCAATTTTATACTCAGCCATAATAATCAAAGCATCTATCACGGGTCGATCCGGTTCAATCGTTAAAATATTATTATGAGTTTTGTCATTCAGAATTTGTTGAGCTGTTTTCATAGAATAAATAATACAATGTGTAACAGCTTAGGATAACAAATTTTAATCAACATGCAAAATTTAAAAAATAACAAATTAAGGCCGATTGTTGCGGTAATTTTACTGACCATGATTTGGGGGTATAACTGGGTAGTGATGAAACAATCTGTGCAATTGATCGGACCTTGGGAATTTGCTTTTGTTAGAAATTTTTTTGGCGCATTATGCCTTTTTTTAGTGTTAATTATTTATAAAAAATCACTCAAACTTGCCCATCCTGCTTATGTTTTCCTGATCGGTTTAGTGCAGATGATTGGATTTACCGTTCTGGTATTGGTTGCTTTGGTGAAAGGGGGAACTGCGAAAACATCAGTACTGACGTTCACCATGCCAATATGGGCCAATCTGTTAGCATTTTTTTTCCTGAAAGAGCGGATAACGCTCAATCAATGTTTCGCCATCATGATTAGTTTTTTTGGTTTAGTTTTCATATTTGACCCAGTGCATAAAAGTCCAGATTTATTTAGCATGATCATGGCAATCAGCTCAGGTTTTTTTTGGGGATGTGGGGTTGTATTAGTTAAACACTATCATCACACCAATCCTAAAATTGACTTGTTGAATTTGACAGCCTGGCAGATGTTATTGGGGAGTATTCCGATTATTTTTGTTATTTTGTTCAAGGGTGTTGAGATTTATCAAGTCAATACTTATCTCATAGGCGCCTCTGTCTATAACATTGTTTTTTGTAATGCTATTGCATGGATGCTTTGGTTATTTGGTGTTAAGCATCTAAAAACAAGCTTAGTCTCATCCATTTCCCTTTTGGCACCAGTAATTGGCTTATTAGCTGCTTTTGTTGAATTTGGTGAATTGCCCTTATTGAATGAATTGATTGGACTCATATTGATTTTAAGTGGGATTTTTATTATGTTGATTTTAGCTTCACGGTCTGCATCAAAATGATAAAATATTTTAATTTTCAATTCTAGGAAAATATATGGCGGGACATTCTAAGTGGGCTAATATTCAGCACCGAAAAGGGCGACAAGATGCCAAGCGTGGAAAAATATTCACTAAATTAATTAAAGAGATTACGGTAGCAGCTCGAATGGGTGGTGGTGATCCAAATTTCAACCCTAGACTTCGTGCAGCCATTGCAGCGGGTAAAGAAGAAAATATGCCGGCAGAAAATATCACCCGAGCCATCAAAAGAGGTACAGGTGAATTAGAGGGAGTTAATTACGAAGAAATTCGATATGAAGGCTATGGAGTAAATGGCGCAGCCATTATTGTTGATTGCTTAACAGATAATAAAAATCGGGCTGTAGCAGATGTGCGCCATGCATTTACTAAAAATGGTGGAAATTTGGGAACGGATGGATGTGTCGCTTTTATGTTTAAGCATTGTGGGAGTATCTTTTTTGCTCCAGGTTCTAATGAAGAATTAATTATGGAAAAAGCCATTGATGCGGGCGCAGAAGATGTTGAAATTAATGACGATGGCTCGATTGAAGTGATTACTCCACCCAATGAATTTCTTATAATTAAAGAAATATTTGAAACAGAAAATATTAAATTTGAGATGGCAGAGCTAACTATGAAAGCGGAGAATGAGGTCGAATTGTCAGGAGATGATGGAATAAAGATGCAAAAAATTCTTGACGTACTTGATGATCTTGATGATGTTCAGGAAGTGTACACCAACGCTGTGATTGAGAATTAGATTTGTCTGAAATTAGAATTATAGGTATTGATCCGGGCTTAAGGCAAACGGGATTTGGTGTTGTAGATTGTGATAAAAATGAATTTGCATATGTTTCCAGTGGGGTTATTAAAACAAACTCTGATAAATTAAATCTTCCAGAACGTTTAAAAATAATTTTTGATGAGGTGTGTGAGACTATTCTAAAATTTAATCCAAAACAAATGTGTATTGAAAAAACATTTGTTAATATGAATGCAAATAGTTCTTTAGCTTTGGGTCAGGCAAGAGGAGTTGCAATGGCTGCGGCAATTCATCATGAGTTACCAATTTTTGAGTACACGGCTTTGCAAATTAAAAAATCTGTAGTCGGTAATGGCCATGCTGACAAAATACAGGTGCAATCCATGGTGCAAAAATTATTAAACTTACCTGAAATGCTTGGCCCCGATTCCTCTGATGCACTTGCATGCGTCTTGTGTCACAATCAGGTTATGCAGATTAAAAAAGATAATTTAACAATGAATTTCCGTGGTGGAAGAATGCTATGATTGGAAGTATTCGAGGTACGCTTGTTGAAAAGTCACCACCCTGGATTCGAGTTGAATGCAATGGGGTTGGTTACGAAATCGAAGTTCCCATGTCAACGCTCTATAATCTTCCGGAAATTTACAATGATGTTTTTTTATTAACGCATATGGTAGTTCGTGAAGATGCCCAACTGTTGTATGGTTTTTTAACAGCCCAAGAAAAATCATCCTTTAAGAGTTTGATTAAAGTGAATGGGATTGGCGCTAAAGTTGCCCTCTCGATTTTGAGTGGAGTTTCGATTGAGCAATTTTTAAATGCGATTAATCTTCAAGACGTCTCCCTTCTCATTAAGATTCCAGGCATTGGCAGAAAAACGGCAGAGCGTTTAATTGTTGAATTAAAAGATAAACAATTCCTGAATTTACAAAAAACGACGGAGCATGGTAAAAATCTTACTGATATTATGGATGCATTGGAAGCTTTAGGTTATTCAAAGGTAGACATTCAAAAAGTAACAAAAGACTTAAATGATGACATTGGCGTGAATGATGGTATCAAGCAAGCTTTAAAATGGTTATCAAACTAAATATGATTGAAGAAGATCGTTTTATTGCAAACACCCCCAAAGAAAATGAAGAAAATTTGGAAAGATCCCTTCGTCCGATTGATTTAAATGAATATATTGGACAGGAGAAAATTCGCGAACAGCTAAAAATTTTTATGAGTGCCGCTCAGTCAAGAAACGAGTCTCTAGATCATGTCCTGCTCTTTGGTCCTCCGGGATTAGGTAAAACAACTTTATCGCATATTATTGCAAGAGAAATGAAAGTGGGATTAAAGCAAACATCTGGCCCAGTTCTTGAAAAAGCTGGAGATTTAGCTGCTTTATTAACCAACCTTGAACCGAATGATGTTTTATTTATTGATGAAATCCACCGTCTTTCGCCTGTGATTGAGGAAATTCTATATCCAGCAATGGAGGATTATCGTCTAGACATCATGATTGGTGAAGGACCTTCAGCGAGATCACTCCAATTAGACTTACCACCATTTACTTTAGTCGGCGCAACAACTCGTGCAGGTATGTTGACTAATCCTCTTAGAGATCGCTTTGGTATTGTTTCACGACTGGAGTTTTACAGTGAATCTGAGTTAGTAAAAATTGTTCAACGTTCAGCAAAGCTGCTTAAAATTTCAATAGATGATCCTGGAGCGCGGGAGATTGCAAAGCGCTCAAGAGGGACTCCAAGAATTGCCAATCGATTACTCAGAAGGGTCAGGGATTATGCATCAGTAAAAGCAAATGGTAATGTTGATATACAAACTGCTGACGCTGCGCTAAAAATGCTCGATGTCGATAACATTGGTTTAGATGGCATGGACCGTTCTTTTTTATTAGCAATTATTGAAAAGTTTAATGGTGGTCCAGTTGGCTTAGATAATCTTGCTTCAGCCATTGGTGAAGAGAAAGAAACCATTGAAGATGTCATCGAGCCTTATCTAATTCAGCAAGGTTATCTCATGAGGACTCCTAAAGGCCGCATGGCAACAGACTTAAGTCTTAAACATTTTGACATTACTCTAAAATAAAACTCTATGGTCAGAAACCAATTTAGTTGGCCAGTTCAAATCTACTATGAGGATACAGATAGTGGGGGTGTTGTTTATCACTCCAACTATTTAAACTTTATGGAGCGAGCCAGAACTGAATGGTTAAGAAGTTTAAAGATCAATCAACAAATTTTAAAAAAAGAATTAAATCTTCTTTTTGTAGTTCATCAAATTAATATAAAATTTATTAAACCCGCAATTTTTAATGATTTGATTGACGTTGAAACCGCATTAAAACAGTTAACTTCAGTTAGGGTTAAGCTTGAGCAACACATAAAACGTAATCATGATCTTTTAATTACTGCATCTGTTGTAATTGTAGGGGTGAATGCAAGAACATTTAAACCGGTTCGCATTCCTGAACAAATAAAATCTTTAATGGAGTGTAAATAATGAATGTGAATGGTGATTTATCTTTCTTATCCCTAATCATGGGGGCCAGTATCCCCGTACAAATTGTGATGTTGATATTAATTTTTGCGTCATTATTTTCATGGAAATATATTTTTATAAAGATAAAAACGATTAAAACTGCTGAAGAAAATGCTGAGGAATTTGAAAAATATTTTTGGGCTGGCGCACAGCTTAAACAACTTTATGACTCTGCAAGTGCTTTAGGTTCAAATATAGGTGGCCTTAAAGCCATTTTTAAGGCTGGTTATAAAGAATATGTTGTCGCTAGATCCAGTGATCAAAAATTAGATAAACAGACTAAAGATAGTGTACGTCGTGCAATGCAAGTGGCTTATAATCGAGAACTTGATGCACTTGAACGGCACCTCCCCTTTCTTGCTAGTGTGGGTTCAGTGAGCCCATATATTGGATTATTTGGAACAGTGTGGGGGATTATGAATTCTTTCATAGGCCTTTCCAATGTTGCTCAATCAACTCTTGCTCAAGTAGCCCCTGGGATTGCAGAAGCCTTAATCGCTACTGCAATTGGACTGTTTGCAGCCATTCCTGCGGTGATTGCATATAATCGATTTGCAGCCAAAGTGGACAGACTCGCAATTCGCTATGAAAGCTTTATGGAAGAATTTATCAACAACGTGGATAGACGATCTTGATGAGAAAACGACGCCTCATGAACAACATTAATGTTGTTCCTTATATTGATGTGATGTTAGTGTTGCTGGTTATTTTTATGGTCACAGCACCCATGACAAACCCAGGCGTGGTTGAGCTTCCACGTGTGGGTCAGGATTTAAAACAACAAGGATCACCCATTACCATTTCGGTGAAAAAAAACGGCAATATTGAAATCGAGGGAAAAGAAATTAAAACCGATGAATTACTGATCCAGTTAAATCAAGCGATTGAAAAAAATCCTGAGCAATCCGTGGTGATCGCGGCTGATAAAAAAACACAATATGAAAACGTTATCACCATCATGGATTTATTAAAACAAAATAAAATTCATAAAGTGGGTTTACTGCTGAAGCCTGAAAAATAGAGAATTAAAATGGATTTAGACGCAAAAATTAATCTTCAATCCAACTTGTTTTCATTGCTTATTCATTTATCAATTCTCTTGGCGATGATTATGACGCTACAGTGGGCACCCAAATATCCTTATTTTGCAGAAGTTGAGTTATGGGAAGCAATACCGACGGTAAAAGAGCAGGCCAAAGCCCCACCGAAAGCAAAGGTTACTCCCGTTGAAAAAATAGAAATAGAGCAAGCTCCAGCAAAGCCATTAGAAAAAAATCAAGATGATCAAGCTGAGATTAATTTAAAGCAGAAAAAGGCAAAAGAGATCGCAGAACAAAAGAAAAAAGAACAAATCAAGAAAGTTCAGCAGGAGTCATTGAAGCAAGAACAAATAAAACAATTACAACAACAATTAATGGAGGAAGAGAAGTTAGAGAAATTGAAAGAAGAGCTGCTCGAGCAAGATTTAAAAGCGGCTGATCAGGAGATTATTTCTCAAGACAAGAAAAAAACAGAAAGAATGGCCATTAAAGCTGATCAAGATGTTGAAGCTGGAAAAAATAAATCAGAAATTGATAAATACAAAGCACTGATTCAACAAAAAATTCAACAGAATGTAAATAACAATTTGTGTGGTTTAGATTATTTAAGTTTATCTTTTGAAATCACTTTGCTTCCCTCGGGAGAATTACTCAATGATCCAGTTTTGAAGGAAACCAGTAAAAATTTAAGCTGTGATGAAGCTGTGGAAAGAGCAATCTATCAATCGGAGCCACTTCCAGTGCCAACAGATCCAAAATTATTTGCTAAACTCAAAAAAATTAAATTAAAATTCTATCCAAATGGACAACCTCAATGAAATCTTTATCTAAAACTTTATTTTTAATCTTATTTTTATTTCAAACTGCCCAGGCAATTGAAGTGATTGATATTTTGGGCGGCAAAGCGAATGAGCTGGCAGTTGCTGTCATCCCTTTTTCTGACGATGATATCGATAATGAAAAAAATCAAATTCACAACGTGATCAAGTCCGATTTATCTCGATCCGGTTTTTTTAGAATTATTAAAACCGAGGGTGTTAAATCCTTACCTACTAATTCCGATCAAGTTGACTATACATTTTGGTCAGGCCTTAAGGCTGAATTATTAGTGATTGGATTCGTAGAAAAAAACGATCAACAAATCAAAGTGACCTATAATTTAGTGGATGTGTTCAAAGAAAAGCTCATTATTTCAACAGAATACATCGGTTCATTAAAACAAGCTCGACAAATTGGTCATCAAATCTCAAATGTGATCTACGAAAAGATTACTGGTACACCGGGAGTATTTCATACAAAAATTGCTTATGTTCAAAAAGTAAACAATAAGAAATTTCACTTAAATGTTTCAGATATGGATGGATTTAATGCAAAATCAGTGGTGATTTCAAATGAGCCAATTATTTCGACGCGTTGGTCGCCCGATGGAGAAAAAATTGCCTATGTTTCTTTTGAGCAGAAAAAGCCAGTTATTTTTGTGCAAAACCTGAAAACAGGGGATAGAAAACTTGTCGCTAATTTTAAAGGAAATAACAGTTCTCCAGCATGGTCTCCTGACAGTAAAAAATTAGCCATTGTTCTAACCTACAATGCATTTTCTCAAATATACATTATGGATGTTAATGGGGGCAATGTGCAACGATTAATGAGAAGCCCCTCTATTGATACAGAACCAGTGTGGTCGCCCGATGGTAAGTCAATTTACTTTGTATCTGATCGGGGCGGCGGTCCACAAATTTACTCCATTGATTTGGCTTCTGAGCAAACCAGAAGAGTGACTTTTGAGGGAAAATACAATGTGAGTCCTCGACTATCCCCAGATGGAAAGTTATTAACGTTTATTACCAATGACAATGGATCTTATAAAGTGGTGGTGCAAAATTTAATGTCGAATCAGGTGATGCGTTTAACTAAAGGAAAAAATGATGAGGCTCCTGTTTTCAGTCCGAATGGACATATGATATTATATACGAGTAAAGAATCTGGAGAAGCAACTGTCTTAAAAACAGTGTCTTTAAATGGTTTTAAACAACTTTTTGTTGATACAGGGTCATTGAGTAATCAAGAAGCTACTTGGTCACCATTTAATTTTTAATGAAAGGAAATAAATCAATGAACAAGCTTTTTTATGCAGGTATTGCTTTTGCTCTCTTAGCAGGCTGTAGCTCTACTCCGATAAATGATGCTAATGCCCCTTCTGCAGGCGCAGGCGCAGGCGCAGGCGCAGGCGCAAGCGCAAGCGCAAGCGCAGCAAATGGAGAGTTGAGTTTAGATAAATTAAGAACGGATAGCTTGCTTACTCAAAGAAGTATCTATTTTGATTTTGATAAATTTGAAGTAAAACCAGAGTATCTTGATGTTGTAAATGCCCATGCTCAATATGCTGCAAATCATCCGGCAGCAAAAATGACTCTCAAAGGCCATGCGGATTATCGCGGATCGCATGAGCACAACTTGTCTCTAGGACAAAAACGAGCAGTTTCAGTGAAAGATGTGATGAACACATCAGGCGCTAATGATTCGCAAATTGAAACAGTAAGCTATGGTGAAGAGGAAGCTAATCAAAACTGCCAAGGTAAGGAATGTGATCAGGACAGAAGAGTAGATATTAGTTACGAAGTAGAATAAGGCTATATAGATTTCTTTCATGAAAAGTATATTATGGGCTGGTTTGTTGATTTTAAGTTTTAATTCATTTGCCTTTCTTGAGGATGATGAAGCGAGAAAAAAAATTAATGACCTGCAAAACCAGCTCAATTCTTTAAAAACAGAAAAGCTTGTCAATTTAGAAAGTAAAATCATAGATCTTCAGCAAGTCCTCCAAGGTGGCAGCCTGCAACAATTTAACAATAAAATTAATGAAATTTTTGATGATCTCGCTAAACTCAGGGGCGATGTTGAGGTTTTGCAATTTAGTGTGCAAAGTTTTGAGGATCGTCAAAAATTAAATTATCAAGATATTGAAAGTCGCTTTGAAAAATTAGAGCAACAAATCGATTTATTTCAAGAGCAGCCAAAAAAACAACAGGATATTGTTCAAGATAATTTAATCCAGTCTAATCAGGACCAAATAAATAATATCAATCAAGAATTTTTAGATGAGGACAAGGCATCTTCAACCAATCAAGTTGAAGGAGGTGTTATTGAGAATAAACTTCCTCCCTTGATAGACGAAGAGCAGGCACTGAAGATGTTCAATGATGCGGAAGGTTTGATGCGCTCAACTAAATATAAAGAAGCTTTTGAAATGTTTGATCGATTTGTGACAACCTATCCAAAGTCATTGCGCTTAGTCGAAGTAAAAAAGAATATTGGCTTTATTCAGTTTGCACTCAAAAACTACAACGCTTCTTTAAAAACTTATGAAAAATTAATTCAAAATTACCCAGATCATGAGTTGATGCCAGAAATTCTTTATGGAAAAGCAAATACGGAAATTCAGTTAACCCAAATAACCAAAGCAAAGCAAACCTTAAGAAAAATTATCAAAGAATATCCAAACGCTTCAAATATTGAAAGTGCAAAAAAAAGATTGAAAGCACTTGAATCTATCAAACTTTAACAACACTAATGAAAACAATTAGAATCAATGAAATCTTCTATTCGATTCAAGGAGAGTCTTCAAGAATTGGTTTTCCAACCGTTTTTATAAGATTAACAGGTTGTCCCATGCGTTGTTCCTATTGCGATACTGCTTATGCTTTCCATCAGGGTAATCAGCTTGAGATAGATACAATTATAAGTTCTGTTCAGCAATATTCTACAAAATTTGTCACTGTGACTGGCGGCGAACCCTTGGCACAAAAAAATTGTTTTGATTTATTGAATCAACTTTGTGATCTAGATTACGATGTGTCTTTAGAAACCGGGGGAGGTATAGATATCTCTGCCATAAATGCAAAAGTAAAAATTATTCTGGATATAAAAACGCCTAAATCAAGGGAGGCTGAGAATAATTTTTGGCCTAATTTAAAAAAAATTAAACCGATTGATGAAATTAAATTTGTCGTTGCAGATCAAGAAGATTTTAAGTGGGCATTACAAATAATTCAGGAGCACCAGCTAGACCCAAAAAAAATACTTTTTTCCCCAGTCTATGGACAGCTTGATGGAGGATTACTTGCCAAATGGATCTTAGATCATGGGGTAGGGGCTCGACTGCAATTGCAATTGCATAAAATATTATGGGGTGAAAAACAAGGTGTCTAAGAAAGCCATTATTTTACTCTCAGGAGGTTTAGACTCATTAACGACACTGGCGATTGCAAAACAACAGGGTTATACATGCTATGCCTTGCATGTCATTTACGGACAACGACATGCATCGGAAACCAATGCGGCAAAAAAAATTGCAGAATTTCATCAAGTAGATTTATTTAAACAGATCCATATTGACATGAGCTGGCTCAAGTCGTCAGCATTAACGAATCATTCTCTGACAATCCCTGAGCAAAGAACCGATGGAATCCCCATCACTTACGTACCTGCAAGAAATACAATTATGATGTCGTTAGCTGTTGCATGGGCTGAATCTATTGAAGCCAACGATATATTTCTGGGTGTCAATGCTGTTGATTATTCTGGTTATCCAGATTGCCGGCCAGAATATATAAAGGCCTATGAAAAAATGGTAAATTTAGGTATTAAAAGCGCCGTTGAGGGCAAACCATTTCACATCCATACCCCTCTAATTCAGCTCTCAAAAGAAGATATTATTTTAAAAGGTTTGGTGTTGGGTGTTGATTATTCAATGAGCGTCTCTTGTTATCAGGCAGATGTTGATGGGCGAGCATGCGGAAAATGTGATTCATGTGACTTAAGGCAAAAGGGTTTTGAAAAAGCAGGGATTAAAGATCCTACTTTGTACAGATAAAATGATGAAATACTTGCCAAAATACCCAAAAATAGCGTAAAATCCACCCTTTTCAGAATAAAATTTTAGAGATTATTTATGGTAATTATTAGACTATCAAGAAGTGGTTCAAAACAAAAACCTTACTACAATGTTGTGGTGCAAGAATCTAGAAAGCGCAGAGATGGGCGATTTATTGAGCGTGTAGGTTTTTATAATCCTATGGCTCAATCAGGCGCTGAAACAATTCGTATTGATGCAGAACGAATTGCATATTGGAAAGGTCATGGAGCTCAAATTTCTGAAACTATGTCACGAATTATAAAATTACAAGCTAAAGGTCCGGCCGGGCTTGAAGTAATGAAACAAAAGGATGCAAAAAAAGCTGAAGCTAAAAAGGCTAAAAAAGAAGCTGAAAAAGCTGCGTCTGCAGAAGCGGTAGTTGAAGAGGCTGCTGCACCTGCTGCAGAGGCTACTGCTCCTACTGAAGCTGCGTCTGCAGAACCGGTAGTTGAAGAGGCTGCTGCACCTGCTGCAGAGGCTACTGCGCCTACTGAAGCTGCGCCTGCAGAACCGGTAGTTGAAGAGGCTGCTGCACCTGCTGCAGAGGCTACTGCTCCTACTGAAGCTGCGTCTGCAGAACCGGTAGTTGAAGAGGCTGCTGCACCTGCTGAAGAGGCTCCAAAAGAAGAATAATTTTTGGAAAACCTTGTCATCATAGGGAAAATTATTTCAGCCTATGGGATAAAAGGTTGGGTAAAAATAAGACCCTTTACGGAAACAGCTAAAAGTTTTATACAGTATAAAAAGCAATTTTTATCTAAAAACCAAAAAGATTGGAATTGTATACAAATTGAAGCAATGAAGATTCAGGGTCAAGATGTTGTTGCTGATCTTGGTTTTGATAATCGTGACCAGGCAATTGAAAGCAAAGGTCAGATCCTTGCTGTGGATAGAAAGGAATTGCCTCAGTTAGAAGATAACGAGTATTACTGGGATGATTTGATAGGCTTAAGCGTCTATGACTTGCAACAACAAAATCTCGGAATAGTCACAGAGTTAATCGAAACGGGCGCTAATGATGTTTTAGTTGTCTCGGGAGAGAAGGACAGGTTAATTCCTTATATACCCCAAGTTATTGTCAAAATTGACTTAACCGGTAAAAGAATAGAAGTAGATTGGGATAAAGAGTTTTAGATGCTTACATTTAATATTGTCTCCCTAATGCCGCAGATGTTTGAAATTTTAAAAATGGATGGGGTAGTTAGTCGAGCGTTAAATGAGCAAAAATTAGAATTAAATTTATGGAATCCTCGTGATTATGTTCAGGATGTTCATAAAACAATAGATGATAGGCCTTACGGCGGCGGACCTGGAATGGTCATGATGATTGAGCCACTGGTAGATACTCTTAATGAAATCGAAAAGAGTATGGCAAATGAAAATGATGGTAATTCTAAAGTGATTTACTTAAGTCCTAAAGGACAGACTTTAAATCATAAAAAATCTTTAGATTTGTCTAAAGAAAAAAATTTAACATTGATCTCAGGTCGATATGAAGGTGTTGATCAGAGATTTATCGATCAATATGTGGATGAGGAAATCTCGATTGGTGATTTTGTTACAACGGGGGGTGAATTGCCAGCAATGGTTCTAGTTGATGCGGTTTCTCGGTTTATTCCCGGGGTTTTAAATAAAGCTGAGTCATACCAAGAAGACTCTTTTTTTGAAGGACTTTTAGATCACTGCCATTATTCAAGACCTGAGATTTTTAAAGATTTAAAAGTACCAGAGGTGTTATTATCTGGAGATCATAAGAAGATAGCTGAGTGGAGAAAAAAAAACGCTTTGCTTGAAACTTTTAAAAAAAGACCTGATTTAATTAATAATCGGGAATTAACAATAGAGGAGTCTCGGCTGCTACAAGAAGCATTAAAAGAGCAGGAACAAGACTTAAATAAAAGGAAATAGTTATGAAAAATATTATTCAAACCATAGAAAATGAAGAAATAGCTCGTTTAGGCAAAAAAATCCCTAAATTTGCCCCAGGCGACACAGTGGCCGTGGGTGTGAACGTTGTAGAGGGTGATCGAAAAAGAGTTCAGCTTTTTGAAGGTGTGGTTATAGCCAGAAAGAATCGTGGATTAAATTCTTCTTTTATTGTCAGAAAAATTTCATCAGGAGAAGGCGTAGAAAGAACCTTTCAGCTTCATTCCCCATTAATAGATACAATTGAGGTGAAACGCCGTGGTAATGTCAGAAGAGCAAAGTTGTTCTATCTTCGTGAACGTTCTGGTAAATCTGCGAGAATTAAAGAAAGACTTAAAATGCGTGACTCAGATTCACAATTCGAGGATATTCCAGTCGTTGAAGCAGCAGAAGCACTAGCAGAAGCAGCACCAGCACCAGCTCCAGCACTAGCACCAGCACCAGCAGCAGAAGCAGAAGCAGCTCCAGCACCAGCAGAAGCAGCTCCAGCAGCAGAAGCAGCTCCAGCAGCAGAAGCAGCTCCAGCAGCAGAAGCAGCTCCAGCTGAACAAGCTCCAGCAGCAGCAGAAGAAGAAGATAAAAAAGACGCGGAATAATTTAAGCTATAGTTTAAAAGCCTCTTTTAAGGGGCTTTTTTTATGTCATAATTTATTTAATGACTTCAGATGATATTAAAGATCTTCCATCCATCATAGATCAATTCTTAAATAGCTTATGGCTTGAAGATGGCTTGTCAAAAAATACACTGAATAGCTACAGGTATGATTTAAAACAACTGGTCGCATGGTATAAAAATAATGATATTGTTCTTATTTCGAAAAGTGAGATTCAGGAGTACTTGGCCTTTAGATTTCCACATTCAAAATCAAGAAGCATCTCAAGATTACTCGCATGTCTTAGAAGATTTTATCGATACCTCATTCGTGAAAATATAATTAAAGTAGATCCAACATTGATGATTGAAGCCCCCAAAGCTTCAAAATCTCTTCCAAAAAGTCTAAATGAAAATGATGTAGAAGCTTTGTTAAAAGCACCGAATTTAAATGATGATCAGGGAATGCGTGATCGGGCTATGCTTGAGCTTCTTTATGCATGTGGGTTGCGAGTTAGTGAATTAATCTTAATTTTAATGACCGAAGTTTCTTTAACTGAGGGGGTGATTCGGGTAACTGGAAAAGGCAATAAAACTAGATTAGTTCCCTTAGGTGAAGAAGCATGTTTTTGGATTGATCAATATGTGAAAAAAAGTCGAGATCTTATTTTAAAACAAAAACAATCTAAGTATTTATTCGTAACTTCGCGGGGAGGGCCAATGAGTCGTCAAGCATTTTGGTATTTAATAAAACGCTATGCAGGAATATCAGGGATAACTCAAACCTTATCTCCGCATGTAATTCGTCATGCTTTTGCAACTCACCTCTTAAATCATGGGGCTGACTTACGAGTAGTTCAGATGCTTTTGGGGCATAGCGATATTTCTACTACCCAGATATACACCCACGTTGCACGTGAAAGATTAAAAGACCTTCATCAAAAACATCACCCTCGTGGTTAGATGGATCGGGTCAGGACGATCCCCACAAAATCAGTTTCAGGTAGAATTTTTTTCTTAGCAATTTTAAGTTCAATACGCTGAGCAGGAAAGTTTTTAAAAATATGATTGATAATGTTTTCACCAAAACTCTCTAATAAAATTTGTTTGTTTTCATTAGCAATTTCTTTTATTCCACTGGTTACAGAAGAATAATCAATGGTTTCAGAAAGATTATCTTTAGTAAATGGATCAGATTTTTTTAGATCGATAGAAATGTCTAGATATAAATTTTGTGGAATAGCTCTTTCCCATTCATGAACACCAATTATAATTGGGATCACGAGGTTGGATATAAATATTCGATTATTCATCTAATGAGTTATCACTTATAATTAATATATGGAATTTACTATAGTCCTCATTTTAGCGTATTTTGTTGGCTCAATATCATTTGGTATTATTTTCAGCAAACTTTTTAAATTAAAAGATCCGAGAAGTTTTGGATCTAAAAATATCGGCGCTACTAATGTCATGCGATCTGGAAAAAAGCTTCCATCTATCTTAACTTTATTAGGTGATTTATTAAAAGGTTCTTTAATGATTCTTCTCTGCCAATATCTTGGTTTTGAAAAAAATGAAATTTTTTTAGTAGCTGGAGTAGTTTTTTTAGGACATTTATTTCCAATCTACCACCAATTGAAAGGTGGTAAGGGGGTTGCAACTGCCTTTGGTATTTTACTTGTTATTGATTTTAAAATTGCTCTGATGGTCTTAGCGACTTGGCTATTTATATTCCTAATCTTTAGAATTTCTTCGCTCTCTGCATTAAGTGCCGCAATAGTTTTGCCGATTTTTGCTTATTTCATGAATACAGAAACTGGCTTTATATTTCTAAGTCTTTTTTTAAGTCTTATGTTGATCTATCGACATAAACAAAATATTCAAAAATTATTACAACGACAAGAATCAAAATTCCGCTAAATCGTTATAAGTCATTTAATTTCCATTTTGGCTTTACTGAAAATTCATAGTTTGTCGATGCAGATAGCTTATGACGAAAAAAACCAGCCAAGGCAATCATTGCTCCATTATCAGTGCAAAATTCAAGCCTTGGAAAATATAATTTAAACTTATGCTGATGAGAAAGGGCAGTTAATTTTTCTCTTAATTGTCGATTAGCACCCACACCCCCGGATACGACTAATGATGATAGTTTTTTTTCATCTAAGGCTTTTAAACATTTAACAGAAAGCACATCTGTGATTGATTCTTGAAACGCAAAAGCAATATTTGCTTTTGTTTGTTCGTTTAAAGGTTTTTCTTTATTCACCAAATGTAAAACAGCTGTTTTCAACCCACTAAAACTAAAGTTTAGATCATCAGTATTAATGAGCGGCCGAGGAAGTGAATATTTTTCCTGACCTTGATCGGCAAGTTTTGATAATGCCGCCCCTCCAGGATATCCAAGATCAAGTAATTGAGCACTCTTATCAAACGCCTCACCCGCAGCATCATCAAGGGTGTCTCCAATAATTTCATAATTACCCAGACTATGGACTTGAATTAATTGAGAATGACCACCAGAAACCAATAAGGCTAAGAATGGAAATTCTGGAGCATGTTTTTCTAAAAATGGAGAAAGCAAATGACCTTCCAAGTGATGCACGGGAATGGTTGGAATATTCAGGCTGAATGCTAAACTTTCAGAAACACTTGCGCCCACCAAAAGCGCTCCTGATAAACCAGGTCCTTTGGTATATGCAATTGCATCAAGCTGATCAATTAAAATACTGGTTTTGTTTAAAAGTTCATCAAGTAAAGGCAAGATAAATCGAATATGATCTCGTGAAGCCAGTTCGGGGACCACACCACCATAAAGTCGATGTAAATCAACCTGAGAATTTAACACATGTCCAAGTAATCCGGCGCTTGAATCATAAATTGCTAAACCGGTCTCATCGCATGAGCTTTCTATACCTAAAACTAACATTTCGTATTTTTTTAGTTGAAAAAAAGTGATATTAGCATTAAAATAACCGCCTTATTTAGTAATTAATAATTTTTTAATATTTATGACAACAATTAAAGTAAAAGAAAACGAACCTTTTGACGTTGCTTTGAGAAGATTTAAGCGTCTTATTGAGAAAACAGGCTTATTAAATGATCTTCGTGCTAAAGAGTTTTATGAAAAACCAACTTGGGAACGTAAACGTAAAGCAGCTGCTGCAGTAAAAAGACAGTACAGACGTCTTCGCAATCAGATGCTTCCTCCAAAACTCTATTAATCCACTCCTGAGATGTCGATAAAGCAAACCATCTCTGAAGATATGAAAACATTTATGCGAGCAAAAGATACTGCTCGCTTAGGTGCAGTTCGTTTACTTCATGCGTCAATCAAGCAAAAAGAGGTTGATGAGCGTATTGAGCTAAGCGATGATCAAGTGCTGACCGTTATTCAAAAAATGTTAAAACAGCGCAAAGACTCCATAGAGGCTTATCAAAAAGCAAACCGACAAGATCTCATTGATCAAGAGCAACTTGAAATCGATGTGCTTACCAAATATATGCCAGAACCTCTAACTGATGGTGAAGTTAGGACAATCATTGATGAAGTTATTGCTGAAGTAAATGCAACGGATATGAAAGACATGGGAAAAGTGGTCGGTGTTCTAAAATCAAAAATTGCTGGCCGTGCAGACATGGGACAAGTTTCAAAAACTGTTCGCGAAAAGCTAACTTAAATCCATTCATAAATTTAATTTAATTTCAGTTATCATAATGTGATGATCCCTGAATCATTTATTCAAGAAATACTTAATCGTATTGATGTCGTTGATATTGTTGACCAGAGAGTTAAATTAAAAAAAGCTGGAGCAAACTATGTTGCCTGTTGTCCTTTTCATCAAGAAAAATCACCCTCTTTTACTGTAAGTCCGTCCAAACAGTTCTATCATTGTTTTGGTTGTGGGGCGCATGGATCAGCGATTAGTTTCTTAATGGAATATGAGGGACTGACCTTTATAGAGTCAATTCAATCCATAGCTAGCCAATTAGGGCTGTCTGTTCCAAATGAACAAAAAACTTCAACCTCAGATAAGTTCGATTATTCGATTCTTGAACAAGCACTAATGAAAGCGAATCAATTTTACAAAAAAAATCTTCGTGCATCTAAAGAAGCAATTCATTATTTAAAAAACCGTGGATTATCTGGTGAAATTGCCAAACAATTTCAAATTGGTTTTGCAAACCAAGAATGGCAGGGTTTACAACAAGTGTTTAAAAATTACGATGACTCAATCTTACAGACGGCTGGGTTAGTCCAAAAGAATGAGGCTGGGAAATTGTATGATCGATTTAGAAATCGAATTATGTTCCCAATTTTTAATGCAAAAGATAATATTATTGGCTTTGGAGGTCGTGTTGTTGATCCAGACGATACTCCAAAATATTACAACTCACCTGAAACACCATTGTTTAAAAAAAGTTACGAGTTATACGGTTTATCCCAGTCCAAAAAAGGAATTCGTGATGAACAAAATATCTTGATTGTTGAAGGTTATATGGATGTTATTTCTCTACATCAGCATGGTGTTCAAAATGCAGTGGCAACCTTAGGGACCGCGACAACTATTTATCATTTGAAAAAGTTGATCAGGTACTCAAAAAAAATAACATTTTGTTTTGATGGGGATAATGCAGGAATTGAAGCTGCATGGAAGGCACTGAATACAGCGGTTGAAATTTTAGAGGATGATCTGGAGTTTTATTTTATGTTTTTACCTCAAGGTGAAGATCCAGATACTTATATTAGGAATCATTCGCTCGATGATTTTAAGCAAAAGATCAATCAAGCAACACCCTTATCAGATTTTATAATCAAGCGCTTAACCACTAATAACGACTTAAAATCTCAAGAAAATAAAATAAAATTTATTAATAATTTTGAGCCGATCTATAAAAAAATGAGCTCACCCAAGTACAAGATATTTTTATTAAAAAGGGTATCTGAGTTGATTCATCTCTCTCAAGTTGAAATTGAAAAAATGGTTGGTGGAAAATTTTTGAGTGTAAATCAATCCATAAATACAAAAATAAAATATAGCGTATCAGCTAAAAATACTCTAACTGCAAAAAGGAAATATATTTTAATTGTATTAATAAACCCAAAATTATTTAACCCTGAGGACCATAAAGTATTTCAAGGAAATTCAGTTGATGATGAAATATACAAAGCGATCTTATCAATTATTCAAGGCAATGAAACTCCATTTGAAAATAGCGCGAGTTTAATTCATGGTTTAGATGACAGAGTTGAAGAAAAATTAATTAATGAATTGCAAAATCAAATCATGAATTATGCAGAAAATATTGATTTGGATGCTGAGTTCATATTAGTTCAATCGGTACTAAATAATATAACTACTAAGCAAATACAGTCTCAAAAATTAGCTATGTTAAAAAATAAAAAATTAAGTGAATTAACAGCGGAAGAAAAAGATTTCTTAAAAAATTTCAAAAAATAATAAAGTATTCATTACGAATATAAGTTTCCAAAGTTATTGATGAAAAACACCTAATTTGGTATTATATTCGGTCGCATTACAATTATATTTTAAGGCACTCGCGCATGGGAAGACCAAGAAAAAATCCTGAAGAAAAAGCAACCGAAAAAAAAACACGCAAGCCTCGTGTTAAAAAATTAAAAGACCTATACCTTGATGAAGCTTCCAGTCCAAAAGAAGCTGAGATTCGTCGTAATCAATTAAAAGCATTAATTATTTTAGGTAAAGAGCGTGGCTATTTAACCCACGCAGAAATCAATGATCACCTCCCTGATGAAATTTCTGAAACGGATCAAGTCGATGAAATCATTTCAATCATTCATGACATGGGTATTCGCACCTACGATGAGGCTCCAGATGCTGAAAATTTATTAATGGATGATGCTCCCGCTCCCGTCACAGATGAGGAGGCTGCAGAAGAAGCAGAACAGGCTCTGGCTACAGTGGATTCTGATTTTGGTCGCACGACGGATCCAGTTCGCATGTACATGCGCGAGATGGGAAAAGTTGGTTTACTCGATAAAAAAGAAGAAATTGAAATTGCAAAAAGAATTGAAGATGGTCTGAAACATATGGTTCAGGCAATCTCAGCATGTCCAGGCATTATTGACGATCTCCTGCAAATGGGTGATCGCGTCAAGGCTGGAGAGTTGTCTGTCGATGAGTTCGTGGATGGATTAATTGATATTGAGGCCGAGAAAGAGCTCAATGAAGCACTTGGCATGAATGATGATGATTCGGCTGATGAAAATGTTGATGCAGAGAGTGATGTCGATGATGATTCATCAAGCTCTGACAGTGGCAAAGGAATATCTTCTGAAGATTTGAGAATATTAACTGAAGAAGTTCTGAAGCGATTTAAAAAAATAAGAACAGCGCATAAAAAATTATCCCAACTGCGCGAAGAAAATAAATGGATTGATGATGAAGAATACAAGAAACATCAAGATCTTATCCAGAAAGAATTATTAAATTTTAGATTTTCAGCAAAATTAGTTGAAGTGTTATGTGATAAAGTTCGGCAATTTATCGTTCAGATTAGGTCTCATGAAAGAACGATTATGGATTTCTGTGTGAATCAGGCGAAAATGCCACGGATTCAATTTATTAAATCATTTCCTGGAAATGAAACGAGCAAAAAATGGCTCAAGGAGGAAATGAAGGCTGATAAAGCTTACGTACAAAATTTAGAAAAATTAAAACATTCGATTCTTGATCAACAATTAAAATTAAAAGATCTAGAGACTTTTTCTGGCATTCCAATTAAAAACTTTAAAGAAATTAACCGACAAATGACTCGAGGTGAATCTCGAGCACGAAGAGCAAAAAGGGAAATGATTGAGGCTAACTTGCGCTTAGTGATCTCTATTGCTAAAAAATATACCAATCGAGGTTTACAGTTCCTTGATCTGATTCAAGAGGGCAACATTGGCTTAATGAAAGCGGTTGATAAATTTGAATATCGTCGCGGATATAAATTTTCTACATACGCAACATGGTGGATTCGACAAGCAATTACTCGGTCTATTGCGGACCAAGCGAGAACGATTCGTATTCCAGTACACATGATTGAAACGATTAACAAAATGAATCGAATTTCAAGACAGATTCTTCAGTCAACTGGACAAGAGCCAGAGCCAGCTGAGTTGGCTGAAAAAATGGAAATGCCTGAAGATAAGATTAGAAAGATTTTAAAAATATCCAAAGAACCTATTTCTATGGAAACGCCCATTGGTGATGATGAAGATTCACATTTAGGTGACTTTATTGAAGATGCTGGTACGCTCACTCCTGATGATGCAGCAGTTTATTCAAGCCTCAGAAATGTGACCAATGAAATCTTAGAAGGATTAACTCCTCGAGAAGCGAAAGTTCTCAGAATGCGCTTTGGTATTGAGATGAATACTGACCATACACTTGAAGAGGTGGGTAAACAATTTGATGTGACTAGAGAGCGTATTCGTCAGATTGAAGCAAAAGCATTAAGAAAATTAAGACATCCTACTCGATCAGATCGATTAAAAAGCTTCCTAGAAGGTAAAGAGTAATCGTAGGGCCTATAGCTCAGTTGGTTAGAGCAGAGGACTCATAATCCTTTGGTCCCTGGTTCGAGTCCAGGTGGGCCCACCAAATAAAGTAAATATCATAATGCTGAAATCTCTTCAGCATATTTAAAGCTCCCAATTAGATCTCTCCTAATTTGGATTGTGTTATTCTTAACAATGTTTAGATATTGAGATCATTATGGCTAATTTTTTTGAGAGCGGCTTTACAGTTCTGCAAGAACTTGCAAAACTAAAACAAAAAGAAAAGAAAGATAAAATTTTAGCTGAGGCTAAAAAGACAAAAAAAAGGCAACTAAAAAATAGTTGCCCTTCTTAATGGAGGATTAATTACTCCACAATGGTTACGTTTACCGCCTGAGGACCTTTTTGGCCTTCACCAACTTCGTAATTCACTTTGTCATTGTCTTTAAGGACGGGATGAGCTCCTGTTGGAGATCTGTATTCAGTGAAATGAACAAAAAGATCTTTGCCTCCATCATTCGGCATAATAAAACCAAAACCTTTATCTTCATTAAACCATTTTACAATTCCTGTTGCCATGTGTATTCCTTTTAAAATTTAGTAGTAGTATTAATTTATAGAGAGTTATGAAGTATTAAAAGACTTAGTGGAACTGCAACTATAGATTTTAAGCGTAAATAACAAGCGTAAATTAATCGGCTACTATCCGCTTTTTTTGTAGACAAGTCAATTAAAAGCAAAAATAGATGTAATTTTTCAAAAAATAGGGGATCATAAGAGAGTAGTTTCAAATAAAATTAAAGAAAGCTGAGTCATTATGAAAAAGATTATTTATATCCTGATCATTGTGTTGCTTGTTTTAACTTATTTTTACATATACCCGGAGCGTTGTGAAAAATTACTCGGGGATGAGAATTTTATTTGTGAGCTTGGCTGGTAATAGCTAAACCACAATATCTTTAAAGGAAAAAGATGACTTACATTAAGTCGAGCGGATTTTTGTTTTTATTTTTTATGTTGGGTATTGCTCAGGCTAAAATTATCAATATGGAATGTGATTTAAAGATAACAACCAGCAATGATTGGGTATCTTCGGAAACAGATAATCAAAAAGAAGTCTGGACTTATGATGATCAAAAGGGTTTACAGTCAATTCACACTCAATACCTTTTAAAAGAGTGTAAATTAGGTGAAGATGAATTGGTGTGCGAAAAGTACACCATTCAAAATAAGGATCTGGCTGCCGCATTCTATGAAAAAACATACTTAAATCGATATAACCTCTCATTAAAAGATTACTCTGAAAGAGAGCTGAAGAAAGGTCAGTTTTCCTCGCGTATGCGTGAAGGTATGTGTGCTTTAATCAATTAATCACTGATTTTCTTGCCAAACCTGAACTTTATTTGATATCCTTCATCCAAACACAAGCCAAAAGCTTAACGTTAATAATGTATCTCACAAGGAGAAAAGAAACATGCCCAGCTATCACACTAGCGGATTTGAGGTAATGAAAACCTTATCAAAGGAAAAGTTAACTTCAAAAAAACTTCAACAAAAAAAAGCAGTTCCGAGTGAACTTGAAAAGTGCATGAGTGATAAAGAATGTCAAACTCGGTATTTGGAAGCATTTGGAGATTGCGATTAATTTTATGTTGAATTAATGCAGTATTTTTTAGCTTTTTTATTATTCATTCAATCTTTTACAATCGTTTCTATGGAAAAAAAAGAAATATATTTAGCCGGCGGTTGCTATTGGGGCCTTGAGTACCTTCTCCAAGATTTGGATGGTGTCCTAGAAACCACCGTTGGTTTTTCTGGAGGGGCATTAAAAAATGCTACGTATGAAGATGTGAAAACAGGTGAAACGGGCCATGCGGAAACCATTCAGGTGGTTTATAACACTCAAACTTTAACAACAGAAAAATTGTTGTTTGAATTTTTTAGAATGCATAATCCGACAACAAAAAATCAACAAGGTAA
This sequence comes from Pseudomonadota bacterium, assembly GCA_027621535.1. Taxonomy (GTDB): domain Bacteria; phylum Pseudomonadota; class Gammaproteobacteria; order Burkholderiales; family Methylophilaceae; genus BACL14. Next base: position 19,346 of record JAQCBB010000003.1, on the reverse strand, counting down.
CGACAGAGGCACTCAATACCGATCAGCTATCTTTTATGTCACGGAAGAGCAAAAGCAATTCATTGATAATGTTATTAGCCAGGTGAATGCCTCTGGACATTGGCAAGACCCAGTCGTAACCGAGATTCATCCGTTCAAAAACTTTTACCCTGCTCAAGAATCTCACCAAAATTATTTAAAGAAAAATCCAAATGGATATTCCTGTCACTTTGTGCGAGATTTTAAATTTACTGATTAAATTAAGGAGAAATTAATGCGTTGTGCTTTTGTAAGATTGTTTTTTTGGATTCTTTTATTAGTTCCTCTAACCTATGTCCCGGCGGTGATTACCCGGGTAATTGATGGTCAGACCCTGTATGAAAACACAAGACTATTTTTTATGTGTTTAGGGGCTAACTCTATGGGTTCTGCTGTGGCTGACATTGTCTCAATTAATTGGGCCGGGTACTTGATTCAAATTGCCCTATTTATTGTGTTGTTTCAATTTATCATTGATGCTCTCACGGTGATGTGTGCTTATCGAAAAGGCTCTTCTTGCCATACACAGGAAGCCAACACTAAAAAACCAAAGAAGAAATAGATTTTATTTTACTTGCCACAAATACCATGCGGCAATCGAGCGATAGGGACTTAAGTTTTGGGTGGCCTTGTCTAATTCGTTTGCTGTAATGAGGGTATCTAATCGGAAAAGCTTGGTATAATTTTTACGCAGGGCGTAATCTGATGCGGGCATAACATCCATGCGCAATTGATTAAACATTAACATCATTTCTACAGTCCATTGACCTACCCCCTTAATTTGAATAAATTGCTCAATAATCTGTTGATTGCTGAGTGTTTTTATTTCTTCTAAACAAGGAATAGCTTTATTTAAGCTAAATTCACTAATGCGAATAATCGTTTCCATTTTTCGTGCTGACAATCCAATGTCTTTGAGGCGATCAGAGGCTTTTAATATATCTTGATCTTGTGGAAAGTGACCACCAAATAACTCCTTAAATCGATTAAAGATGATGTTTCCAACATTGGGTGTTAATTGTTGAAAAAAAATACTTTTGATGACGCTTTGATGAGGAAGCAGGCTGTCTTTTTTTGAAAGCTTACAAGGCCTGAATTGCTGAATTAATAAATTCCATGGTTTCCCAAGGGAGGCCAGATAAGCCTCCCCAAGTTCAATATCCCCTACCAAGGAATAATCTTTCCCGCATAATCTATATATTGCCCAGTATTTTTAAGGCTGACTTGATCAATGACCTTGATCATGCCTGACACACTTTCTTGCGCATCAATCCATCCACCAGGACCTCCCATATCAGTTCTCACCCATCCTGGATGCAAAGTGCAGGTCGCTATATCTTTAAGGACTAAATCATGCCGTATGCTTTGCATGGCTGAGTTAAGGGCAGTTTTTGAGGAGCGATAGATGTATGAGCCGCCACTGGTGTTATCCTCAATGCTCCCCATCTTGCTGGTGATGGAAATCACTTTTTTATCTTTACCAGCTTCAAGGTTAGGTAAGAACGTTTGAATAATGTGTATGGGGGCTATGCTGTTAATCCTAAAACTTTCCATCCATTCGTCAATAGATATATGGCCCAGCTGACTCCCTCTCCAAATACCAGCGTTATTAATTAAAATATCTATGGGGAGATGCGCTAACTGTTTTTGAAGTGTGTTGACTTGATCTTGATTGCCTACATCCAGTCGATAAATTTCGAGTGGACCTAAGTTTTGTAAGTCATGCAATTGATCAGCTGTATCTGGATTTCTACAGGTTGCAATAACGTGATCCCCACGATTTAAGAACTGGCGAACAAATTCCAGACCCAAGCCTCGATTTGCTCCTGTAACAAGGATTTGACTCATTTTTTCTCCTTAAAAATACTGTTTTTCAAACCTAATTACTCTATAATATACTTCGATGATTTTAAAACAGTCAAAATTCGTTATTTTTCTTATGTTAGTGTCTTCTGGACTGTTTTCAAATCCGATTTATACGCTCAACGACCTCATTGATATGGCGAATCAAGCCAATCCTCTAATAGAGGTCATGCAAGCCAAAGAAGATGCCGCAAAAGCCGGAATTACCATAGCTGAACAATATTTAAACCCCAATGTTGGCATCGCTGTTGGACCGACTAAAACTCGACAGGCTCCCATAGTAGAAGATAAGAATTGGGCCATTGGCATCTCACAACCCATAGAATTTTCTGATGTAAGGAGTGCTCGTAAAGAAATTGCTGAGTCAAATTTAAAGTTTGTGGATGAAGTTAACAAAGGAACCAAAATTAATTTAATGTTGAATATTAAGTCAGCATTTTATAGCGTCATTCACAATCAAGAAATTTTAAAAATAGCTGAAGCCGATCAAAAGGTAATTCAAGACATCAGAGACCGCGTTGAGTTAAGGGTGGATGTGGGTGAGTCACCTCGCTACGAATTAATTAAAGCTGATACGGAACTGTTGGCGGCAAGACGAGATGCTCAAGCTGCAAAACTGAGAATTCAGGAAAGTAAATTTTTTTTAAAAGGTTTAATTGGTACCATTGTTCCGGACGAGTTTGAGTTGACCGGAGAATTTCCTCAGTCCAATATTAACCTTAACAAAGCTGATGTAACTAATTTAATCGAAAATAGTCCCAGGCTGAAGCAACTGAAAGCAGCTTCTTCTGTATTTGAGAATAAAATTAAATTAGAAAAAAATTTAGTCAATCCTGGGCTCACTTTAAGTGCTGGCATGAATCAAGATCCGGGTATCAGGAACTACACGATCGGAGTAAGTATTCCGCTACCAATCTGGAATCAAAGGGAGGGTCAAATTAGCCAAGCTGCAGCAAACTTAAGAGAAGTAGAGGCAACCTATGAGCAACAATCCCTTCTTTTAAAAAGAGATATTAATGCATCATTTCAGAGGTATTTAATTGCTAAAGAACAAGTGATGACTTTTGAAGAGAGTCTTTTAGATCAAGCAGAATCGGTATTAAAAGTGGTTGAAGCCGCCTATCGATTTGGTGAGCGAGGTATTTTAGAATATTTAGATGCACAAAGAACGCAAAGGGTAGTGCGCAAAGATTATTTGTCAGCGCGATTAGACTACATTGTATCCATTATGGAGATGGAGCAATTGCTAGGTTCAAAAATAATGGAGAGATATGAAAATTAAATATTTATTAATAATGTTATTTGTTTTTTTAGGAGCTTGTTCAGAAAAAAGCAATGAGGCTGAATCTCAAAGAATTAATCCCAATGAGGTTAAAGCGTCTGATGAAATGTTGCAACAAATAAAGATACAGCAGGCAACAAAAATTCCGATTAAAAGATCATTAGATATTCCAGGAAGCATTGAAGTGAAGCAAAATTTATTGGCTCGTATTGGATCCCCGGTAAAAGGAAGGATCATCGAGATAAGCGGTATGCTGGGGCAAACCGTTAAACAAGGCGATATTCTAGCCCTGATTAATAGCATTGAGTTAGCTCAACAACAGCTGAATTATATTAAATCGGTACAAATGGTTGAATTAAAAACGAAAGCTTATGAACGTGCTGTTTTATTATTTGATGCTGATGTGGTCAGTGAGGCGCAAAAATTAGAGCGTAAAACAGAACTTTCAGCAGCCAAAGCTGAAATGGAAGCCAGTAAAGATCAATTATTTGTCATGGGGATGACGCTAAAAGAAATAGAAGATATTCAATCAGAAACTCAAATTGATGCAATTACAAGTATTGTTGCTAAAATTGATGGCAAAATTATCAAAAAAAATGTCAATGTGGGGCAAGTCGTTGAGCCAACCGAGGATATTTTTACAATTGCTAAATTAAGTGAGGTTTGGGGCGTAGCCCAAGTTCCTGAGCGACAGATTGGATTTTTAAAAGAAGGGGATGATATCTTAATCGATGTTCCTGCCTACGAAGAAAAACATGTTGAAGGAAAAATAAGCTATCTCGGAGACATTGTTGACCCGGTAACCAGAACAGTGATCATAAGGACAGAGATTGATAATAGCCATGGTCTCCTCAAGCCCGACATGCTGATTACCATGAAAGTGTCAGGTAAAGAAGTTGAAAAAGTGGGCGTCCCAGTTAATGCTATCGTATCGATTGATGATATCCCCAATGTATTTATCAAAATTGCTGATAATAAGTTTTTATTAAGGCCGGTCACTTTAGGAATTAAAAATAAAGAATTTATTCATATTGAAGATGGCTTAATGGAAGGGGAAGAGGTTGTCATTGACGGCGCTTTTCATTTAAACAATGAGCGTCTCTATACAAAAGAATAATTACTTATGATTGAATCATTCATTAACGGTTCTTTAAACCAAAGACTTATCGTTTTAGTTATTTCTGGCATGTTGATTGTGGGCGGTTTTTTTGCAGCAAAAAAATTATCACTGGATGCCTTTCCTGATGTAACCAATATTCAAGTTCAAGTGGCTACAGTAGCCACTGGCAAGTCCCCTGAGGAAGTTGAGCGTTTTATTACAGTCCCCATTGAAATTGCCATGACAGGCTTGCCTGGCTTGGTTGAAATGAGATCATTAAACAAAGATGCTCTTTCTTTGATCACCCTTGTTTTCGATGACAAAATAGATGTTTATTTTGCGCGTCAATTGGTTATGGAAAGGTTGATGCAAGTCCAAGGCGATATGCCAAAAGGCGTTTCTCCAATTCTCGGACCGGTCTCTACAGGGTTAGGTGAAATATTCCAATACACTTTGGAGCTTCCTGGTGAGGAGGGGCGACAGCTGACGGTTCCTGAGCTGACAAATCGACGAACAATTAACGACTGGGTGGTTCGACCCTTATTAAGAAATATAAGCGGTGTTGCTGAGATAAACTCCCAAGGGGGTTACGTTAAACAATATCAAGTGTTAGTGAATCCTGATCGATTGGCCCACTATAAAATTAAATTATCCAGAGTGTTTGAAGCTTTAGAAAAAAATAATATTAATAGTGGAGCAGGTGTTTTACCCAAAGGTGCTCAGCAATATTTAATTCGTGGAGAAGGCCTAATACAGACTGTAAATGATATTGAAAATATCGTTCTTATTGAAACTGACGGTATCCCTGTTTATATGCGAGATATTGGCGAAGTAAAAATTGGGTATGAAGTTCGCGTGGGCGCAGTCATAAAAAATGGAATTACAGAATCAGTGGGCGGGGTCGTGATGATGTTGCGAGGCGGGAATGCTAAGGAGGTTGTAAAAAATATTAAAGCCAGGGTTGAGGAAATTAATGATAAAGAATTATTACCAGGCGGCTTAAAAATTGTTCCTTATTACGATCGAAGTGAATTGGTGAATGCGGCAATTAATACCGTAGTGAAGGTACTTATTGAAGGTATTATTCTGGTGATTCTTATTTTATTTATCTTTTTGGGTGATTTTAGATCAAGCATGATTGTTGTGATGACCTTGGTGTTAACTCCATTAATTACTTTTATGGTCATGAACTATTTAGGCATTTCGGCGAACTTAATGTCACTGGGGGGTTTAGCGATTGCAGTTGGTTTAATGGTGGATGGTTCGGTGGTTATTGTTGAAAATACTTTTCATCGATTGGGTCATAAAAAAGGAGACAATCAAAAAGCGTTGATGAAAATGGATCCAAATTTTATTAAAACATTAGATAAATATGATTCCAAAGAGCGTCAAAATATTATAAAAAATACGGTGATTTTTAATGCGTGTAAGGAAGTCGCAACCCCAGTTTTATTTGGAGTGGGAATTATTATTTTAGTTTTTTTACCGTTAATGACGATGCAAGGCATGGAAGGAAAAATGTTTTCTCCATTAGCTTTAACCATAGCCATTGCCTTGACTATTTCATTGATTTTATCTTTTTCGTTATCACCAGCATTATGTAGTTTCTTCTTAACTGGCGGATCGGGTGAAGATACTAAAATTATTCAAAAAATAAAAACACCCTATGTGACTTTATTGAAAAAAGTTTTGATTAATGAAAAAAAAGTGATCTCCATTGCTGTTGGCTTTTTCATTGCATCTATTTTAACGATCCCTTTTTTAGGCACCTCTTTTATTCCAGAAATGAAAGAAGGTTCTATTGTTCCAGGGATTGATCGAGTACCAAATATTTCGATTGAAGAATCAATTAATATGGAATTCAAAGCCATGAAGGCCATCATGGAAGTCCCTGGCGTTAAATCTGTGGTCAGTGCCCTAGGTCGGGGAGAGAGCCCAGCGGATCCTCAGGCACAAAATGAATCAACACCTATAGTAAGTTTAAAACCAAAGGATGAATGGCCTGAAGGATGGACGCAAGATGACATCTCCAACGCGATTAAAGAAAAAATTAAATTCCTTCCAGGGGTGGTAATCGTTATGATGCAACCGATCTCTGATCGCGTGGATGAATTAGTGACCGGAGTGAGAGCGGATGTCGCAGTTAAAATTTTTGGCGATGACATCAGTATACTTCGAAAAAAAGCGGATGAAGTTGCAGAGTTAGCCAAAGCTATTCCAGGGGCTACTGGGATTAAGGTTGAAAAAGTCACGGGCCAACAATACTTGAACATTGTATTGGATCGAGCTGCTATAGCGCGTCATGGATTTAATGTGTCAGAAATTAACGATCTGATTGAAATGGCCATTGGCGGCAAAGAGGCGACAAGAATTTATGAGGGGCAGAGAAACTTTGGAGCGGCAGTGAGATTTCCAGCTCAATATCGAGATGATGAAGATGTGATTCGTAATATTATGTTGACCTCGCCTAACGGATCCAGAGTATCCTTAGGAGACCTGGCCACTATTGAAACACGCGATGGCCCAGCCCGGATTAGTCGTGAATTTGCAAAACGACGTGTCTATACCGGTATTAATGTTGAAGGACGTGACTTAGGTGGTTTGGTAGCTGATTTACAAAAAGCAATCGATCAAAAACTTAACCTCCCTGATGGTTATTATATTGAGTATGGAGGACAATTTGAAAATATGACCCGAGCTCTTGGCCACCTTTCTATTATTATCCCACTCACCATTGTTGGTATCTTTTTTCTTTTATTTTTATTATTTAATTCAGTGCGCTTTGCTACTTTAATTATCACGGTGCTTCCGTTTGCAAGTATTGGCGGTATTTTTGGTTTGGCCATTACCGGAGAGTATTTGTCTGTGCCTGCCTCCGTTGGGTTTATTACTCTCGCGGGCATTGCTGTATTAAATGGCGTGGTGTTAATTTCTTGTATTCAAGGTTTACAAAAAGACGGCATCAAACAAGATTTGGCAATTATTGAAGGGTGTAAGCAACGATTAAGACCAGTGTTAATGACAGCGTCAGTTGCGATGTTAGCATTGGTCCCATTTTTATTTGCAACCGGCCCTGGCTCTGAAGTTCAAAAACCTCTAGCCATCGTTGTGATTGGCGGACTCATCACTTCAACATCACTCACGTTAATTGTTTTACCTGTGCTGTATAAAATGTTTACCAAAAAATAAATAAAAAATCGATATAGACTTAAGACGAAAAAAAACCCAGATTTTCTGGGTTTTTTTCATTCACTAAAGAATAAATTAGTTGACTGCTGCTTTTAAGCCTGCACCTGCCTTGAATGATGGAACTTTACGCGCTGGAATTTTTAATTCAGCACCAGTTTGTGGGTTTCGACCTATACGAGCTGCTCGTTTACTAACCTTGAATGTACCAAAACCAATGAGAGTCACTGTGTCGCCCTTTTTTAAAGCCTTAGTAACGTTTTCGATTGTAGCGTCTAAGGCACGTCCAGCGTCAGCTTTTGTCGAGCCTGTTGCTTTCGCAATTGCTGCTATAAGTTCGCCTTTATTCATATATTATTCCTCCATATTTTATTGAATAAATCATTTAAGCTAATCACAAATAATTTTTATTATCAGCTCAAATCGCCCATTTAATGCTGAATCTGGGCACCTGTCAGTAACTTTGCCGTGATTAAATTAAGTTGTCAAGATAATTTTTGATTTTTTTTAAAAGTAATAACTGTAAAAATATTTTGATTAATGTTACATTAATCAAAATATGAGTCAAATAATACACACACACGGAGGCTTGAGAGTAGGCGCTGGTCGAAAAAAAGACACAGGACCTTATGCCGAATCAACAAAGGTAGTCCGTATTCCACATAGCCGTGTCAAGGTAGTGAAGAATTTTTTATTACATCAAATCACATCAAATGTAGAGTCATTCATCATGCCAGCAGAGCAAACTAGGGTTAATCCAATAACATTATTTAGCCATAAAGTTCCTGCCGGGTTTCCATCACCAGCGGATGATCATGCGGAAAAAAGATTAGATTTAAATGAATACCTTATCGACCAAAGTGAGTCCACTTTTTTTGTCCGCATTAAAGGAGATTCTATGATTGATGCTGGAATTTTAGATAATGATATTGTGATTGTGGATCGTTCTAAGTCAGCAGCAATTAATGACATTGTGCTCGCGTCTATTGATGGTGAATTCACGGTGAAGGTGCTTGCTAAAAATAGTGAGGGACCATATTTAATGCCTGCAAATAAAGAATATAAACCAATCCATATTAAGTCAGACAGTGAATTTGAAATTTGGGGCGTGGTTACTGGATGTGTACGTAAATTTAAATAATGATTGCACTGGTTGATGTGAATAATTTTTATGTCAGTTGCGAGCGTGTATTTAATCGATCGCTTGAAAAAAATCCTGTTGTTGTTTTAAGTAATAATGATGGCTGTATTATCTCGCGAAGTAATCAGGCCAAATTGCTAGGCATTAAAATGGGAATGCCGCTATTTAAGGCGCAATCTATTATTCGTCAACATAAAGTGAAGATTTATTCGTCTAATTATCCTCTCTATGCAGACATGAGTAATCGAGTGATGCAGTTGTTAGGAAAGCTTGCAGAAGATCAAGAAGTTTATTCCATTGACGAATGTTTCTTAAAATTAAAACGTACAAACTGTCTACAACAGGGTCGACTGATTCGATTTAAAATACTCAAAGATATTGGACTTCCGGTTTGTGTTGGCATGGCTGAAACTAAAACTTTAGCCAAATTAGCAAATTACATGGCAAAAAAAAATCCTGAGTTTGAGGGGGTGGTGTGTTTTTCTGAGATTGATTTAGCCGCACAAGATCGTTTAATAAAAAAAATACCTGTTTCTGAGTTGTGGGGTATTGGAGTTCGATTAGCAAAGCGACTGAATGCAATTGGAATTGACTCTGTATATCAGTTGAAAACAGCCAACCCAAAATGGATGAAGCAGCTCTTTGGTGTCAACATGGAAAGAATGATTTATGAACTGAATGGAATTCAGTGTTACCCGATAGAATCGTTTAAACCCGATCAAAAACAAATCATATGCTCGAGAAGTTTTGGACAAACAATTGATAACTTTACAGATATGGCAGATGCAATTACTACGTTTGTACAGAAGGCTTCAGCTAAACTCAGAAAGCAAGAATTACTAACAAAGGAAATGATCTTATTTATTAGAAATAACCCATTTACTGCTAAACAGCCTATTCAATATTTGATTCGATTGAAACACGTCATCCATACGGATAATCATGAACAGCTCATGCGTTTAGCAATGGCCGGGTTAACACAAATATATCAGCATAATACGGCATACCATAAAGCGGGTATTATTTTGCTAGACTTAAAAAGAGCTCAACATGTGAATCAGGATTGTGCCGCACAGATAATTCGTGCCAATTTAAGCAATGCTTTGGATGCCATTCGCAGTAAATATCATCACAATATTATTACCAGTGGCTGGCAGTCAAAAGATGGAAAGTGGCAGATGAAGCAATTAAACAAGAGTCAACGTTTCACAACATCTTGGCAGGAATTACTCGAGGCTTGTTAAAGTCGGATCTTGGTAAGAGTTAATCTTAAAGACTTGAAAGTTAGGATTCAGCGATACTTTCCAGCCTTGAAAATACACCTCTACTTTATCTGGCTCGTTGATGTGTAGTAAAAATGGTGCACCCCCCTTAAAATTTAATGGTTCAGATTCTGTGACTACAATTGATTTAGCTTCTTCATTTCCTGACTGAATACATAGCGTTTGGGTCAATGAGGATTTAATGTGAATATAATTATTGGGTTTTTCAGGGACATACTTTGTTTGATAATTTTGAAAATTATCAGTATTTAACAAGCCAATACAGTCGCTCGGATTGTTCACAGGAGCTACTTCAGTGTTTGCAATAATAGAAATAGATGAAGAATGAGAATGATCATCGTGTTCATTAATCAGTATCGGCTCATCTGATAGGGATAAATCAGTTTGGTTATCACTCAACGCATCTACTGCAATTTCATTTTCTTGAAGATTGTCTTCCGTTTCAATTGGATCCTTAAGGGCAACCATGAGCAATAGAGCCACTGATAGAACAAAAATAATTGTACTTTTCTTTTTTGTTATCGCAATTTTAACAAGCCTTTGAATATTTATTTCGGGGGTTAATTTCTGTTTCGAGGGTTCAACTTCTTGGCTATGAGTATCTTTCTCGGGAATCAGGATTTCTGATTGGGTTAAGCCAAGGTATTTAATATATTTTTTGACGGCTATTTCTTTAAAATGCTCATTAAAAAAACCAACATCTAAATCATTTTCAATTGAATTTATTTGTTGAGGAGACAAACTGCAAGAGGAAGCTGCATCTTGAACGGATAGTTTGGCCCGTTCTCGGGTTAATTTTAATTTTTTTAAATCAATAGCATATGTTGTCTTGGACAAACTAGATAACCCTAAATAAAACAATAGCAACCAATGTTGGAGCAAGTGCGCTTGCCAATAATCCCAATGGACTAATCGATTGTTCATCAAAATGCTGCTTTAAGATACTAATTCCTGCAGGATTGGGTGCATTCGCAATGACTGTGAGGCCGCCCCCTGTGACCGCACCTGCAACTAGTGAAATTTTAAAGGGATCACTCAGTCCATCAACCAAAGAACCTAAGTAGGTTAACGCTGCATTGTCAGTAAAAGCAGTTAAAATTGTTGCCCCAAAATATACTGCATTATCACTCATCGAAACTAAAATCGGTTGCAACCACCATTGCTGAACGCCTCCAATTACCACCAGCCCAGCCAAGAAAAAAGCAACTAATAAAGCTTCTTTAAGAATTAATTCAGATTGATAATGTTTGTAAGCTGTTGTGATTCCAAGAAAAAATAAAAAAAGTGACATAAACACTGCCGGATGATGAGCAAAAATAACAACACCTAAAAGAAATAATAAATGAACAAGAGTCAGGGCTATAGGAACATCACTTTTTGCTTGGGGATTGAAATTTATATTTTGAATTTCTTTTCTGAAAATAAATGTAAGAAGAGTTGCATTGATTAAAACGGCAATGGATGATCTCCAGCCAAAATTTTCAAGCATAAATAAGATATCCCAATTCCATGTCGCTGCAACCATGAGCACGGGCGGTGCAGCGTAGGGGGTCAGTGTTCCGCCTATGGAGATATTTACAAATAACACGCCTAAAGTTAAATACTTCAATGTATTTGATAAGTTACTTTTATAATACAATCGTCCAAGCAGGAGAGCGGCAAGGGTCATCGCCGCTGGTTCAGTAATAAATGATCCGAGAAGGGGGACAAAACTCAATAATAAGAAAAACATACCAATCTCTTTTTTAATCGGAATTAACTTACTCAACAAGATGACCAGTTTTTCTGAAAATTCTAGAATAGGCTTTGTTGCGGCAATCACCATAATTACAAACACAAACATAGGTTCGGTAAAGTTTCTAGAATCCACATATTCAACGGCTGATGTTTTGCCCTCGAGGACAAACATAAAAATAATCAGTATCATGGCCCAAAAACCAAAGACAATTTCAACCTCACCTAATAAATGTAAGAGTCCAGAAAATTTTTTGTGGGTGTGTGCTAAATGCTCAAAGTACTTGGTTGAAAAAGTATGTAAAATTGCTATAGCAAAAAGTACTGATCCAATTAAATTGATTGAAGTGATATTATCCATAGCGCGCATTTTATCACGACAACGTAGAGGTTTGATAATCAGATCAAATAATTTGTTAATATAAAGTTGTAAGGAAAATTATTTAAAAATTCCAATGACATGATAATGAAAAATTTAACACAAAGTAATATTCAACATATTATCCAGCTTCATGACCAGGGGGATTACAAGAGTGCAATAAAACAAGCACAAAGCTTCATTAAACATTTACCTAATGAAATATTTTTATGGAATATTTTGGGCGCCTGTTTCGAAAAAACTGGAGATTTGATTAATGCTCAAAGATCTTATGAACAGGCGCTAAAAATAAATGATCAAATTCCTGAGATTATATTTAACCTAGGCGCAGTTAAATTCAATTTAAATGATTCTCAAGGTGCATTAAATTGTTATGATCGAGCGATTAGGTTAAGGCCTGATTTTGTTGAAGTGTTTTTCAACAAGGGGATTTTGTTTCAACAGCTTGGAAATTTTGACGAGGCCATTGTAAATTATCAAAAAACAATCCACATACAACCCGGTTTTTATGAGGCATTAAATAATATGGGATCGGTTTACCAGCAGCAAGGAAGATTAGGTGAGGCGATTGATATTTATAGAAAATCTTTGATGATTGCCAAAACCTCTAGAACATACTTCAATTTAGCTGGAGCACTGAGAAATCAAGGTCAACTTAAATCAGCTATACAAGAATATGAAAATGCAATTAATCTAGAACAAGATAATGCAGAATTTTTTACGGATATTGGGGATGCGCTATGGCACGATGGCAATATTAATGAGGGGAAAAAGTTTTTACTGAAGGCCATTGAGGTTGATCCCCATCACCCAAAAGCCAATTATCAACTTGCTATTTTTTATTACGATAATCAACTATTTGAGTCAGCGATTCCTCATTTTGAGAAAGCTAATCTATATGATGCCCCATCAAGGGCTTTGTATTGCCACTATAAGTTAAAACAATTTAATCAATTTGAACAAAAATTAAAAAAAGTCATTGGTACAAAGCATACATCTCCATTGCTTGCCACGCTCTCGAATCATTACGCTGTAAATTTTAATAAACCGGATTTGTACAACTTTTGCCCAAACCCATTGGAATTTGTTTTACATGAGAGGGTACCGGAACTCGTGCACAATAATCACAAGCTTCGATTTGATTTGTTGTCAGATATCGAGCAAACTGAAATTTCAGATCGCAAGCAAAGCAGGTTATATAACGGAATTCAATCTTCAGGAAATTTATTTCAGCGCAATGAAAAATCATTTCAGCTGTTATCTTTGGCTTTAGAAAAAATGATTCAAAAGTATTACGAGATGCATCAAAATAGTCCTTGTGCATTTATTAAACTTTTTCCTAAAGACATACAATTTAGTAGCTCCTGGTATGTGAGAATGAAACAAGGGGGGCACTTAAATTCTCATATTCATGAGGATGGTTGGATCAGTGGAGCTGTATATTTAAGTATTCCAAAGCTGAGAGAAAGCCCTGATGAGGGAGCCATTGAATTAAGTACTGATGGGGATAATTACCCAAAGCAACATAACAACTTCCCAAAATTAACCATCCTTCCTGATGAGGGCGATGTAATTTTTTTTCCATCCTGCGTGTTTCATCGAACCATTGCCTTTAATTCTAATGAAGAGAGAATTTGCATCGCCTTTGATTTAAAGCCAAGCTTGAAGAGTTAGTTAATAATAATCTTATTTAAATTTTTGAGAATATCATTCTGAAAGCTTATGTCCTCTTTGAGTAATTTTTTAAAAGCGAGCTGAGGAATTTTAATGACTTTCGCCCAATCAGAAACCACCTTAGCATCACCCACTCTTTTAGAATTGTTAATAATGGAAAGCTCTCCAAAATATTCGTTGTTATGCAAAACCCTTTTTTGATTATTAATGATAGTCTCAATTTGACCCTCGACTATAAAGTACAAAAAAGCTGATGGACTTCCATGATTAAACAGGATCTCGTCTTTTTTAAAACGCTCAATTTTATTGTTAAAAAAGTTTTCGATTAAGATCCGATTTGGCTGCATTAACAACACCCGATATTTGAAAACATCTTTATTATTAATAAAGGCAATTAACTCCACTCCAAAGAGTAATCCGGCAATATTTAAAAATAACCAGATCAAAGAGATAAATAAATTTCTCATGCTTCCATAAAATATTCCATAAGACTGGCTCATATTCATAATGACATCGAACATTTCATGCAAAAATATCCATACAGAACAGGTGGCTGCAGCGCCAATGATCAATAATATTTTTGGTAATCTTTTTATCGGAACCATAATGCTGTAAAAAATGGTCATCACGGTGAGCATGAGAATACTTGAAAACAATATTAACAAAAATGATTTTTCACTGAAGGGAATCAGTGCATGGAAGACAGAGGCTAAATTTTGAAGATACTTTGAAATAAAAATGTAACTGAAAAAAAGAGAAATAATCAGCAGCAGCACAATGACATCGATTATTTTATTTGTTAAAAATCGTCTTTTTATTTGGATATTGAAAATTAATTGAAAATTTTTCCTTAACGCATTTGCCAATGGACTCGCAGCCCCAAATAAAATTAAAAACCAAATCCAACTTAAACCTTTTGAGTCTGTGGTGAATTTTTTCACTTGAATCATCATCAACTCAGATATTTCAGGTAAAAGATTATTGGTTACATTATGCAGTTCAAGCAATAAAATATCTGAATTTGACACCCATTTGCTTAATAGTAAAAAAATCAGAATAATAAATGGGATCAAAGTAAATAAAAAATAAAAACTAGTTGTCGCACATAAAGAAAAGAATCTATGGTGGTTTAAATTCTTTGAAAAGTGTGAAAAGTAAAATTTATTTTTCCAAAGAAATAAATTCATTTAGATTTTTTTAAATGCTTCTGTGGCTTTGATCAGGGCATCGGTGATGCCAGTTTCAGATGCTGAATGCCCAGCATCAACGATTAAATGAAATTCTGCATGGGGTAAAGCCTGATGAAGATCAAAGGCGGTTTGTGGTGGGCAGACCATATCGTATTGACCTTGAACGATAACGGTAGGAATTTTTTTTAAAGATTGAAGTTTATTTAAAATTTCATCCCCATTCACAAAACAATGATGTTTAATATAGTGTAATTGAACACGAGCTCTGGCTAATTCATCTTCGTAATTAATTTCAGGAGGGGCAACATTGTCTTCATAAGTGAGCTTTAAGATGCTTCCTTCAAAACTATTCCAAGCATGAGCCGCTTTCCTGGCGACCTTTAGATCTTTACCAAACACCAACCGAGAGTAATCAGATACGAGGGATTCTTTATTAATGGTGTGATGAAAATCTAAAAGTTTTTGATATTTACGTGGGAAGAAAATGGCAACCTCCTTAATAAACCATTCCAACTCAAATGTACGGCTTAGAAAAATACCTCTTAAGATTAATCCAATGACAAGTTTGGGAAATTTGACATAGTAAGCAAGAGCAAGGGTGCTGCCCCAAGAGCCACCAAATAAAATCCACTGCTCAATATTCAAATGTTTCCGAATTGTTTCAATATCATCGATTAAATCATCGGTGGTGTTATTTACAATTTCACCTTGGGGAGTACTTTTTCCACAACCACGTTGATCAAAAAGAACAATCCGGTAATGTTTGGGATCAAAAAAACGTCTTTGTTTTGATCCCGTTCCTCCACCTGGGCCTCCATGCAAAAAAATAATCGGTTTACCCATTGGATTGCCTGACTCCTCGACGTAGATGGTGTGACCGGACTCTACTGACAATGCGTAGATTTCATAGGGTTCAATTTCTGGGAACAGGGTCTTCATGGGGCAGCAAACTTTCTTAATATTTAAGTTTATTTTGTACGTTAATTAGCATTATATAACAATCTAAATTGTTTGAATTTTATGCATTCATATACTATATGTTGAGTAATACACAATCTGAGATACAAGATATATTAATAAGAAATTTAAATCAAAAAATGTAAATAAATTGTAACAAAACTGTTGCAATTTATAAAAGATGGGTATATATTAACCCACAAGCACGTGATATTAGTGCTACAGTAAATGAAGTCCACTGTGTAAATTTTTTATAGAGGGGAATTTATTTGCTCTTTTTTTAAACCCTTAGTTTTAACTATGGAGATTTATATAATGAAATTAAATAAAATCAAATTAGCTCTTGGTTTAGTAGCTGGTTTTGCTGTCGCAGCCCCTATGGTTGCTTCTGCTGCTGCTGATCAAGAAAAAGCTATTGCTGATGCGAACAATTGGGCTCACCCACGTGGTAACCACACAAACAATGGTCACTCAGCTTTAACTCAGATCAACAAAGGTAACGTTAAGAACCTTAAAGCTGCATGGACATTCGCGACTGGTGTTAACCGTGGTCACGAAGGCTCACCATTAGTTATTGGTAGCACAATGTATGTACACACAGCGTTCCCAAATAACGTTTACGCTTTAGACCTAAACAACGATCAAAAAATCGTATGGTCATACTTCCCAAAACAAGATCCAAGCGTTCAAGCAGTATTATGCTGTGACAACGTTAACCGCGGTCTAGGTTTTGGCGATGGTAAAATTTTTCTTCAACAAAACGATGGTCTCATGGTTGCTCTAGATGCTAAATCTGGTAAAGAAGTTTGGACTGCTAAAATTACTGATCCAGCAGTTGGCGCTACTAACACTTCAGCTCCTCACGTGATCAAAGACAAAGTGCTTCAAGGTTGTTCAGGCGCTGAATTCGGTGTTCGTTGCTTCTTCCAAGCACTTAACATTAAAGACGGTTCTACAGCATGGAAAGCATATTCAACAGGTCCAGATAAAGAAGTTCTTATCGGTTCAGACTTTAACAAAGACACACCTTTATACTCAGCTCTATCAAGCTACGAAGATGTAAACGGTGGTAACAAAACAGGTGGTTCTTTCAAAAAGATCCCAACTGACAAACTACAAGGTGGCGTAGCTGACTTAGGTCTTAAAACATGGCTAAAACCACAAGCAGTTAAAGATGGTTGGCAACATGGTGGTGGCTCTGTATGGGGCTGGTGGCCATATGATGCAAAAACAAACTTAGTGTACTACGGTACAGGTAACCCATCTGTTTGGAACCCAGACGTACGTCCTGGTGACAACAAATGGTCTATGACAGTTTTTGCTCGTGACTTAGATACAGGTATGGCACGTTGGGGTATGCAAATGACACCACACGACGAATGGGATTACGACGGTATTAACGAAGTTATCTTATTTGACAAAGGTGGTAAAACATACGCTTGGCACCATGACAGAAACGGTTTTGCTTACACATGGCAAGCTGACAACGGCGTATTAGTTGCTGCTGAAAAAGTTCACCCATTCGTGAACTGGGCAACTGACGTTGACCTAAAATCTGGTGTTCCAAACAAAGTTGCAGAACATGCAACTCACCAAGATTACAACACTAAAGGTACATGTCCTGCAGCTCTTGGTACAAAAGACCAACAGCCTGCTGCATACTCACCTAAAACTGGCTTAATTTACTCACCAATGAACCACGTTTGTATGACATACGAACCAGTTGAGTCTAAATATGTTGCTGGTCAGCCTTGGGTTGGTGCGACACTTACTATGTTTGCTGGTCCTGACGGTGTAATGGGTGGCTTCGCTGCTTATGACCCAATGACTAACAAAAAAGTATGGTACAACAAAGAGAAATTCTCAGCTTGGGGCGGTGCTTTAACAACTGACTCAGACTTAGTTTTCTACGGTACATTAGACCGTTGGTTGAAAGCTCTTGACGCGAAAAGCGGTAAAGAACTTTGGAAATTCCAAGTCGGTTCAGGTGTTATTGGTAATGCTTTCACATACGGCCACAAAGGTAAGCAATATGTAGGTACGCTTTCTGGTATCGGTGGTTGGGCTGGTGTTGCTATGAACCTTGGTCTAACAAATGACACAGACGCACTTGGTGCTGCTGGTGGTTATAAAGAACTAACAAAATACAACGCAGCTCCTGGCGGCGGTGCATTAACAGTATTTAGCTTATAATTTCTAAATTATAAGAAACTAATTACTAGTTAGTTGGTCTTACAAACACCCTACCTCGGTAGGGTGTTTTTTTTTGTGTATAATTATGAAAAATTGTTTATAAATTTAAGGAAATGCGGATATGGCTAAGAAAAGATTAATTACACTTTTGATTGCGTTAATGTCGTTACCATTGGTGAGCATGGGAACTATATATGCTGGAGATCTTTATAGTGATGGAAAGGTTGGAGAAGCAAGACGCGTCCCAAAAGATAATGAATTTAAAGTGTGCGCGGATTCAAATAATCTTCCATATTCAAATGATAAGGGCGAAGGTTTTGAAAACAAAATTGCAGAATTATTAGCCAAAGAAATGGGAAAAGAATTATCTTATCAATTTTGGTTTGATCGCTTTGGTTTTTTAAAAAATACTTTAAATGCTTATCGATGCGATTACCTCATTGGAACTACTACAACTTATGATGCTGTCGATACCACCAAGCCATATTATCGAGCAGGGTATGTCTGGGTATATCGAAAAGATAGCGGTATAAATATCAAAGATTGGGAGTCAGAAGATTTAAGAAAAAGCGTAATTGGGATTAAGGATAAAAGTCCAGTCACTGTTGCTTTAGATGACAAAGACTTAATGTCACAAGCTAAACCATACCGAATTCAAAGAGATTTAACATTATCTCCAGGTGAATTAATCAATGATGTTGTTTCTGGAGAGGTTGATATTGCGATTGAATGGGGACCCCTTGCTGGATATTATGCCAGGAAATCAGGAGTTGAGATGGTGATAGTCCCGATTCCAGAATATGAGCAAGTGAAAAAAACAGGCAAGACATTATGGAATATCTCGGCAGGTGTACGAAAAAGAGAAGTTGAGCGACGTGATGAAATAGAAGCGGTGATTATGAAAAATAGGGATAAAATTTTAACGATTTTAGATGAATATGGCATTCCATATTTGGAGCCGGAATTTTCAAGCAATCTGGATGGATATAAGCGTCACAAGTAATAAATTTTATAAAAAAAATCTTAAAAAGGGGTGATTTATCACCCCTTTTTTTATATAATAATGTTCAAGATTGATCACCTATAATCTAATTTTTAAATAACCCTGATAGTTATAAATTATTAAACTATTAAACAGTTTTGAGGGTCTAGATTATATAAATAGTTTATATAACTTTTGATTCTCAAAATATAAATAGGAGATATTATGTTTTCAAAAAAAGTAGTTGTGTCATCACTATTAGCAGCATTAGTTGGTATTTCTAGTTTGACTTATGCAAACATTAAGCTAGTTAAAACAACTGATGGTAGTGAAATTAAATTTCTAGAAAAAGCATTAGTAGGCAC
>JAQCBB010000045.1 GCA_027621535.1 Pseudomonadota bacterium | reverse complement strand
AGTTAATTTATTCCTTGTCACTGTTAGAAAAGGCCTAAAAGACAAGCCCCTTGTCTTTTAGGCCTTGCCAATGTTAATGTTAAAATAATAGCGTATAATTTGTAATTTTTCTGACACTCCCTTTTGGCTTTTACCATTAAACCTGCAGCGTAAACAGACACTACTCAAACCTTTTTTCCTGCGGAGTTGACTCTCTGTACTTTGATAAATAAATATCATCTACATTAGTTTGAATATATTTAACATAGTTATATTTTTCAGCATCATCAATTTCAAATGACTCTCCAAAATACGTAACTACATATAGCTCTTTAAAAGATTCATCTGAAAAAATTGATATACTAATCTGACTTAGTGTTGAAAGCTTCTCAAAAACTACATCATAAGAAATCATATTTCTTCTCTGACTATATTTCGGCTCCTTAATACCCATAAGTCTACCTAGGCCTTCAATACCTAGGTGTTCGTAACTATTACCATCAAAAATAGGTAAAGAAATTTCATATGAAATTCTACTAAAGTATCTTCCTGTTGAAATTACTCTCCACTCTCTTTCGCTTCCACCCATACCAGAGTATGTGCTGAATAAAATTTGTGTTTGATCTGAAAGAGTATACAAAGTCTCTAAACGGCGTTCCCATTTTGACCAGTTCTTTGTAACCTCTTCAGCTTTTACTATTTGAATATCTTTATGGTGTTGTAATCGATGAAACCATGGTTGTAGAGCCTGTTCACCTCCTAAGTTATTTAATATACTTTTTATCTCTTTACGTTTTGTATCAAGCGGCCATACTCCATATAAACCTTCATTCCATACAAACACTTCCTCACTTTGGCTGTTAATGAATGACTTTGCAATACCAACGCCAATGTCATATATAGCTCTTAGTTGGATTGAATTAGTTTTATCATGTTTGTGGTGTTCGCTTTTCATATATACTCCTTTAAAAATACAGGAGAAACAAAAAAACGAGCCACATCAGCTCGTTTTGATGAGGAACTTAATTGTCATTAAGACCACATCCTACTCCACCTTACTTTCCTCTAAGCAGGTTGGCAGAATAATTTCTTATTCACTCCTGATGCTTGATTTAATTTTAATTTAATAATTAAGTAAGACAAATTTATTATTAATTTTCACACTTCTTTCTCAGAGTATATCTTGGGTAATCTTCACTAATTACCCAATCAGGATTAGGAGCAACATAGCCTTCAGTAATATGGTTGCCATAATCTTCTCTGTCTTCTAATTTTCCAAGATAAAACTTAAAATACTCATCTGTTGTTCTCCACTCAACAGCAGAATAACTTGAATTAACCATCCACCACTGAGTTACATCTGCATTTGTTTCAAATGGTCCATTTTCAATTAAATAATCTCTCATAGCGTATTTTGATGCAAGGTTGTCTTCAGTGTTTACAATCATGCCATAGAGAACTGCGTCTATGAAAGAGTTTTCTGGATCTAAATCTTCTACATCTCCAAAGTTGTAACCTAGCCTTACAGATAAAGCCATATAGTAATAATCTTGAGCTTTTTCAAACAAGCCAATACTTTCTTCAAGCTCTTCTAATGTAGTTGGCTTTGAATAATCTACTTCTCTATCTTTATACAGGTAATACTCATCTACCTCCTTCTTTTCATAAGCTCGTTCTATATAATCCGCATCTGCTCTACAGGTATAATTTCCACTAAAAGTATCAGCAGCTATTTCAGTTCTAGTTGCAAATTTCCATACATTAAGGTCAGCTATATCCCACTCGCTAGCAATATCGATTTCATCAGAGTTGATTTCAACATAAGCCCACCATGTATTGTCTTGAAAGAAAAAGTCTCCATACAATCTTCCTGGTCTTTTTTCGTCATCACATGTATATTCCTCAGAAACTATAAAACCCCATTCATTAGACCCTTTCGGATTTACTAGATTAAATTCATCAATACGAGCCACTGTGGATGTTCCACCAATTTTTTTTATACACTCAGTTCCATCAGCAAGAACTAAATATGAGATTTTATCAAAATTTATTTGATTGCTTAGTTCTAGCTCTGATTCTGTTAGTTGAGCATAAGATTTCACCTTATTATTTCTCCAGTATGTATTAAAGGGAGTATCACTTTCCTGAAGTGTTGTTGTAGTGGAGGAGAAGATCGGAGTTGTAGTTGAGTTTTCTTCAACAGCTACATCATCATTAGACACCTCAACATCTCCTCCACAAAAGGATATAAGTAAAAGAAGTATTAAGTATCTTTTCATACTTAAATAATAACCCACTCAAGTGACAATTAACCCTCGTTACTCATCTGTAGTGACTTTTCAATACTTTTTTAACTTATACAAGTAAATTTGTAAACCATTACTTACTCCACAAGCAATAGTCAGAAACAAAGTCTGCGTTACTATCCATTACTACAATTTCTATTTCGTATTTTGTAAAGGTTGGGTCTACAGAGTACATAAGTTCTTTAGTTTCATTTGGTGCAGGTAGGTCTTCATAGATAAACAAGTCATCAGCTCTAGAACTATCAAACCAACTAACAATATTGAGAACCTCTAATTCTGAACTTCCATTGTAGATATTTAATTTAAACCCTAAGTATCCATCTTCACTTGTTTCGGGTTCACATACGATTTCTACAGTGAGTCCACTAGCAATAGAGGTAGTCGTGTTTTCTTGAACTGTAGTAGTTGTAGTTTTTGGAACTGAAGTAGTTGTAGTTGTAGAAGTTGAGGTCGATGTAGAACTGGAAGAAGTAGTCGTAATATCTTCTACTGAAGTAATTTCAGAACTACCTCCACAGAAGGAAATCAAAACAAAAAGTATTAATATTTTTCTCATCTCTTTCATAATAAACATAAGTTAAGTCAGAATTTTCTTCATATTTCTAATTATTATTCTTGTTGGCACCAAAGTTCTCTGTTGTCCAAAAGACTTAAAGTATCCTTTTGCTTTGCCTCTATGCAGTAAATGATCTGAGTTTGCTTTTTGAATGCCTAACCTATTTCCAATTCTTTCATGTAGTGGAAGCTTTGAATCTGTGTGAGCTTCAATAAAATAACCTGCAGCATAGAAACACCAATCATCAATAGATTTCCAGCCACCTTGATGGTCATAAGCATCCAAATATTGTTTACAGAGATCTAATAGCTTTTCTTTACTCATACCAACAGCCTCGTCAGTAGCATTTAATTCAAGCCAAGTATTGATATCATTTAACATTTTTCCCATATGAAAATCTCTATGTAGTTTTGCATCTAGTTTTTCGGAAGATTTATTGTTTTGAATCCAATTTAAACCAACAACTTCCGCTTGATAGTTTTTATCTAACTCAACAAATACCTCCTGAGTCCACCCAGGGGAGAAATCATTAAAAGAAAAGATATAATCAATTCTTTTATTGCCAGGGGAATTTACTTGTCTCTTAACTTGCATAATGTAAATATACCATAATCTAAGTTTATTACAAAGAACTTGTATAAAAAAATAGTTCTGCTAAATTTACATCGAAAGAAAGGAAGAGAATGATTTTTGAAGAAGAAGAAATTGATAGAAGCTTGTATAGTTTTGTAATGGTTCCAGAGTTTGCTATTCGAGCATTAAGCAGCACCAGTTATTCTAGGACTATGCGGACTTACAGTGTGATAGGAAAATTCTACAATATTTCTAACTACACCACAGGAAATGGAAAGCTTGGAAGACCATTTCCTTCATTCAGCGTCATAGCTAGTAGAGCGGGAATTAGCCAATCAACTGCAATCCGAGATGTTGAAATTTTATCAAAAATATATGCTGAAGATGGGCATGCGCTTTTGATCAAACATCCAAGACAAAGAAAACATAACTCAATGGAACAGTTAAGCAATGTATATGAATTGCCCCATTTTGAGATTTGTGTAAAAAATAATAAAAATATTTATTACCAGTGGGAAAATGCTGAGTTTTGATGACAAAACCTTATTTCACCCATGGCATGACCTAATATCATTGATGACCACACCTTGTGCCACCATCGACAAAGTAACAATAATAACTATAAATAATAACTATTAAGAATAAGTATCAACTTGGAAAAATTAAATTTTTCCGACACACAATGAACTGCAATGTGAACTTTCAATTTTCTCTAATAATAAATATAAGTAAACTTGCGTTAGTTGTAAGGCTGATTAATATTGTTCTTCAATGAGCCTTATAGAGTTGGGTTATTTATAGAGTTCTTTTTGACAACAATCAAGAATTAAATATAATCACTAAAAAGTTTTTGGTTATATATCAGTGCTCCTAGACCAAATATTTGATGAAATTTCTGTAATTTTTTATTTCAATATTCATACTATTTTTCTGTTTGAAACAAGGCTCTGTTTACTAAACTTAAAATATGTCAGGAATCGTTTATCTGTTAACAAACCCAGTAATGCCTGGTCTTACAAAAATTGGTAAAACTAATATCAATGGATTGGAAAGCAGGTTGCAAACCTTGTACAACACAAGTGTTCCTATTCCATTTCACTGCTTTTATGCTTGCGAAGTTGAGGATCCAGACCTAGTAGAAAAAAAACTCCATGATGCATTTGGCGATCACAGAGTTAATAAAAAAAGGGAGTTTTTTGAAATAGATGCTGAAAGAGTTAAATCAGTGCTTGAACTATTGGCAATAAATGATGTTACACCTTCAGAAGAGAAATTCGAAGATGCAGATGACAAAGTTGCATACGAAAAAGCGAGTGAAATTAGATCTCGTATTAATTTTAAAATGCTTGATATTCCTATAGGGTCCATACTTACATTTAGCAAAGACGAAAACATAGTTGCAACAGTAGTAACAAATAGAACAATTGAATACAGCGGTGAAGAAACTTCAATATCCTCATCCGCTGCAGACATATTAACATCACAATTTGGTTATAAATCAAGAGCAGTTTCTGGTTCAGATTATTGGACTTTCGAAGGTGAGAAACTATGGGAGAGAAGGCATAAGCTAGAAAGAGAAGGCTAAAAATAGCGTCACACGCTATCTCTATTCTTCTACTATGGCAGCAATTAGATTACACCCTGTAACAAAGAAACCATCTGTGTATTGGTATGAACCAAATGGTAAAAAGAGACAAAAGACCTTTCATACAAAAACTGATGCTACAAAGTTCAAAAAAATTATAGAGGCAGAGATCTTAACCAATAAATACATCAGCCCATTTGCAGGACAGACTCTTATCCAGGACTGGTTAGAGGTCATTGGCTATTCTAAAACCTCCAATAGAGAGAGTACAAAGATCCAACACGAACAGCTCCATAACAAGCTTATTCTTCCTTATTTTGGCCATAGACGACTAGATGTTATTAAACCCACTGATGTTGTTGATTTTCTCTTTCGTTTACAACAACTTAACTACTCCTCTGAGTCACAGAGAAAAGTACTGAATTTACTTTCACGAATATTTGCTACAGCAATAGAGGAAGATATGATTTATAAGAATCCTTGTAAGACTTCAATTGTTAGACAGAGTATCTCTCCACCTGTATATAAAGAACAGCGCTATCTCTCAAGAGATGAACTCACAAAGCTCTCTCTAGCCATAAATGAACACTTTAGAGAGCTCATTATCTTTGCAGGGCTGACAGGTCTAAGAAAAGGAGAGTTGTTTGCCTTAGATGCCTCAGATATTAAAGATGAATCCATTATTGTTTCAAAGTCACTGAGTCTTATTCGAGGTGAGTCAGTAATAACACAACCAAAGACAGTAAAGAGTGTAAGAAGTGTTGAGATACCAACAGAACTAAGAAGTTTCTTTACTAGTAGAAAAGAAGGTCCAATCTTTACTTCGCTACAAGGTAATAGAATTCAAGCCAATAACTTTAGAAATAGATACTTTATCCCAGCAGTTAAGACATCTATTGGAGAACCTTTTAGGTTTCACGATCTACGACACACAGCTGTTGCATTAGCTATTAAAGAGAACAAACATCCATTTGAGATATCTAAGATGTTAGGTCACACAAGTATCAAAACTACTTTTGATGTGTATGGGCACCTCTTGTAGTATTGGAAATAATTAGGATATATTAATGAGATATTATGGCGGCAAAGGTAAGTTACTAGATTTAATAGCAAGCGGAGTTTCTGAAACTGGATTAAGTGAGGATTCTATTTTTTTGGATGCTTTTTCTGGAACTTCAGTTGTCGGGGAATACTTTAAAAGAAAAAATTATACTGTATATGCAAATGATACTTTGAACCACTGCTACGCATTAGGAAAGGCATTAATTGAGCTAAATAAAGAGCCAACCTTCAGTAAACTCAGTGAAGATTTAATTGACACTTTAAATTCACTTAAAGGATTTCCAGGGTTTTTAACAAAAAATTATTCTCCTTATAAAACTAATTTAAGAAAATATTTTTCTGTAGAGAATGCAATGAAGATTGATGAGATTAATTACAGCATTCACGATTACAAAAATAATGGAAAAATTTCAGTAATTGAATTTTACTACTTAAAGGCTTCATTATTAAAAGCAATAAATCTTGTAAGCAATGTTAGCGGAACATATGGTGCATATTTAAAAAAATGGGATAACAGAGCTTTAAAACCAATCAAACTTCAAAAGATAGATATTTATGATAATAAAAAGAAAAATAAAGTATTTAATAAAGATGCAAACAAACTTGCGAAGGAAGTTGAAGTAGATATTGCATATTTAGATCCACCATACAACTCAAGGCAATATCACTCAAACTACTTCATTCCAGAACTGATATCAAGAGGTTGGTTTGATCAAGAGTATGAGCCTAAGGGAGTTACTGGTGTTGTTGATTTTTCACATTTAAAGTCAGATTATTCTTCCAAGCAATTTGCTATAACTCAACTTAAGGATTTAATAGAAAACATTAGTGCTAAATATATATTGCTAAGTTACAACAATGAGGGAATTGTCAGCAATTATGACATTGCAAAAATTTTAAAGGATAAAGGTGAACTCAAAATTATTGATAAAGAACACAAAAGATATAGATCTGTAAATCAAGATGGTAGCAACATTAAGACAAAAGAATTTCTCTATGTTGTTAAAGTTAAATAGATATGGCTGAGAGAATGAATAATTTTAATGGCAGTGAGTGGTTAAAACATTCATTTAGTATCTGGAGAGATATTTATAAAACAAAAGAAGAAAGAGCTACAAAACACCCAGCTTTATTTCCAGAAGAGCTTGCAGAGCGGTTAATTAATATCTACACCAGAAAGCAGGGAGAGGTAATACTGGACCCTTTTGTTGGAATTGGTTCTACAGTAAAAGCAGCATATAAACTTGGTAAACAAGGTATAGGCTTTGACTTGAATGCAGATTTTATTAGAAAAGCTAAAAAAAGAGTAAAAAGTACTGAATACAAATTAGACGAAAAGCAACCTAAAAAATTATATAATCCAATTCTCAAAACATTAGATTCAAGAAGGATAGACAAAGAACTAAAACCCAATTCGGTTGATTTGGTTATTACTTCACCACCTTACTGGGACATATTAAACCAAAGAAGAACAGCAGACTCCAAAGAAATAAGAAATTATTCAGACAATAAAAAAGATTTAGGAAATATTGAAGATTATGAAAAGTTTTTAAATGAATTAAAACAAGTTATGGAAAATGTTTACAAAGTATTAAAACCAAACAAGAGATGTATATCAGTTGTTATGGACTTAAGAAAAAAAGATAAATTCTTTCCTCTGCACGAAGACCAATCAAGAATTATGAGAGAAATCGGATTTGAATTAGAAGAGTATGTTATCTGGGATAGACAAAGAGATTATAATAACCTAAGAACACTTGGCTATCCTTATGTATTTAGATTCAACAAAATACACGAATATATCTGTATTTATTGGAAGAGGTAATTAGTAAATCTCTTTTTCAAGCTCTTTTTTAGAGTTATATCTTAAAATATGAATTTTTCTATTTTTAAAATTAAGTAGTTTTGATTTTGTATTTTCACTAATCAATAATATGTTATATAAGTCATGAGATAGACCTAAGTTAGAAATTAATAATGCATACGAACTGTTTGAAATAGTTGCTTGCATGTTTGTAATTGATAACTGTTTTAGACTGAGGCTAGTCTCTGAATAATTAACTATGACATTTTTCAATTCGTTATCTTTTTCAAATATTATTAAAAATTCTGGTCTAAACAACATAAGGTTACTGTTTGGAATTTTTTTAAGATAAGTGTTGCTTGAAGAAATTTTTTCTAAGTTAGTTTTATAAATAATATCTTTTATATCATTTATTTCATAGCTATCTGATAAGTAAGATAATATCGCTTTTTCTAGGAAATTATTTCTTGAAGTCATAAAAATGAACCTTTCCATTTTCTAACTTGCCAATTTTAATTTTCGAATTTGTTCCATAATTCAAAATTTCAGGATATGCGTCTATTAGATATAAAGTTTTTTCTGCAATCTCCTCTGTAGAGACTAGATAAGCTCCATAAGGCTGTATAACCTTGCTATACCCAATAGTCTGAGCAATATCATCTAAAGTTATTTTTGTTATTTTTGATTCAACAATAAAAATTTTGAGTTCTGTATGTGTAAAAGCTATGAGGTCAGGCTTAATACTGAAATCTTCTATAGCTTCAAGAACTTCTTCTGATTCAACAGTAATTATGTTGCTAACATTAACTCTTGAGGAATCAAGGACAAAAGCCTCTTCATTTAAAGTATTTTTAATATATGTTTTTAACCATTCTTGCAATATAGGATATGTTTGTTTTTCTAAGGATCTTTTACTTGCAACTTGATTTATTTTTTTCTTTCTAAAATTTTTTTCTAATTCTTTAAATTTTTTTATTGAGAGCTCTTCTTTTTCTTTAATAAATTTTTCCAAATCGTTATTAAAGTTTTTGTCACCAGTTTCTAGAAAATTCTTGGAATTAGCTTTATTTAAATTGTAAGTTTCATTAATCCTATTTGATCCTAGGGTCGCACTAATTTGCCAAGATTTATCAATGTGGACTCCTCTTAATTCTTTAGGCAATTTATTACTATTCTCTTCTGGGTGAAAAGGCTTAATATCATTGCCAATTTTTATTGGCTTTATATTGTGCTCGTATGAATTATTATTAATATCAAAGTTTTTTACATTGAAGTCAATAAGTTCTTCCATCATCTCTCTCTTGTGGAGTATTCTTGGTGTGAACATTTGATAATTTTCAGGATAAAATTTTATTTGATTTTCTCTTGCCCAACTCCCTGATGACTTCGAGTAAAAATCTTTTAAGCTACTGTCAACAATGTTTGGATGAGACCATCTGATAGTTTGAACAGGAAGACCAAATACTTTAAAAAAATAATTATCAAAGTCATTTGTTAACTTGTAATTCCCTACTATCTGCAGATACCCCCTCATTCTTAAATTCAAATCATGATTACCACGATTAAAGTAACCAATTGCATCTATTAAACCATTGCCAAATTCTATTTGAATGTCTAATTTTTCTTGTTCGATTATATCTTTTGGAACTCTACTATTTTTGAAATTTGACATATAGTTTAAAATTTTTGTAATATTTTCGAAAGATAATTCAGTGAAAGTCAGTTTCAGAATTGTAACTTGGCTATTACCCAATACGCTGCAGTCAACACCAATGTTCTGCTTAATATATGGAATAATATTTTCTTCTATAGATTCTTTAGTGCTTTCTATTTGATTCCATTTTCTGTGTGATAAATTTTCAATTTCGAATTCTTTTCCACAACCTTTGTTTTTACATGTATATTTTCCAGTTTTTTTTAGTTTTGCTACATACCCATAATCTTTAGGACAAAATATAATTCCTGAAATTTCTGCATCTTTGTGTTTAAAATCTACATAAATAGTTTTTTGTGAATAGTTTATTCTTCCCTTACTAACAATCAATCCCAACAAATAAGCAAATTCTGGAGTAATATTTTTCACAACCTAAGAATAATGCTTTGGTAGTGACTTTTTGGTGACTTTTGAAATATAAATTCTGAAAAATGCAGTGGGCCTAGTTAGATTTGAACTAACGACCTCATCC
>JAQCBB010000044.1 GCA_027621535.1 Pseudomonadota bacterium | reverse complement strand
GATCCAAGCCGATGGAGGAACACGAACAACCGCTATTACAGGAGCTGCTTGTGCAATCGAAGATGCCGTAGATTTTATGCTTGAAAAAAAACTCATCAATGAATCTCCTATTATTCATAAAATTGCAGCCATTTCAGCAGGTATTGTCAACAATGTAATTATGGTAGATCTTGATTACATTGAGGATAGTAATTGTGAAACAGATATGAATATTGTTATGACAGATGATAATAAATTTATTGAGATACAAGGTACTGCCGAAGGGACTCCATTTTCATCTGAAGAGTTAAATCATCTATTATCGATTAGTCAAAATGCCATCGCCTCCATTTTTGAGGTTGTAAAAAAATAAATGCAAAAGATAGTCTTAGCGTCAAATAATAAAAAGAAAATTCAAGAAATTAATGAATTATTAGTTGGAATAAATTTAGAAGTTATTCCTCAATCATTATTTAAAATTGGAGAGGCTAAAGAGCCCTTTGATACCTTTATAGAAAATGCTTTAACAAAAGCGCGTTACGCTTCTCAAAGAACAAATTTACCGGCAATAGCGGATGATTCAGGTATTTGTGTTGATTCATTGGATATGAAACCTGGTATCAAGTCTGCGAGATATGCTTACGAGAATGCAACAGATCAGGAAAATATTGATAAGTTATTATCAGCTCTCTATGGGGAAAAAAATAGAAATGCTCATTATTATTGCTCTATTGTTTTCATAACCCATTCTGAAGATCCTCAGCCCATAATTTGTGAGGGTATTTGGCGGGGTAAAATAGTTGAGATTCCAAGGGGGAATAATGGGTTTGGTTACGATCCTATTTTTGAGGATTATATGACAGAAAAAACTGCAGCCGAACTTGATCCTATTATGAAAAACAGATTAAGTCATCGTGCGCAGGCATTGCAGCAATTAAAACATAAACTTACAATTAAATATGAGTAAATATAAATGGCCTATTTGGATTAGAGAAGACGCATCAGCTGTCTCTTGCACAGAAAAAATCAAAGTCATGAAAGAAAATTTCGACGAAATGAGTCAACTCATACAAGACGCTTTTGAAGATGGAATCATTATGGAAGTTTCTGAGAAACAAATTCGCGATGTACTTCATCAAATTATTGATCAGCTAGAAAATCCATATAAAAAAAAATGATTCCCTCTCCCAAATCGATTGGGTTATATATTCACCTTCCCTGGTGTATTCATAAATGTCCTTACTGTGACTTTAATTCTCATGAAGCTTCATTTGATAAAGTTAAAGTACTTGAGGATGATTATTTTAGAAATTTAATTAAAGAGTTTTCTTTTTATAAAGAATTAATATCAGATCGACAGATATCTTCAATTTTTTTTGGCGGGGGAACGCCAAGTTTAATCTCGCCACATTTATATGAAGACCTGATTTCGGCAATTCATTCACATTTCAATTTATCAAATTCTGAAATTACTATGGAGGCTAATCCAGGAACTATTGATATCAATAATTTTAAAGATTACGCTAAGGTTGGTATCAATCGAATATCCTTGGGCATTCAAAGTTTTAATGATAAACACTTGAAAAAGTTAGAGAGAATTCACAGCTCAAAAGAAGCAAAACATGCAATTGATATCGTACAACAACATTTCTCAAATTTAAACTTAGACTTAATGTTTGCACTTCCCCAACAAAACTTAAAAGAACTTCAAAGTGATCTTCAAACTGCATGTCATTTTGAACCTAACCATCTCAGCTTTTATCACTTGACTATAGAACCACAAACAGCATTTTATAAAACACGCCCTGAAATTCCTTCTGATGACGATGCATTTGAGATGTATAAAGAAATTAATCAACAACTTCAAAGGTATAACTACATTCATTATGAAACATCAGCATTTTCAAAACAAGGATATCAATCTCAACATAATCTAAATTACTGGCTTTTTGGAGATTATTTGGGTCTTGGTGCAGGTGCGCATTCCAAAATTACGTACGATGGTGAAATTTTTAGAATGAATAATCCTAAAAACCCAAAAACCTACATTGACTCAGTTAGTCAAAATAGTTTTTTCTCAAATAAAACCATTATTCTCGAGAATGATCTTCCCTTTGAGTTTATGATGAATACATTAAGACTCATAAATGGATTTCAAAAAAACTTATTTGAAGAAAGAACAGGCATAGAGCTTAGCAACATAAGGAATCAGATTAATGACTCAATTAGCAAAGAACTACTTCATGAGGATGAAAGAGTTATCAAACCCACCAAAAAGGGTGTATTTTTTTTGAATGAAATATTACATAATTTTTTATAATAACTACTAGGATTTAGCTATGAACTTTAATAAAGTAACTGACAATTTTTGCGTTTCAGAACAAATCACAGTCTCTGACTTACAAATTATTAAGGAGGCTGGTTTTAAGTCTATTATTTGTAATAGGCCAGAAAATGAAAGTTCTGACCAAACGTCTTATCATGAAATACAAAAACACTCTGAGCTATTAGGTTTGATTTTTTTTAATTTGCCAATTATCCCAGGACAATTTAATCAGGAATTAATTCATGAGTTTAAGCACATAATCTCTGAAGGCTCCCAGAGTCCTTTCTTTGCTTATTGCAGGACAGGAACGCGATCATGTACCTTATGGGCGTTAGCTCATCTTGATGAAATTTCTAAAGAAGATATTCTGATTCAAACAAAAAAAGCGGGTTATGATTTAACTCACCTTTTTTCTTAAGTTAATTTCTGCTTTTTTTATTGCTTGAAGAATTTGTATAGGACTTGTTGCGCCAATATGATCACGAGCTGTTACAGAGCCTAAGACTGTAAGAACTTCATAAACATCATTGTCAATTTTTTTTGAATGCTTTTTAAATTCAGACATTTGTATTTCATGTAAATGAATTTTTGATTTCATCGCATAATTAACTATTCCTGCCACAATCTCATGCGATGTTCTAAATGGGAGCCCTTTTTTGACTAAATAATCAGCAAGATCTGTTGCGGTCGAAAAACCATCTCCTGCATACTGGAGCATAATTTTTTTATTTACTTTTATGCTTTTAATCAATGCGGCATATATTTCAAGACTATTAACTATAGTGTCAGCAGAATCAAAAACAGGCTCTTTATCTTCTTGGTTATCTTTATTGTATGCTAACGGCTGCGATTTCATCAAAGTTAACATGGCCATTAAATTTCCATTCACTCTAGCCACTTTGCCTCTAATTAATTCAGGAACATCAGGATTCTTTTTTTGAGGCATGATACTTGAGCCTGTACAAAAACTATCTGCTATTTCGATGTAGCCGAAAAAAGGACTCATCCACATAATGAGCTCCTCTGATAGTCTGGATAAGTGTGTCATCAATAATGAAGAATCGAATAAGAATTCAATCGCAAAATCCCTATCAGAAACAGCGTCAATTGAATTCTCACAAAGACCATCAAATTTTAATTTTTTTGCAACCCATTTTCTATCAATTGGATATGAGGTTCCCGCTAGAGCTGCAGCGCCAAGGGGTAATTGATTGATCCTCTTTTTTGAATCAAAAAATCTTCTTTTGTCTCTTTCGAGCATTTCATAATAGGCCATTAAATGATGTGCAAAAGCGATGGGTTGAGCTATTTGTAAGTGAGTAAGACCTGGCATAAAAACATCTATATTTTTTTTTGCAAAACCTAGGATACTTTTTTGTAATTGAATAATTTTTGCAATCACCTCATCGGTTACATCTCTTAAAAATAATCTCAGATCTGTGGCCACCTGATCATTTCTAGATCTCCCGGTGTGTAACTTTTTGCCAGCCTCACCAATTAATTGAATTAATTTTTTTTCAATATTTAAATGAACATCCTCATCATCAACACTCCATATAAATTCATTATTTTTTACTAACATCTGAATTTTATTCAAACCTTGTTGAATTTTTTTAAAATCACTATTAGTGATAATTTTTTGCTTATTCAGCATTTCTGCATGCGCAAGGGAACCCTCAATATCATAAAGGGCTAATCTTTTATCAAAATCAACAGATGCAGTAAAAATTTGAACCAGCCTATTTACCGGTTCATCAAATCTTCCTGACCATTTTTTAGTTTGTTTGCTCATATGCATAATTATATATCAAAGCCACTTATTCATCATTAATAAGCCAAGCGACTATGCTAAAATTCCCTCATGAAAAATTTAATTAGAATTGCCTCAAGACAAAGTCAACTAGCATTATGGCAATCCAATTTTATCGCTGACCTAATCAAAAAAAAATATCCGCAGATCAACGTAGAGGTAATTAGTTTTAAGACGCAAGGAGACATTTCTCTAGATCAGCCCCTAGCAGAGATAGGTGGCAAAGGTCTATTTATTAAAGAACTTGAGCAAGCATTGTTAGAGGACAAAGCAGATATTGCTGTTCACTCAATGAAAGATGTACCAATGACTTTAACTGACCCTTTTGAGATATGTGCGATCACAAAAAGAGAAAACCCTACCGATGCATTTATCAGTAATCATTCTGACCACATACAGAACCTGCCTCCCGGATCAATTATCGGAACATCTAGCTTAAGAAGACAAAGTCTCATTCATCACTTCTACCCTGGATTGAAAATCCAAACCTTAAGAGGCAACTTACAAACGCGCTTGTCTAAACTTGATGATGGAAAATATGATGCAATTATCCTGGCCTCAGCTGGATTAATTCGATTGGGTTTAGAGTCTCTTATTAAAACAAGTATGTCACCTTATGATTTTATTCCTGCTGTTGGCCAAGGGGCTCTTGGAATTGAAGTGCTTAAAAAAAATAATGCCGTGATTGATCTTGTCGAATTTCTAAATAATATTGATTCACGAAGGTGCGTTGAGGCTGAGCGATTAATTAGCAAATCTCTAGCTGGAAGTTGTGTGGTTCCCATAGGAGCTCATGCAATCATTGATGATGATCAATTTACTATGAATGCATTTGTGGGCACTCCTGATGGGAAAAAGATGATTATATCCAGAGGAAAAGGAGAAGTGCCCAATTCCCAAAAAGTCGCACATGATATTTGTTACGACTTAATTCAACAAGGTGCAAAAGAAATTCTAGGGATTTAATTAATGATTAATCTTTTAGCAACGCGCACTAATTTACAAAATGAATCTTTAATAAATTATTTTAAAAATACTAAAATTAATGTTGTAAATTTTCCTTTTTTTGAAATTGAACCAATTTTAAAAAATGAATCTATTCAATGCATCTTAGACAATGTCCATCAATATCAAAAATTGATTTTTATAAGCTCCAATGCCGCCAATTGTTTTAAAAAGATAGTCAAAACCCATCAGATAAAATTATCTCCGAACGTTCATTTTTTTTGTATAGGACCAACAACAAAAAAAGAGCTTTCTTTTTTTAACCAATCCGTTTATTCCCCGGCAAATAATTTTGACTCACAATCATTACTGAAACTTGAACAATTACAAAATATAACTCAAGAGCCTATTCTAATTATTAGAGGTGAAGGTGGAAAAGAATTACTTAGAAATGGATTAGAAAAACGAGGTGCCAAGGTTGATTATCTTGAATGTTATAAAAGAGTTTTTTTACCCATTGATTTTGATTTCATTATCAAAACAGCTGAATCATCCTCCCTGTTCGTTATGATTAGCAGCACAGAAATCGCCCGTCATTTTGTAGAGAGCTTTCACATCTATTTCGTTAAATATTTACATGACATTAAGCTAATTAAATTTATTGTAAATCACAGTAACATTATTGATGTGCTCAAACCTTTGGGAAATGACATTTTTTTAACAACTTCCCTTAACCCGGAATCTATTGAAGAAATACTAAAATAATTATTTTGGAGCAAAAGTAAATGCATCTGAAAAGAAATTTGAATCCAGTAACCCATGTTCAATAAATGAATGATATGCAGCTTCAATCATTCCTGGGGCTCCACAACAATATACTTGGAAATCATGAAGACTTTGATAATCATCTAAAACTTGCTGATGAACTAGGTTAGTTTTATTTCCGTCTACCTTTTCATCAGAAAATACATTGAAAACTAAAATATCTAATCCTGATGAATACCAATCATCAATCACCTCAGCTTGGTATAAATCTTTTTTAAAACGCATGCCTCGATATAAGTAAATTTTTCTATTATTATTTGTCTGTTTCATGAAATTGATAATGGACTTGATAGGCGCAAAACCTGTGCCTCCGGCAACAAAAATAATTGGATTTTCAGCATCGCGAAGATAAAACTGTCCCAAAGGAAGCTCGACTCGATGAATGCTCTTTTCAGGCATTTCATTCAAAATATAATTAGTAAACTTACCGCCCTGTATGACACGAATATGCAACTCAATAAGATCATCCCCAGGACAATTAGCCATTGAAAAAGCTCTACGCGATCCGTCTGCTAATATAAATTCTAGATATTGACCCGCTTGAAATTTAACACACTCACCGGCTGGGAGTTTTAATATGACTTGGATAACATCATGGTTTAATTTATTGATATTTTCCACTCTTACTGGTGATATTTTGGAAGGAAAATTAGTTTCAACTGTATAAGTATCCTCAATTATTAAATCGCTTGTTGCATAGGCTTTACAAAGTAAATGCTGTCCTGTTTTTTGTTCTGCTTCATTTAAAACTCCTGGCATGATATCGTCATGAAAAGCCTGTCCCTCAAGAATTTTTGTTTTGCATGAACCACATGAGCCGCTTTTACAACCAAAGGGGAGATTGATTCCAGCAAGAATCGCCGCCTCCAAAATTGTCTGACTGGGCTTAACTGAAAATGTTGGGCCATTTTTAATTTGTACTTGAAACATTATTCCTCATCCTCTTTCTTATACTCCCCCTCAATGTCAGAATCAGCAGATTTTGTATTTTCATGCATATTGTACTTTTTCTGCATTTCTTCAAAAATACTAGAATGTGTATTTTTTGTAGGAATAACTAAAACTAGAACAGCTAATAAGTCTGTAAATATACCTGGAAATAAAAATAATCCTCCCGCAATCATATTTTTTGCCGTGCCAAAGAGCATTTGTATCGGTGAACTCGCATTTTGAAATGAGGATATCATTTTGACTAATAGCTGCGATTTTTCCTCTTTTATCATCCTCCATCCAAGAGACCCAACAATTAAGATATATAAAAAATACCACCACCCATAGATGGTGCCTAATTTAAAATATCCCCAGATTTCAAATATAGGTATCAAAATAATGAACCAAATACCAATAAATTTCATGTTAATTCGCTTTCCTGTAAAATACTTATGTGAACTATTTCCTCATCTAGGCTCTTAATTCCATATGATAAATTTCTTTACATTTCTATTACTTATTTTATCACCATGGATCTCTAATGCCGATGACATTAGTAATATTAATTCACTAGTTAGTAAACAAAATTCTATCTTAACGGCGGAACAAGCTTTTAATCCAAATATTTACATATCACCTACAAAAACAGCCGTCACAATAAATTTTAAAATTCAACCTGGGTATTATTTATATCAATCGAAATTCAAATACTCTACAAAAAATAATGAATCTTTTCAGGTGATTATCCCTGAGGGTTTTGAAAAGGAAGATGAATTTTTCGGCAAACAAATTATTTATAATCAACCCATTTCTATTCAGGTAAATTTTAAAAATGCGCTGTTACCCAATGATGAATTTAGTATTCGCTATCAAGGCTGCAGCGAACAAGGCCTGTGCTATCCCCCTCAAGAAATTAATCTTATTGTCGATGATATTGATATCAATGTTATGAGTGCTAATAATACTGATATCTATCGAAATGCTTATGAGGGCAATATTTTAGTTGCTTTCGCGCTTTTCTTTATTGGAGGGGTCCTACTTTCCCTGACCCCGTGTGTACTGCCTTTGATTCCAGTAATGTTGGGTATGTTGGCAAACTTAAATAAAAATAAAAGTGTGGCCACCATTGCTTATGTCTTTGGAATTTGTGTCACTTATGCCCTCATTGGTATCTTCGCTGCAAAAACAGGTAGCGTTTTGTCTATCTATCTACAAAACTCCGTGGTCATTGGATTCTCATCACTCTTGTTTGTGGTATTTGCATTCGCCATGTTCGATTTTTATGACATAAGCCTTCCAACCAGCATTCAATCTCGGCTTAGCATTAAATCAAATTCGATAAATTCGAAAAAATATCTTGGAGTCTTTTTCATAGGGATGATCTCATCACTCATATTAAGTCCATGCGTTGCGCCGCCATTGGTAAGTGCGATTATTTATATTAGTCAAACTGGAAATATAATAATAGGATCAGTTTCTTTATTTTTAATGGCACTAGGAATGTCGCTCCCTCTTCTAGTGATTGGACTCAGCTCTACACAGATAAAATTAAAAACTGGGCCATTGAGTAATTTTATGAAAAAACTGATTGGCTTTATTTTGCTTGCAACGGCAATTTATATCTCCCATCCTTTCTTTTCACCCATTATCATTACATTATTGTATTTAACCTTATCCCTTGTTTTTTTATTATTCGCTTTTCTATCATTAAAAAAATATAAAAGCATTATCCTTTATATTTTTTTAATGATCGCCCTCAGTATTTTTCTCTTTATAAGCTTTAAATTGTTTCATGAGTTTTCAAAAGATCAGGATAATAAATTAATTTTCTTAAGTGCTCTGACTAGCGAGGAATTAGATGAGTTGATTTTGAAGAGCCGCCAACCTGTTGTTGTTGACTTCTATGCTGACTGGTGTGTGGCTTGCTTGGAATTAGAAAAGTATACTTTTACTCATGAAAATATTCGTCCGTTACTAGATAAATTTACATTAATTAAAATTGATGTTTCGGAACATAACCAAAACAACCAAGAACTTATGCAACGCTTTAATGTTTTTGGGCCTCCAAGTTTAATCTTCTTTAATTCAAAGGGACAAGAAATGCCACAATTACAAAGAAATGGCTTTGTAAATCATGAGAATTTTTTTAATTTAATCAAGGAAATTGAATGAAAAAAATAACGCTAATC
This sequence comes from Pseudomonadota bacterium, assembly GCA_027621535.1. Taxonomy (GTDB): domain Bacteria; phylum Pseudomonadota; class Gammaproteobacteria; order Burkholderiales; family Methylophilaceae; genus BACL14. The sequence continues at coordinate 1,295 of JAQCBB010000044.1, read as the reverse complement.
ATTTTTGCGATTATATTTTTTGGGATTGGAATCTATACGAATATTTATTTTAAAACTTCAAATTCTGATGTCATAGAAAGTCCCTCGCTAGATGAAATCTTAGCTCTTCCCTTTAGTTTGGATGATGGATCCTTATCGAGTTTAGGTCAAATCGATATTCAAGATAAATTAATCATCAACTTTTGGGCTACCTGGTGTGAACCTTGCAAAAAAGAATTACCCCAATTAAATAAATTTCATCAACAATTTATTAATGACGACAAAATCCAAATCATCGGTATAGCTATTGATGAACCTGACGCAGTAAAGTTATTTAATAAAGAAATCCCCTTAGACTTTCTTAATCTTGTTCATGAAAAAAATGGTTTTATACTCACACGTTTTTTGAAGAATGAAAAAGGGGTTCTTCCATATACAGTTATCGTTAATAAGCAATATGAGATTATTGAACAGTTTTATGGGGAAATTACCCTTGAAATGCTTTTAAAAGTGTTTAAATAGTGCTTAAATTACGTCAAATTCTTTGAAAATTTGTTTTTTTGAATAATAATATAAATTTTTAGAATTCAAATTTTCTATAAACATTAAAATCTAATAAATAGTAGACAAATTACCTGATTTTCGGCAAACTAGTACTCTAAATGTCGATAAAATTATGAAAATTTCTATTATTAACGGTCCCAATCTAAACATGCTCGGAAAAAGAGAGCTGCAACACTATGGTATTGATCGCCTTGAACAAATTAATAAAGAAATTAGTTCAAATTTTCCAGATATAGACCTTCAATTCTTTCAGAGTAACAGCGAATCTGCTTTAATCGATCATATTCATAACTTAGATGTTGATTATATTGTCATTAATCCTGCTGCATTTACCCACACCTCAGTAGCTTTAAGAGATGCCATTGGCTCAGTTAATATTCCTTTTTACGAAGTGCATTTATCAAATGTACATGCTCGAGAAGAATTTAGGCATAAATCTTTATTTTCAGACAAAGCTGTCGCAGTAATTTGTGGTCTAGGTAAACATGGTTATGCAGCCGCTTTAGAACATATCATTAAAAATAATTAGTAAGGTGGAATAACATGGATTTAAGAAAACTTAAAAAGTTAATTGATTTAGTTGAAGAGTCTGGTATTAGTGAGCTGGAGCTCACCGAAGGTGAAGAAAAAGTTCGCATCAGTCGTCAAGGTCAGCCCTTTTTCCAACAACCTCATCAATTTCATATCCCCCAACAGGTTTCACCCGTAATGAGTGAAAATAAGATAGCCACTAATGAATCAAGCGCTGCGCT
>JAQCBB010000043.1 GCA_027621535.1 Pseudomonadota bacterium | reverse complement strand
TGCGCTTGGAATTGCTGGTGCACCGATAGATGCTGCCATTGCTAAAAATACTAGTAATATTTGTTCTGGCAATGCAAGAGTTATCCCAACAATATTTGCTACAAATAGTGCTACAGCAGCTTCATAAAGAGCTGTTCCATCCATATTTATTGTTGCTCCTAAAGGGAGAACAAACCTTGAAACCTTTTGATCAACTTTAAAATTATTTTCAAGATTACTTATTGAAATTGGCAGGGTTGCTGCAGAGGAGCTTGTTGCGAATGCAGTAATAAGGCTAGTTTTACTTTTTGAAAAAAATTTAAGAATATCAATTTGCGTAAAAGCCTTTAATATTAGAGGGAGAAAAACGATGCCATGAAAAAAGATCACCCCAAGAACCAATAAGACGAAGTAAACTAAGCTCAAAAAAACCGTTAGATCTTGTTGGATAATTAATAAAGATAACAATGCAAAAATTCCAATAGGGGCTATGGTCATCAACTTATTAACAATGATCATGGTGACGTCAAACATTCCATCAAACCAATTTTTTACCTTTTTTATTGGTTCCTGATCTGATCTTAATGCCAAACCTAAAAAAATTGAAAATATAACAATAGCCATAATATTGCCACTTGTTAGGGCCTCAAATGGATTCTTAATGATGGATTTTATTCCATCCATAAATGTCAGCGACTGCTGGTTTATTTCTGTCATTACAGGACTAGCTATAATTTTTATATCACTATTAGAACCAGGTTCAAAAAAATTCATGACCATCATCATCAGAAGAACAGCAAATAGCATAGTAGAAAAATAAAAAATTAATGTACCTTTCCACAACAAGGATGACTTTTTATTTTGTTGCAATGAGGAAATACTGCTCGTTAAAGAAAAAAATATGAGGGGAATCATAATCATTTTTAAAAATAATATAAAAACTTCTCCCATTATTTCTAGCATGGGAATTAAAAAATTTTGTAAAATCTCAAAGTGAGTGAATCGTAGAAAAAATCCAACAATCAATGCCAAAAAAACAGAAAATGCAATTTTTTTGTTTAGGTCATTCATTAACTTTCTCTCTCAAGAACTACTGCGTAAAAACCATCCATATTATGCTCATTAAATCTAATCTTAAAAAAAGTATCCATCTGCATCGGTATTTGATATTTGTCTAAAATTGATTGCACATCAATAATTTTAAAATTATTATTATTTTGCATAAACCGATTAATAATATCCTCGTTCTCTTGGCGCATAAAGCTGCAGGTAGCATAAATTAATCTACCATTAACTTTACACAATCGTGAGGCTGATTGAAGAATATTAAACTGTTTTTCTTGTAACTCAGTTAATGTATTAAGATCATGTTTCCATTTTAAATCTGGATTACGTCTAATAGTTCCCAAACCGCTACATGGAGAATCAACAAGCACACGATCAAATTTTCCTCTTAACCTTTTAATTCGAATATCGTTTTCATTCTTTATCAAGTGACTGACTACATTCGATAAACCTGAACGTTTAAATCTTTTTTTTAGGTTCATTAATCTCTTATCGCTTACATCGAAAGCATATAACCTTCCTGCCCCTGACATTAATGCTGCAATACCAAGAGCTTTTCCTCCCGCTCCTGCACAAAAGTCAGCTACCATATGATTTCGATTTGCATCAACTAGGTATGATAATAATTGACTACCTTCATCCTGGACTTCAATTAAACCATCTTTAAAAATTTTTAAGTCCTGAATCTGAGTACCCCGAGGAAGTCTTATACCTATCGGACTATAGGGAGTACTCTGAATTTTTTTTTCATTGAGATTTAAATTACTTTTTAAATTATTCATAATTACATCGCGATTTTTTTCTTTTATCAGGTTGATTCTTAAATCGATATAAGAAGGTGATGCAAGTGACACTAATACCTTTTCTAATTGACTTGATTCATAAGTTTTCTTGAGTTCATCATAAATCCACTTCGGTAGGCTATATTTTATCCATAACTCAGTTATCTTATTTTTTTCTTTTTTTAAATCTTCTTGACTCAAAGTAAAATCTGGATTTAATTTTTGAATATCATCGTTACTCATCTCTCCCGAGATTAATAAATCACATAAAATAAATTTTTCGACATCATTGGAATCGAGGATTGTTTGATAGAGAAGTTGATTTCTTATTACACCGAAGTAGGACTCAGCAACTTGAGATCTTTCATTTAATCCAAGATTTTTATTATTTCGAAAGAAATAACTAATTATTGAATCTGCTGGACGGGTTGAAGATGAATACTCCGTTAAAACTTCTTTTGTCTTTTCTAATAGAAATCTATTCAAAATGTCTTTCTAAATAAGGTTTAAAATATTTCCCTCTGAAAGGACTTGATCAATGATAAGCCCAATAGGAGTAGGTGTGATTAATCGAACGGGGATATGATTTTTTTTAGAAATCCATAGCGTATGTGTTAATACTTCATCGTTCACCCTGCCCTCATATTTAATAACATCTATTAATCGATCATTAATCATTATTTTTTCATTACCACGCATGACATAGCTATATTTTTTGTAATCATGAGAGTCTAATATATTAAAATCAATTTGTTTAGGGAAATTCTTTACTGCGTTTAGCTCAAAAAAATAACTTAAAATATCTTGGGTATTATTTTGGAGTTTGTATTCTTTTATTTTGTTTTTACTTTTAATTTGTATTAAATTATTTTTATAGTCAATTTGTGTTGAAATAATTTTATTTTTTTTAAGATTTTTTCTTTCGACTGATTCAGGAATAAAATGGTTTTTATTAATACGTCCCCTACTAATAATTTGATAATTTCCCATTAACAGAAGAGGTCCCTGGAATTGTGAAGAAGCTAAAATTAAGTAATTATCTTTAGTTCTTTTATAGTTGATCTCAATAAAACCTAAAGGCTGTTTTTCAAAGCTCAAATCATAAATAAGATTAATATCAGGTGGTAATGCATTTGCAATGAAAGAAAAACTTAATAATATATTAAATATAAATAACTTGGTCTTCATTCAGCTCCCTTTTTTTAATAGATCCAAGCTGAACAACTTCTTCTCCATACTTTTCAAGAATTTGTATTGATTGATAGGTTTTTTTTGCATCAACAATAATTACAAAACCAATTCCACAATTAAAAGTTCGATACATATCAGATAAGTCTAGATTGGCTTTTTCTTGTATCCATTTAAAAATCTCAGGGAATTGCCAACTTGCCTGAAGTATTTCGGCTTTGAAATGATTTGGATAGCTTCTTGGTAAGTTATCTGTAAGCCCGCCACCCGTTATATGAGACATTGCCTTTATATTCACTTGCGATTTTAAGCTTAAAATTGATTTCACATAAATTCTGGTTGGCTTCATTAAATGATCAGAAATTTTTTCACTATCAATTTTTTCAGTTAAATCGATCTGATGTGTTTCTATTATTTTTCGAATCAATGAATAACCATTTGAATGAGGTCCAGATGATTTTATTCCCAAGAGAATATCTCCCTCATTTACTTGACTACCATCAATGATTTGATTTTTTTCAACAACCCCAACTGCAAAGCCAGCTAAATCGTAATCTCCCTCAAGATACATCCCAGGCATTTCAGCAGTTTCACCTCCAGCTAATGTACAACCTGAAAGTTCACATCCTTTAGCAATACCATCTATCACTTCTGCTGCATGATCAACACTTAATTTTCCACAAGCGTAGTAATCAAGAAAAAATAATGGTTCAGCGCCTTGAACTAAAATATCATTTACACACATTCCAACTAAATCTTGGCCAATTGTTTTGTGTTGATTTAATTCAATTGCTAATTTTAATTTGGTTCCCACACCATCTGTTCCAGAGACAATCACAGGCTGTTTATATCCCTTGGGTATTTCAAATAAAGAGCCAAATCCGCCGATTGAGCCAAGCGCTTCTGGTCGTGAAGTTTTTTTAGCAAATAGTTTGATTTTTTGAACTAAACTTTCACCAGCGTCAATATCAACCCCGGAATCCTTATAATTAATTTTTTTTATTGATGAATTTTCTTGAGACAATTGTTTTCCTGGCATATTCGAAAGCGTTTAGTATAATCCAATTTTATCTTATTTTTATTTTGTACGTGTATATTTCATGGACCAATTAATCCTCAATATCAGCCCTCCAGAGAAGAAAACATTTGATAATTATGTTTTTGGTAAAAATGCTGAGATTGTCGCTACTTTAAAAGATTTCGATTCAAAGAACTGTGGTTTTCAAATTATTTATCTTTGGGGAGTTGAAGGGTCTGGTAAAAGCCACCTCCTAAATGCACTCAAAAATCCTCTCATTGAAAAAATTGAAGATGTCCAAGATATGGATACACAAGAGCACACTAAACTTTTTAATTTAATAAATGAGATCAAGTCTAATGATAAAAAAATTATTATTACTGGAAATCAATCACCTGATGAAATTAAGAATATGCGTGAGGATCTATTAAGCCGCCTAAAATGGGGATTGGTCATGCACATCAAACCACTTTCCGATGAGGATAAATTCAAGGTCATTACGAATCAGTCACAAGAGAGAGGTTTTTATATTGAAGAAAAAGTGATTCAATATTGCCTGCGTCACCTCCGCCGAGATCTTCATACCCTCATCAATACTCTTCATGCTTTGGATGAATGGTCATTAAAAACAAAGCGTCCCATTACGATAAATCTTCTTAAGGAACTCTTGAATAAAAAAATTATTTAATTACGGATTAAATAGTCAAACGCACCCAAAGCTGCTTTTGATCCCTCACCCATGGCAATAATAATCTGTTTATAGGGAACCGTGGTCACGTCACCTGCCGCAAAAATTCCTGGAACTGATGTTTCGCCATGATCATTAATTTCAATTTCACCATACTTGCTTAACTTTAGATCATCTTTAAGCCAATCGGTATTAGGAATTAACCCGATCTGAATAAAAACTCCGTCAAGAGCAAGTTCTTGCATTTCCTGAGTGTCTCTGTTCATAAATTTGATGGCTTTAACTTGAGTGTCTCCAATAATTTTTTTGGTCTCTGTATTTAAAATGACATTAACATTCTTTAATGAAAATAAGCGATCTTGTAAAATTTTATCAGCTTTTAAATCAGGCATGAACTCAAATAATGTAACATGTCCTACAATGCCGGCAAGATCTATAGCTGCTTCAACTCCCGAGTTACCACCGCCAATAACGGCAACATGTTTGCCTTTAAAAAGTGGGCCGTCACAATGCGGGCAATAAGCAACCCCTTTACCTTTAAATTCTAATTCACCCGGTATTCCCAACTCTTTCCATCTAGCCCCGGTAGATAAAATTAAAGTTTTAGATTTTAATTTTGCACCGTTATCAAGTTCTAATTCAAATTTATCTTTTTTATCCTTAGGAATATGAATTTTTTTTGCTCGCTGAAGATTCATGATATCAACATCGTATTCGGTTACATGTTCTTCTAAGGCTTTCACAAGCTTGAGTCCTTCAGTTGCCTTAACTGAAACAAAGTTCTCAATACCTAGGGTATCCATAACCTGTCCTCCAAAGCGCTCAGCAACAATGCCAGTTTTAATCCCTTTTCGCGCCGCATAAATTGCTGAAGAAGCTCCGGCAGGGCCTCCACCAACAATAAGAACATCAAAATCTTCTTTTTTTGACATTTTTTCAGCAGCAATACCCTGAGATCGGCTATCAATTTTAGCAACGATCTCCTCAAGTTCCATGCGTCCTTGACCAAACTCTTTTGCATCTAAAAAAATAGTTGGTACAGACATAATTTTTTTATCTTTTACTTCTTCTGGGTACACATCGCCATCAATCATTGTGTGTTTAATCCCGGGATTCAATAAAGACATCACATTAAGAGCTTGAACCACGTCAGGGCAATTGTGACAACTTAATGAAATATAAGTCTCGAATGCATAAGAGCCTTGGATAGATTTTATTTGATCTATTAATTCTTTTTCAATTTTTAATGGATATCCTCCGACTTGAAGAATCGCTAGAATAAAAGAAGTAAACTCGTGACCCATAGGAACACCGGCAAACACAATACCTGTTTCATGATCAGGAAGATTTACTTGAAATGAGGGACTTCTGTGCGCCGGATCAGTACCTAATTTAAGGTCAATTTTATCAGTCATCTGATGTACTTCTTTAAGAAGTTCAACCATTTCATTAGATTTCGATGATTGGTTTTCAAAATATAGAATTTGAATAGGGTTTTCAATTTTTGCCATGTAGGCAGATAACTGATTTTTTATATTTTGTTCTAATGCCATTTTTATCCTATATTAAAAATTGAAAAAGGGACTTAGTTCTTGACCAAATCCCTCAAATAAATTAAATCTTTCCAACAAGATCAAGGGATGGTTCGAGGGTTTCAGCACCCGGTTTCCATGAAGCTGGGCATACTTGCCCTGGGTTGGCAGCAATATACTGAGCAGCTTGAACTTTTCTAACAAGATCAGACGCTGCACGACCAATTCCTAAATCATTTATTTCAGCAGTTTTAATCATGCCATCTGGATCAATGATAAAGGTTCCTCTTAAAGCCAAACCTTCTTCCTCAATCATGACATCAAAGTTTCTAGAGATCATTCCCGTTGGGTCGCCAAGCATCGGATACTTAATTTTTTTGATTGTTTCTGAAGCATCATGCCAAGCTTTATGAGTGAAATGAGTATCTGTCGATATGCTATATACTTCAACGCCCATTTTTTGTAATTCTTCGTAATAATCTGCAACATCGCCAAGCTCAGTTGGACAAACAAATGTAAAATCAGCTGGGTAAAAGACAAACACATTCCATTTACCTTTTAATTTTTCTTCTGTAACTTCAACAAACTTTCCATTATGAAATGCTTGCGTTTTAAACGGCTTGACTTGTGTATTAATTAGTGAAGACATTCTATCTCTCCTTAAAATTTAAATTGAGATAGCATTATAGGTACTGAATAATAATTTGTATAATTAATTGTTATTATATATTTGATAAGTAAATTAAATCAAAATAGTAGTTTATTGTTTTCTTCCCTCTTGGATTAACAATTGTTCATTTTGTAACTGCTTTAACCTTGCTTCGACCCTTGATTGTGCATAAAAATCATTGCTCTTCACTTTTTTTGCTAGTCCAAATTGAATAATTGCCTCTTTTAAATTAAATTGATAATAAAAATATTCGCCCATATTTTCATGATATTCCAAATCTTTACTGAGCCCTTTATATGATTTTGCCATTAGTTTGTATAAATTTGAATCTGATCGATATTTAAAAATATAATTCTGAATAATCTCCTGAGCATCTTTAAAATTTCCTAATGTTAAATTAACTTCTGCCAATCGATACACAAAAGCCCTATAAAAAGGATGTTTAATCAATAATTTTTCAAGCTCCGTTTTTGCCTCTTCTATTTTTTTATTTTCAATTAATAAGCTAATGTGTAAATTATCAATTAATGGATTATGTTCTTTTTTTAATAACTGATAAATTTTCTCAGCTTCATTAAATTGATCATCATTTAAATAAGCAAGTGCCAGAGCATATTGCTCTCCTTCAAGATTAACATAAGTTTTATTTTCTATATTTTTTTTAAAAAACTTAATCGAGCTGCTATTTGAATATAGGGCTCTAATTTTTCCTCTTATAAAATGAAAATAATTGTTGTTATTAATATATCGATATGGGTATTCTTTTAAACGATTGGATATATCCGAAATTCGATCTGAAGTGATTGGGTGAGTCCTTAAATATGATGGAGCGGAATAAGCAAAACGACTTCCTTTTTGCAGTGTATTAAAAAAATCTACAGCAGAACCAACGTTGTATCCAGATTTATATAATATCTCTATTCCAATTCGATCTGCTTCTTGCTCATGTTCTCGAGTATAATCTAAAAAATTTTGGACATTCATCGCCTGTGAGGCCATTATTGCCCCACTTGCTGCTTGTGGGTTGGATCTTGCTGCAAGAAGACCTAAAGCCAAAAGAAAAATACTTTTATATTTATCACGATCTTGTTTTGCCAATACTCTTTGTAAATGTTTCTGTGTCACGTGCGCGATTTCATGACTAAGCACACTAGCAACTTCAGATTCATTTGCCGCACTTATAAAAAGACCTGTGTGAACACCAATTAAACCTCCAAGCATTGCAAAAGCATTTATTGAGTCATCCTTAAGAACAAAAAAAGTAAAATCTTTTTGAGGAGTATCACTGTAAGAAGCAAGTTTGTCTCCTAAAAAATTAAGATAATCATTCACCTCCTCATCTTGAATGACGTCAGGGCTTGAATAAACTTGATATAATATTTCACGTGCAATCATTTTTTCTTGGTAGGGAGAGATATACTGATCGCTGTATTCACCTAAATCAGGGATATTAATTGCCCATGAAACATGGCTTATTAATAAAAAAAGAATTATGATTTTTTTTAAGATGCTCATTTATGCATATAATTACAGAGGCTTTTAAAATGCTAACTCATTTAGATAAAAATGGAAACGCAATTATGGTTGACGTCGCTGATAAATCACTTTCAAATCGTGAGGCAGAGGCTGAAGGTGAGATAAGCATTACGTCAGAAATTTTTGAGGCCATAAAACAACAAACCTTAAAAAAAGGTGATTTGTTCACTGTTGCAAAAGTTGCTGCAATTAATGCAGCAAAACAAACCAGCACGTTGATACCTCTATGCCATCAAATACCTTTAGATTCTATTGATGTTAAATTTAGTGTCGATGAAAAACAATTAAAAATAAAAGTTAACACTATAGTTAAAACCTCTTCTAAGACTGGTGTTGAAATAGAAGCTTTAATGGGGGTAAATATCGGCCTTCTCACAATTTATGATATGTGTAAGGCTTTATCAAAAGAAATGGCCATTAGTAACATTCGCCTGTTAAGAAAAACGGGAGGAAAGTCTGGCGATTACAAGTTAATTATAAAAGATTAACTAATTTTTTAGTCGTTGCAGGCGCCATCGAAATTCCATAACGAAAATGTCCAACGTTATAAAAAGTATTAAGATTATCTGAGTCTTGCTGAATTATCGGTATATTATCTTTAGATCCCGGCCTGAATCCATACCAATGATTTAAAACTTTATGCCTCTTAAGTTCCGGCATTATATTTTCAGCTTTTTCTCGTAACATCATTAAATCATCATTAGATAGATCCTCATTAAATCCAACATTTTCAAGAGTACTCCCAGCAATTAATGATCCATTTTGTCTTTGTAATAAATAAAAATTATTTTTATAAATGATATGCTGTAAATGCAATCCTGATGTATTTTCGAACTCTATTAACTGTCCTTTTATAGGGTAAATTTTTCCTGATAACTGATTATTCAACTCTGAGGTCCAAGCCCCCGCTGTTAATACGAATTTATCTCCGTTAATCACATTATTTAAATCATCAGTAAATTGTTTTTTTGTATTCAATTTAATATGGTGATTCTCATAAATGTGAATCCCGAGATATTTTATATATTTAAATAATCCTGAAATTAATTTTTTTGGATTTATCTGATATACATCATCAATAAAAATACCAGTCAAACCATTATAATCTTTGAAATTATATTCAATTTTTTTCTTTATCAGCCACTCCTCAAGCGGTTTTAAATCTTCAATATTTACCAACATCCCTGACTTAAAATATTCAATATCAATGTCAAAAAGCTCAAAGATGGTTTTATTTAAAATAGAATAATATGTTTTTGAGTCATGAATAAAATCGTACACTTCTACATCGTATAAATGAGGTAAAAGTGGATACATAATCCCAGCGGCAGAATGAGTTGATCCAGATCCAATATTATTTTTTTCATAAATGGCCACATCAAATCCAAGCCTTTTAAATTCAATTGCTTGAATGCAGCCCACAACTCCTCCGCCAATTACATTAATTTTCATTATTTGCCATATGCAGAATAATTTTCAAATAATCTTATTTCATCAAAATGACCTAGAAGGACAATGACATCACCCGGCACTAATATTAAATCATCTCGAGGTTCAATATCCTCGAGCATATTTAGTCTGCGTAAATGATGGATAGAAACTCCAAATTTATCTAAAGGTAGTTCTGATAAAACCATACCATTTATAAAGCTTTTATTTTTAATCTCTATTGAGTGAAGTTGATGCTGATTCATTAAGTCTTCTTTCTCATCTGAAATTCCCTTAAAATAACCTTTGAAAATCTTATATTTTGATTCTCTAAATTCTCTTATTCTTTTAATCACTCGTGATAATGGGACATCAAACATTACCAATGCATGAGAGGCAAGCATCAAGCTACCTTCTAATATCTCAGGAACAACTTCATTTGCACCTGATGAGCGAAGTTTTTCAATACCACTTTCATCCGTAGTCCTGACAATAATTGGGATTGTTTTATTATGACTCCGAATCACTCTTAAAACTTTTTCAGACGCTCTATCATCAGAGTAGGTCACAATTAACCCTCGAGCCTCAGCAAGACCTGCAGCTCTAAGTACTTCGAATCTAGTTGCATCTCCATAAACTACACTTTCACCAGCA
>JAQCBB010000042.1 GCA_027621535.1 Pseudomonadota bacterium | reverse complement strand
GCTTCAAGGATATTTATAACTTTACTAGTTGTTCTTATTTTACTGAGTATGGCGACCTATACCGTCGATCAAAGAGAACATGCAATTGTGTTTAGGTTGGGTGAGATTATAGCGGTTAACGAAGAGCCAGGCCTTTATTTTAAAGCTCCTTTAGTTGATAACGTCAAGTATTACGATAAGAGAATATTGACCTATGAGACATCCACACCTGATCGTTTTATTACCAACGAAAAGAAAAACGTTTTAGTCGATTCTTTTATTAAATGGCGAATTATTGATCCTGGAAAGTTTTATGTTTCAGTTAATGGTGATGAAAGACAGGCGGAAAGAAGGTTAACTCAAACAGTAAATGACGGTCTCCGAGCAGAGTTTGGTAAAAGAACCATACAAGAGGTGGTTTCAGGGGAAAGATCTGAAATTATGGATATTATCAAGGAAAGGGCGGATCGTGAGTCAAACAATATTGGCATTGAAATATTAGATGTTAGATTAAGACGTGTGGACCTCCCTAAAGAGGTCAGTGACTCAGTTTATCAGCGTATGGAAGCAGAACGTAAATCAGTTGCAAATGAGCTTCGATCTGAAGGTTTTGCAGAATCAGAAAAAATCAAAGCAAATGCAGAAAAACAAAAAGAAATTATTATTACCGATGCTTATCGCGAGGCTCAGAAAATCAAGGGTCAGGGTGACGCAAAGGCTGCGAGAGTATATTCAGACGTTTTCAATAAAAATAAAGAGTTTTATGATTTTTATCGAAGCCTTGAAGCGTATAGAAATAGTATTAACAGTAAAGAAGATATTTTAGTGCTTGATCCGAACACAGATTTCTTTAAATACCTTCAGCCTCGACTTAAAAAATAAAATTTTTATTTTGCTGAAACCCTTAATCATTATCTCTTTAGGGCTAGTTTTGATATTAGAGGGTATTTTACCCCTATTATTCCCTAATTTATGGCAAAATCTCATACGTAACATTTCTAATTACAATCCAGGGCAATTAAGAACTTATGGTTTGGCGATTTTAGTGATGGGACTCTTTGTTTTATATTACGGAATACAAAGCTTATGATTAATAACTGGTCTATACCTGACAAGGTTGAGGATCTTTATCCAAAACGCGCCTTAGAGCTTGAAAAATCAAGACGCACTCTCATAGATTATTTTTTAAAAAATAAGTTTGAGTTGATCAATCCATCAATGATTGAATTTGCCAACAATGTTTCTTTTACTGGAGAGTCTGTTGACAGTGATATGTTTAAGATACTCGACCCTCTTACAGGCAAGATCATTGGTATTACTCCAGACTTAACCATTCAGACCGCTAGAATCGATAATTACCTATCTACTTCAGCTACTGATATCCGAAGATATTGTTATTGTAGCTCAGTCCTGAAAACAAACACAAATCTTTTTAATCAATCAAGAGAAGAGCTTCAAGTAGGTGTTGAGATCTATGGAAATGAAAAAATTGAAGCAGATATTGATGTAGTAAATACATTAATAAAATCATTTAAATTATTGAAATTAAATGATATTTTACTATCATTTACTGATATTTCAATTTATACAGAATTCCTAAACAGCTTAGGGCTTTCAGATTTAGATTCACCCCAACTGAGGGCCTTGTTTGCCAAAAAAGACACCGTTTCTATTATTGAAACCTTTCAACAAAATCTTACAAAAGTAAAAATTGATAAAATCAAAAAGTATCTGACTATATACGGCGATAAAAATGCGTTAAAAGAACTTGCGGAGCTTTTTAAAGAAAACTTTAAAGTCACTAATAGAATAAAAAATATTAACAATATTGTTAAATCATTACCGAGCGGCACAAATTATATTATCGATGTCTCTGACGTCGATTGTTATGAATATCATTCAGGTTTAATCTTCTCTGCTTATTCACCAAAATACACCTCACCTCTCGCTAAAGGGGGACGTTTTGAAAATCTTACTTCAAACTTCGGTAAAAAGAGACCAGCTGTTGGCTTTACTTTTGACTTGAGAAGACTCTTATTTATTGGGTAATTTATGAATAAAAATATCGTAGTAATTGGAACTCAGTGGGGTGATGAGGGGAAAGGTAAGATAGTTGATTGGTTGACCGATCACGCTTCTGCAGTTGTTCGCTTTCAGGGGGGTCACAATGCAGGTCATACGCTTGTCATTAAAACCAATGGAAAGCAAAAAGAATATAAGTTGAATTTAATTCCTTCCGGTATTGTTCGTTCTGGAGTTGCTTGCTTAATTGGTAATGGGGTAGTGCTGGATGTTAGTCACCTATTGAAAGAAATTGATATTCTTGAGGCTGATGGTCTTAATGTTCGCGATCGTTTATTTGTTAGTCCAGGGTGCCCATTAATCATTAAATCTCATGTCATGATTGATCAGGCTCGTGAGGCAGCTAGATCAGCAGCTAAAAAGATTGGCACTACTGGAAAAGGGATTGGACCTGCTTATGAAGATAAGGTGGCACGCAGATCTATTCGTGTCTACGATTTATTTAATTTAGAGATATTAAAAGCGAAGCTGTCGGATTTACTTGATCATCATAATTTTATTTTGAAGCATCAGCTGAATGCACCTGAAGTGAGTTTTGATGAGGTTTTTAATGAACTTTCTTTGGTTGCAGATTCAATCAGGCCGATGGTTGTTGATATTTCTAAAAAAATTCATGACCTTAACCAAGAGAATAAGAATATTTTATTTGAAGGGGCTCAAGGGGCTTTGCTGGATATAGATCACGGTACCTATCCATTTGTGACATCGTCAAATTGTGTTGCAGGACAAGCCTCTGCGGGCTCTGGAATTGGTCCGAATAAACTAGATTATATTTTGGGTATAACCAAGGCTTATACCACAAGAGTTGGGGGAGGACCTTTTCCCAGTGAGTTAGATATTGAAGAGCCTGGAACCCCTGGTTTTCAGATGTCAGAAGTGGGCCGGGAATATGGCACGGTCACTAAACGAAAAAGAAGATGTGGTTGGTTTGATGCTGTGGCTTTAAAACGTTCAGCGATGGTTAATGGTTTATCCGGACTGTGTATTACCAAGCTTGATGTGTTGGATGGTTTAGATGAAATACAAATATGTACTCATTATAAATTTAATGGAGCCCTGATTGATACTCTGCCCCTAAGTGCTGATGAAGTTGCACAGTGTAAGCCGCAATTTATTTCGATGCCGGGATGGCGAGATTCCACCTTTGGGGTTAAGCAATGGGAAGATTTACCGGCTAATGCGCAAGATTATTTAAAAAAAATAGAAGCAATCACTGGCATTCCAATTCACATCGTGTCGACAGGACCTGAAAGGGATGAAACTATTTTAATCAAACATCCTTTTGAGTTGAGTTGATGCTTGAGGATAGTTCAAATCACACTTATTTTGGAATAAAAGCCCGCTGGATCTATACCGCCAATAAACATCAAGAATTGCTTCAAAATCACACTGTCTTTATAAAAAATCGCCTGATTGAGAAAATCATCCCTTCTGATTCAAGCAGTCAATCAGATATTATCGACCTAGGAGAATCAATTCTGACCCCAGGGTTGATTAATATGCATACCCATTCGGCAATGACATTTCTGAAAGGTATTGCTGATGATCAAAAATTAAGTGATTGGCTAGAGCAATCCATTTGGCCCAATGAAGCTAAATATTTAAGTCATGATTTGGTATATGAAGCTTCCCAATTAGCTTGTTTGGAGATGATAAGCTCGGGAGTAACTACCTTTAATGATATGTATTTTTATCCAGAGGCAACTGCAAAAGCAGCTATTAAATTTGGCTTAAGAGCAAATATCGGTTTAATATTTATTGATTTTAAGACTAACTACGCTAATGATTTTAGTGACTATTTTGATAAGGGGTTCGCATTTAGGGATCACTTTAGAGATGAGTCTTTAATTTCCACATCTTTGGCTCCGCATGCTCCTTATACCGTTTCTGATGAGTCTTTTAAAAAAATACGAACATATGCCGATCAGCTTGGGTTAAATATTCATTGTCATCTTCATGAGACACAATGGGAAATTGATGAAAGTTTAAAAAAATTCGGCATCAGGCCAATAGACCGTCTTCACAAACTAGGTATTTTAGGACCTGATTTTATGGGCGTGCACTGTGTGCACCTTAATGAATCTGACCTTCGGCTTATTGAAAGTAACCAGATAAATATTATTTCATGTCCATCATCTAATTTAAAACTCGCTAGCGGTATTCCGCCGGTTAACTCAATGATAAAACGGGGGAAATTAGTAACCTTAGGGACTGATGGGTCGGCAAGCAATAATAAACTGAGTGTATTAGATGATTTGAAATTATTTTCTTTATTGCAACGCAATGATGGAAAAGAGCATGAGTTTTTAAAATCACAAGATTTGATGGATATGGTGACTATAAATGCCGCAGAATCACTCGACCTTGATGACGAGATAGGATCAATAGAATTGGGTAAAAAGGCTGATTTAGTGGCATTTGATTTATCGAATATTTTTACTCAGCCAGTTTACGACCCGTTATCCAGTTTGATTTATTCGGGAAGTCGAGATAATGTACAACATGTTTGGGTAGATGGAGAATTAAAGTTTAAAAATAAACAGCTGGTCAATATTGCGGATGCAGAGAGTGTGATTGAAAAAGTAAAATTATGGAAAAACAAAATACAGTAAACGTCGACCCGTCTGAGGTTGAAAAATTTAATCAGATTGCTCATAAGTGGTGGGATCCAACTTCAGAGTTTAAACCCTTACATGACATCAACCCCTTGCGTCTTAATTTTATTAATCAAAACTGTCCTTTGATGGATAAAAAAGTCTTAGATGTGGGTTGTGGAGGCGGGATATTGAGCGAATCGATGGCACAGTTAGGTGCAAAGGTCACTGGTCTTGATCAAAGTGACATTGCAATTAAAATAGCGCAGCTCCATTCTAAAGAAAATAATTTAAGTATTGACTATAAATTATTGAATATAGAAGACTTTATAAAAAAAACAAAGATAAAGTTTGATGTAATCACTTGCCTTGAAATGGTAGAGCATGTGCCTAATCCTGCTTCAATTATTGAAGCTTGCTCAAAGTTATTAAAGAAAAATGGAAGGCTGTATCTATCAACGATTAATCGCAATCCAAAGGCTTTTTTGTTTGCTATTATTGGGGCGGAATATGTTTTAAAAATGTTACCAAAAGGGACTCACCAATACGATAAATTTATCAGGCCAGATGAAATCAAAACTTGGTCCACAAGGTATGGCCTAAAAATAACCGATATAAAAGGTATGAGCTACAACCCGTTCTTAAAAACGTACTCATTAGGTAAGGATGTTTCAGTAAATTACCTTATGGAACTTCAGCATAACGATGATTAAAGCAATCATCTTTGATTTTGATGGAACCTTAGTGGATACAGCCCCTGATTTAATTGCTTCAGCTAATTATGTTTTTAAAAAACACAATCAACTTGAAATTACTTATCACGAGGGATTAGCTTGCTCTTCGGATGGAACCTTAGCTTTTTTGCTGAAACGTTTTTCCAAAGAAGAAATAGATTCGCAAGACTTAGTCAATGAATTTATTGAGTTTTACCTCACTGTTTGTGCTGACAATGTGAGTCTTTTTAGTGATTTAGAATTTTTGCTTAAAGATTTGCATCAACAAAATATTATCTTAGGCATAGTCACGAATAAACCAAAAATATTTACTCATAAAATTATCGAACGGCTTGATATACAACATTTGTTCAAATTTGTGATCAGCCCTGATGATGGTTTTAAGCCTAAACCAGATAACGATATGTTGATCAGTGCTCTCATGCGAGAAAATTTAAATCCCGCAGAAGTCTTATATATTGGAGACGGGGAACGTGACATTATTGCTGCGAATAAAACCAATGTTGGTTCAGTATTAGCTGCTTATGGATACATTGATACTAAAGAAAACGTAGAGGTTTGGGGTTATGATTACGTGATTAATTCATCAACAGATTTAAAACTTTTGATTGATAGTTTTTCGCTCTGATATAGCTTGAGCCAGAGTGCCTGAATCGGTGTACTCGATTTCAGACCCAGAAGGCATCCCTCTAGCAATGCGGCTCAATTTCTTTCCTAGATCTTTAAGTAGTTCAGTGATGTAATTTGCGGTCGCATCACCTTCTTTAGTAAAGTTTGTTGCGATGATAATCTCTTCAATTTGTTCATCCCTACACCGATCATATAAACTGCCCATATTTAAGTCTTTTGGACCAATTCCATCAAGAGGAGATAATCTGCCCATTAAAATGTAGTACATGCCGTCAAATGAATGAGTTTGTTCAAACATCAGAAGGTCGGTTGGCATTTCAATAATACATAAGATTTTTTTGTTACGCTTTTGATCAAGACACAAATCACAGGTTAGAGATTCTGAAAAATTATTACATGCTGTACATTTACCAAGCAACTCAAAACTATTGATTATTGAGTTTGCTAACCTCCTCGCACCTTTTGGGTCACGCTGGAGTAAGAAATAAGCCATCCTAGTCGCAGATTTAGGACCTACACCAGGTAAGCATTTGATGCTATCTATTAACTCATCGAGTACTTTAGACATGATGTTCTTGCCTTAAAAAGGAAGGTTCATGCCAGGTGGAACAAGCCCAGACATTTTTTGACTGGTTGTCGCTTCAATTTTTGCTTGTGTGTCTTTTAAGGCGACCAATATTAAGTCCTCTAATAACTCTTTGTCTTGCAATAAAGAATCATCAATAAAAACTTTTTTGACTTCATTTTTACAGGTCATAATAATCTTTACTTGCCCATTACTTGCAGAGCCTTCCACTTCGGTATTTCCCAGTTCATTCTGAGCTTTTTGAAGATTAGCTTGCATCATTTGTGCTTGCTTCATTAGATTTCCCATGCTGCCTTTTACCATAATAACGTCTCCTCTTAGTGATTGATTGGTCTGATGGTTTCTTCAATAATTTGACCGTCAAACTCATTTAATATTTTCTCTAAACTTTGATCGGATTTAATTGAATTTGTTGCATGTTTTAACGCTTCAGTGTGTTCAAGACTTTTTTCATGAGCTGGAGTTAGTGTGGTCTCAGCCTCTTGAATATAAACTCGAATTCTTTCCCCAGTCAATTCCAGAAGCGACGACTCAAGGATGCTAATATATTTCTCGTTATTCAGGTGTTTAAATTTGTCGTCCACCGCGAGGTTGAGTTGCTGATCATTCAATGAATTAATTTTACAATTCTGAGCAAGTGTCTTTGCCATACCATGATTAAGTTGCTCGACAATTTGACGCCAATTATTTGTTCTGATTTTTATGTATTTATCTTCAGATGTTGAATTTTTTTTTTCAGGTTCTTCAGATAAATTAGTTTTTGTAGTCTTTTCCAGTGGCTTAGGTTGAGTCTCTTTTAGCATCTCTAAAGATGCATTGTTCGGATTATTATTTGGCATAAAGTTCATTAAGCGGATCACTGTCATGACAAATCCAACATAAGGATTAGGGGCTAATGGAAGATCTTTTAACCCGTGAATGGTAATTTGATAGAGTGTTTGAAGTAGTTTGGGGTCAATCAAATCTGCCATGGATTTTTTATGATTGAGATTTTCACTAAAAGTTTGTGCGACAGAGATATCGTAAAATCTTTCTGACAAGGTTTTTAAAATATTTTCATAGGATAAGTTTGCTGTCTTAATCGTCGATAATATAGATTGTATAACTTCCTTTTTGTTGGTAACAATGGCTGCAATTAAATCTGTGGCAGTATCTTTAGATATAACCCCTAGGATTGCCTGAAGCTTTTCACTCACCACTTCACCATTGGTGGAGTTAATGACTCGATCTGCTAAAGATAATGCGTCTCGCATACTTCCTTCAGCAAATTGAGCAATCATCTCAATTGCTGGCTCATCGTAGTTAATTTTTTCTTCATCAAATATTTTTTTTAATTGACCAATAAGTTCTTCATTAGTCATTTGCATCAAATTAAAATGTAAGCATCGAGAAACCACGGTGACTGGTATTTTTTCAGGATCGGTGGTCGCCAGGATAAAAACAACATGCGCCGGAGGTTCCTCAAGTGTTTTTAACATCGCATTAAATGAGCTTTTTGAAAGCATGTGTACTTCATCGATGATAAAAACTTTGTATTGTGACGAGGTCGGTTGATAATTCGCATTTTCCATTAACTCACGCATATTCTCAACTTGGGTGTTAGATGCTGCATCTAGCTCAATCACGTCGATGGCTTTTGATTGATCAATTTCAAGGCATGAGGAACATTGGCAGCAGGGTGTGTCGGTGACTCCACTTTGACAATTCAAACATTTAGCAAAGATTCGAGCAATTGTTGTCTTTCCAACTCCACGAGTTCCAGAAAACAAGTAGGCATGATGAATGCGTTCATTTTGAATTGAGTTTTTAATTGTCTGAATAGTAAATTCTTGACCCACTATGGAGTCAAAATTTTTAGGCCGCCATTTTCTTGCTAATGCTTGATTTTTCATAATGTTTAAAAGTTAAGGCGAGCCATAATCTCGGCACTTGCTTCATTAGTTGTGGCTGCTTGCTTCCGCACCTGACCAGGTTGGCTAACTTACAATGCGAGGTGACCCGCCAATTCATATTCTACATGAAGATGGTTTGCTATGCTCAGCTAGCCACATCTTTTTACCGGGTGTTGAGAGAGATATTTCCATTCCTTATCTGAATAGAGGCGTGATCGAATAAAAAAACGTAAACCGGTTGGTCGTTCCAATGAAAATTGACCTCCACTACCAGGTATTGCATCCAAAGTGAGGTGGGTATGTTCCCAATATTCAAATTGAGCAAAGCTCATATAAAAAGGAACACCATGAACCTCTCCTAAGCAGACATCACTGTTTCCTAAAAAGAACTCACCCTGGGGAAAGCACATCGGTGCGCTGCCATCACAACATCCACCAGATTGATGAAACATTAAGGGCCCATGAATCTTTACCAACTCATCTATAAGCTGGTTGGCTTTATCAGTGGATGTAATTCGTGTAATCATAAAAAAAGGCTGCGTTAAATTGCAGCCTTTATTTTATACTAATTTCGCAGGCTAAAAGAAACCTAATTTATTTTCGCTGTAACTGACCAATAAATTCTTAGTTTGTTGGTAGTGATCAAGCATCATCTTGTGTGTTTCACGACCAATCCCAGATTGTTTATACCCACCAAAAGCAGCATGGGCAGGGTAGGCATGGTAGCAATTTGTCCAAACCCGTCCAGCTTGAATGCCTCGACCCATTCGATGAGCGGTGTTACCGTTACGCGTCCATACTCCAGAACCTAATCCATACAGAGTATCATTAGCAATTGCCAGTGCTTCAGCTTCGTCTTTAAAAGTGGTGACCGAGACGACAGGGCCAAAAATTTCCTCTTGGAAGATCCTCATCTTGTTATGGCCTTTAAGGATTGTTGGTTCAATGTAGTAACCCCCTGAGAGTTCACCATCCAGTGAGCGTTGATTGCCGCCTGTTAATAGTTCAGCACCTTCTTCTTGTCCAAGTTTAATGTAAGACATAATTTTTTCTTGTTGTTCACTAGACGCTTGTGCACCAATCATGGTTGCTGCATCCAGTGGCGATCCACTTTTAATCGCTTTAGTTCTTTCAATAGCACGCTCAATAAAGGCGTCGTAAATCGACTCTTGAATCAATGCGCGAGAAGGGCAAGTACATACCTCACCTTGATTTAAAGCAAACATCGTGAATCCTTCTAAAGCTTTGTCGAAATAAGCGTCATCTTTCTCCATCACATCTTCAAAGAAAATATTTGGAGATTTACCACCAAGCTCAAGAGTTACTGGAATAATATTTTGCGATGCATATTGCATAATCAATCGACCAGTAGTGGTTTCACCGGTAAAAGCAATCTTAGCAATTCTGCTTGAACTAGCTAGAGGCTTACCCGCTTCAAGACCAAACCCATTTACAAGGTTAAGCACCCCAGGAGGAAGAAGGTCACCAATAATTTCAGCTACAATCAAAATGGATACTGGAGTCTGTTCTGCAGGTTTCATCACCACGCAGTTTCCCGCACCAATTGCCGGGGCAAGTTTCCATGCCGCCATTAAAATCGGGAAATTCCAAGGAATGATCTGACCAACTACCCCAAGTGGCTCATGAAAATGGTAGGCTACGGTGTCATGATCAATTTCACAAACTGAGCCTTCTTGGGCACGAATAGCTCCTGCGAAGTATCTAAAGTGATCAATTGCCAAAGGGATGTCGGCAGCCATCGTTTCACGAATAGGTTTTCCGTTATCAATTGTTTCTGCCAGAGCAATCTTTTCAAGATTTTGCTCCATACGGTCAGCGATTTTATTAAGAATATTTGCTCTTTCGGTTGGACTGGTTTTACCCCAAGCGTCTTTAGCTGCATGCGCAGCATCTAGGGCTAAGTTGATATCTGCCTCGGAAGATCTCGCAACCTCACAAAAAGGCTTACCAGTCAACGGAGTGATGTTTTCAAAATACTTACCTTCAACGGGTTTCACCCATTTACCACCAATAAAATTATCATATTTTTCCTTGAATGGACTATCAATTCCAAGGTTCTTCAGTGTATCAAACGCCATTTTTCTTTCCTCTTAAAAATAAATGAGCTATGAACTAAAAGCTTCTATTAAAGCATCATCGAAACATTACATTAAAGCCATTTGGGTTTTAAATCAAGTCAACAACGCAATGAACTATATATGTATAATATGCAAACTTTGGAAGGGTGGATGAGTGGTTTAAGTCGCACGCCTGGAAAGCGTGTTTAGGGTGAACTCCCTAACGCGGG
>JAQCBB010000041.1 GCA_027621535.1 Pseudomonadota bacterium | reverse complement strand
AAGGCGTTGGCGAGCCGCACAATTAGCAAAACTCGATGCCATTCCAGCTATTGTTAGAAACATTAATGACAGATCCGCTTCCATTATTTCACTGATTGAAAATATGCAGCGAGAGGATCTAACAGCAATAGAAGAGGCAGAGGGCATTCAAAAAATGATTTATGAATTTGGAATGACTCACGAAGCAGCCGCAGATGCAGTTGGCAAATCAAGATCTTCAGTAACGAATTTGTTAAGGCTTCTTTTATTAAGTGATTTTGTTAAAGAAAAATTAAATGCTGGAAATATTGATATGGGGCATGCTCGAGCATTATTATCATTGCCTCCAGATCAACAAAATATGATCTGTCAAAAAATTATTCAAGAAAATTTATCTGTCAGAAAAGTTGAAAGTTTAATAAATGAAAACTTAAATGTTAAAAAGTCTAAAAAACCAATAGGAAAGATAGAATCTACCAATGACCTTAAAAATTTGGAAAAAGAATTATCAGAACAATTAGGTTACATAGTTAGCATAGATCATAAGCCCAATAACTCTGGGCAAATTAAAATAAAATATCGCAATTTAGATGAGCTTGATGTCTTATTAAAGAACCTAAAACTTAAAGCATGATTAAGCCTTGACTTGTCTTTAATTTCCATTCAAAATTCAATGTTTTGTAAGGAACGTTTTCAGTGAAATGAAAGATTTTGATTTAATCACTGAAAAACTTGGAAGGTTGCCAAAACAATCAAAAAAAATGTTTTTGCGTCAACTAATTGTCGCATCAGTATTATTTATTTTTTTGGCTTATACTTATTCCTTAGCTCTGGGATTATCATTATTAATTGGTTTCGGTGCTGTCTTAGGTGGATTTGTTTTATCCTTTCCCATTGCAAAGATAAATATAAAGGGTCAACCCGCATCATCAGTCATAGTAAATATTATAAAAGCTGAGCTTGTTAAACTTATATTTATAATTGTAGTACTGTGGTTGGGTTTTAAATTTTATACAGATATACAACCGTTTGGCTTAGTTCTTGGATTAGCTATTTCAGCATTGATGTCAGGGTTGGCGATATCTAAATTAGATAAATTAAATTGAGAATTGTTTATGGCAGATTCCTATAATTCACCTAATGAATACATAGGTCATCATTTAGCTTTTAATGAGTTTAAGCTTGGCGATACCCCTTTTTGGACTGTAAATTTAGATTCTGTAGTTGTTTCTCTTATTCTTGGATTGCTTACAATTGGATTTATTTGGTGGTTTGCTCGAAAAGCAACTTCTGGTGTCCCATCCAAAACGCAAGCTTTTGTTGAATTAATTTTTTCATTTATAGATGATCAAGTAAAAGCTACATTTCATGGTGATCGTCATGCTTTTGTTGCGCCTGCAGCAATGACTGTTTTTTTATGGGTCTTTATGATGAATTCCATGGATTTTTTGCCAATTGATATTATGGCAACCATTTTAGGTTGGTTTGGTGTGCACGAGTGGAGAAATGTTCCAACAGCTGATGTTAATACTACATTTGCTCTTGCGCTTGGCGTGTGGTTTTTAATGATCTTTTTTGGAATAAAAGTAAAAGGACTTGGGGGATGGCTTCATGAACTTTTTTGTGCACCCTTTGGATCAAATCCATTTGTCTGGCCTGCTAACTTTATATTTAATTTAATCGAATATGTCTCAAAACCGTTGTCACATTCATTGCGGCTTTTTGGGAACATGTATGCGGGTGAAGTAATCTTTCTATTGATTGCTATGCTTGCAGGTTTTTCTGGCATTGTGGGTACTGCAGCGAGTGTTTTGTTAGGAGCAGGATGGGCAATTTTTCATATTCTGATCGTAACACTTCAAGCTTATGTATTTATGATGTTAACCGTAGTTTATTTATCCATGGCTCACGAAGGCCACTAATTTTATTTGAAGGGAATTTAAATGGAAGCTTTACAATTTTTAGCAACAGTTCAATCATACACAGCAATTGGCCTTGGCCTTATGGTTGGTTTAGGAGCGCTTGGTGCTTGTATCGGTATCGGTATTATGTGTGCAAGTTTTTTAGATGGCGCAGCAAGACAGCCTGAAATGATTTCACAATTACAAACAAAAGTATTCTTACTTTTAGGTTTGATTGATGCATCTTTCATTATTGCTGTTGGTATTGTGATGATGTTTGCTTTTGCAAATCCTTTAACAATGGGTGTTACACCAGGCGTTTAATTTAGACATCATAAATTTGGAGATTAAATGAATATCCAGTTTACTTTAATTGCTCAAGCTTTAACCTTTGCAATTTTAATATGGTTCACTGTCAAGTTTGTTTGGCCACCATTGCTTAATGCAATTGAAAATAGACAGAAAGAAATTGCTGACGGTTTGGCAGCAGCCAGAGAAGGAAAAGCTTCTTTGGAGATGGCGGAGAAAAAAACAACAGAGGTTTTAGACGGCGCAAAAGAGAAGTCCTCTGAAATTGTTTCTCAAGCAGAAAAAAGAGCAAGCGAAATAATTGAAGAAGCTAAACAAAATGCAAAAATCGATGCAGATCGTATTATTGCTAATGCGAAATCTGAGATCCAACAAGAAGTTAATAAAGCTAAAGAAAATCTTAGAGCCCAAGTTGCTTCACTTGCAATAGAAGGCGCACAGAAAATTCTTGAAAAAGAAATAGATGCTAAGACTCACAGTGCAATGTTAAATAAACTTTCAAAGGATCTTTAAGAAGATGGCTGAAATTTCAACAATCGCAAGACCTTATGCACAAGCTATTTTTGATATAGCAAAAGACCAAAAGAAGTTAAATGATTGGTCAGAAATGCTCAGTTTGTTATCAGGCATTGTTGAAAATGATTCAATAAAGTCTGTAATTCAGGATTCAAAAATACTCGAATCTGATAAAGAGAAATTGTTGTTTAATATTTGTCAAAAAAAGATATCAAATGAATGTGAAAATTTGATAAAGCTTTTAATAGAAAATAAACGCTTGCTGGTTCTTCCCTTCATCAGCAATGCATTTGAGTCTTTAAAGGCAAATGAGGAAAATTCTGTTTCTGCAAAAATTATTGTTGCAACAAAAATAACAAAAAATGAAATAGATGAGATAGTTAAAAATTTGGAAAAAAAATTGAATAAAAAAATTGAAGCATCAATAGAAATTGATGAGTCAATTTTAGGAGGAAGTGTAGTCACTGTTGGCGATACAGTTATTGATGCTTCAGTTAAAGGACAGTTACAAAGTTTAGCTTTCTCGATGAAAGCGTAATTTACCCAGGAGAAAATAATGCAATTATCAACTTCAGAAATTAGTGAACTGATAAAAAGTCGGATCAAAGATTTCAAACCTTCATCAGAAGCGAGAACACAAGGTACAGTTGTTTCAGTAACTGATGGTATTGTGAGAATTCATGGTCTTTCAAATGTAATGTCTGGGGAAATGATTGAATTTCCTGGCAATACTTTCGGCATGGCTCTTAACCTGGAAAGAGACTCAGTAGGTGCTGTTGTTTTAGGTGATTATGAACATATTTCTGAAGGCGATACCTGTAAATGCACAGGTAAAATTCTAGAAGTTCCTGTTGGACCAGAGCTCATCGGACGAGTTGTTGATGCTCTTGGAAACCCTTTGGATAGTAAGGGTCCAATTAAATCAAAACTTACAGATAAAATAGAAAAAGTTGCACCGGGCGTTATTGCTAGAAAATCTGTTTCACAGCCAGTGCAAACTGGACTGAAATCAGTTGACTCTATGGTTCCAATTGGACGCGGTCAGCGTGAACTAATTATCGGCGACAGACAAACGGGCAAAACGGCTGTTGCTGTTGACGCTATTATTAATCAAAAAGGTCAAGATATGACCTGTATATATGTTGCCATAGGACAAAAGGCTTCAACAATTGCTAACGTTGTACGCAAACTTGAAGAAACAGGGGCAATGGATTATACAATCGTTGTTGTAGCATCTGCTTCTGATTCAGCAGCTTTACAATTTCTTGCTCCTTACTCAGGTTGCACAATGGGAGAATACTTTAGAGATCGAGGCGAAGATGCATTGATTATTTATGATGATCTTAGTAAGCAGGCAGTTGCTTATCGACAAATATCGTTACTTTTAAGAAGACCACCTGGGCGTGAAGCTTATCCTGGAGATGTTTTTTATATTCATTCAAGATTGCTTGAAAGAGCTGCCCGAGTGAATGAAAAATACGTTGAGGATTTTACAAAAGGCAAGGTTAAAGGCAAGACTGGATCTTTGACTGCACTTCCCGTTATCGAAACAGCAGCTGGTGATGTTTCGGCTTTTGTTCCAACAAACGTAATTTCTATTACTGATGGACAAATTTTCTTAGAATCTGATCTATTTAACGCAGGTATTCGTCCCGCGATTAACGCAGGTATTTCTGTCTCTCGAGTAGGTGGCGCTGCACAAACGAAAGTTATTAAAAAATTAGGTGGCGGTGTTCGACTTGCTCTAGCACAATATCGTGAACTAGCAGCTTTCGCTCAGTTTGCTTCTGACTTAGATGAAGCTACCAGAAAACAGCTTGATCGAGGAAAAATGTTTACTGAATTAATGAAACAATCCCAGTATAGTCCATTGAGCGTTTCAAAAATGGCGATAACATTATATGCAGCAAATAATGGTTATTTTGATGATGTTCCCGTTGATAAAATTCTAAATTGTGAATCAGATCTTCATGGTTTTGTTGGTTCAAAACATAAGAAGGTTATGGAAAGTATTGAGAAAAGTCTTGAGCTTTCTGAAAAAGACGAAAAAGACCTTGTAAAAGCGATTGAAGATTTTAAATCTTCAAGTAAATATTAAGATTATTTGGAAAAATTATGGCCGGTAGTAAAGAGATACGAACGAAAATTAAGAGCGTAGAAAACACCAAAAAAATCACTAAGGCGATGGAAATGGTAGCTGCTTCTAAAATGAGAAAAGCTCAAGATCGTATGGCTGCATCCAGACCCTACTCTGAGAAAATTAGAAATGTTGCTGCGCATCTTTCGTTTGCACAATCAGAGTCAAAACATCCCTTCTTGATTTCAAGAGAAAAAATTAAAACTGTTGGATTAATCGTTGTGACCTCTGATAAAGGGCTATGCGGTGGACTAAATACAAACGTATTACGAACATCTTTAAATCAAATTAAAGATTGGGAAAAAGAGGGTAAAAAAGTTCATGTAGCTGCTATTGGGACAAAAGGCTTTAGTTTCATGAGGCGAATCGGTGCAGATGTAAAATCAAATATCACTGGATTAGGAGATACTCCGCATGTGAGCGATTTAATCGGCAGCATTAAAGTTATGCTTGATGAATATATCAATGGAGAAATTGATCAGTTATATATTTGTTACACAAAATTTATAAATACCATGAAACAAGAGCCGATCATGGATCAAGTTTTACCTTTAAGTGGTGAAAAGATTGGTGCTCCAGAAAGCCCATGGGATTATATTTACGAGCCAAATGTAGATGCCGTTATAGAAGAATTGTTGAAAAGATATATTGAATCAATAATTTACCATTCTGTAGCAGAAAATATGGCATCTGAGCAATCGGCTCGAATGGTTGCAATGAAAGCAGCATCAGATAATGCAGTAAATGTTATTGATGAGCTAACCTTGGTTTATAACAAAGCACGCCAGGCAGCAATTACAAAAGAAATATCGGAAATCGTTGGCGGAGCTGCTGCGGTTTCATAATTTAAATTTTTTAGATGAGTAAGGAAAAAAAATGAGTGCCAAACAAATTGGAAAAGTAGTTCAGTGTATCGGAGCAGTTGTGGATGTTGAGTTTCCAAGAGACGCAATGCCTAAAATATTTGATGCTCTAAAAATAGACAGTTCTGACGTAAATGCAAAGACAGCTGAAGAGGGACTAACGCTTGAAGTTCAGCAACAGCTTGGAGATGGTATTGTTCGTACAATTGCAATGGGATCCACAGATGGTTTGTCAAGAGGTACTCAGTTTGCTGCTACAGGAGCCGGAATTCAAGTCCCAGTTGGAGCAGGAACGCTCGGTCGAATAATGGATGTATTAGGCCGACCTATTGATGAACTTGGAAAAATTGACTCAAAAGAATTTAGATCCATTCATCAGAAAGCCCCTGAGTTTAGTGAATTATCACCCTCTGTTGAGCTACTAGAAACGGGTATTAAAGTTATTGATTTGATCTGCCCTTTTGCAAAAGGGGGTAAAGTGGGTTTATTTGGCGGTGCTGGTGTTGGAAAAACTGTGAATATGCTTGAGCTTATTAATAACATTGCTAAGCAACATTCAGGACTATCTGTTTTTGCAGGCGTGGGTGAAAGAACCCGTGAAGGAAATGACTTTTATCACGAGATGTCAGATGCAGGTGTGATTAAACTTGATGATATGAAAGAGTCCAAGGTTGCGATGGTCTTTGGTCAGATGAATGAGCCGCCAGGAAACCGATTAAGAGTTGCGCTTTCAGGTCTTACAATGGCTGAGAAGTTCCGTGATGAAGGACGTGATGTTTTATTCTTTGTTGATAATATTTATCGATACACACTTGCTGGTACTGAAGTTTCTGCACTTTTAGGACGTATGCCCTCCGCTGTTGGATATCAGCCAACACTTGCAGATGAAATGGGACGGTTACAAGAAAGAATTACATCAACAAAAACAGGATCAATTACTTCAATTCAAGCCGTTTACGTGCCAGCTGACGATTTAACTGACCCATCTCCAGCGACAACTTTCCAACATTTGGATTCAACGGTAGTGTTATCACGAGATATTGCTTCATTAGGCATTTATCCAGCAGTTGATCCATTAGATTCAACTTCGAGACAGCTTGATCCTCAAGTTGTTGGTGAAGATCATTATCAAGTTGCACGAAAAGTACAAGCAACACTCCAAAAATATAAGGAATTAAGAGATATTATTGCAATTCTTGGTATGGATGAGTTATCGCCTGAAGATAAGTTAGCCGTAAATCGTGCTAGAAAAATACAACGTTTCTTGTCTCAACCATTCCATGTTGCTGAAGTATTTACTGGATCTCCAGGTAAATATGTTTCATTAAAAGAAACTATTGCAGGCTTCAAAGGTATTGTTGATGGAGAATACGATGATCTTCCAGAGCAAGCTTTCTACATGGTTGGAAGTATTGATGAAGCAGTAGCAAGAGCTAAAAAATTATAATAATTTAAGTAAGGTATTTTATGAGTAAAGTCTTAGTTGATGTAGTAAGCGCTGAAGAATCCATCTTTTCTGGGGAGGCTGAGTTTGTTGTGGCGCCCTCATCAATGGGAGAAGTTGGCATATATCCAAATCACGCGCCTATGATTACAACCCTTAAACCAGGCTCAGTGCGAATAAAATTATCGGGTAAAAATGAAGAAGAACTTGTGTATGTCTCAGGTGGAATTTTAGAAGTTCAACCCGGTTCCGTTACTGTTTTGTCAGATACAGCAGTTCGAGGGACTGATCTTGATGAAGCCAAAGCGAATCAAGCAAAAAAACAAGCTGAAGATGCATTAAGTAATCAAAAGGGTAATATCGATTATGCTAAAGCACAAGCTGAATTAGCTGAAGCCGTCGCTCAAGTTCAAGCAATTCAAAGATTAAGAAAGAGAAAGTAATCTTTTGGGTTTAAAAAAGCAGCGTTAAGGCTGCTTTTTTTGTTTATACTTCCTAATATTATGAATTTAGATATTGTTATATTGGCTGCAGGTAGAGGAACTCGAATGAGGTCAACTAAACCAAAAGTCATGCATGACTTTTTAGGAAAGCCTTTTCTAGAAAAAGTGATTGAAACAGCACAGATCCTAAAACCAAAAAAAATAATTCCAATAATCGGATATCAAGCAGAAGAAATAAAAAACTATTTCAAATCACATGATTTACATTTTGTAATTCAAGATCAACAATTGGGAACCGGTCATGCCGTTATACAAGCGATACCAAAACTTGATAGTGAATACACAATGATTTTATACGGTGATGTCCCATTGGTTTGTTGTAATATTTTACAAGAACTATTAACAGCAACAACAAAAACAGGAATGGGATTAGTTACTTATCTGAAAAAAATCCCACAAGGTTTTGGAAGAATAGTTCGTGATCAAAAAACAAAACAAATTATAAAAATTGTTGAGGAAAAAGATTGCGATAAATCGCAGCTTCTCATCAATGAAATAAATACGGGAATTATGTGTATAAAAACAGACTTTTTGAATCAATGGTTATTAAAGCTGAATAATAATAATGCACAAAAAGAATATTATTTAACTGATATTATAGAACTAGCTGTAAATGATCATGTAAAAATTACGGAGGTTGTCTCCAAAAATGAGAATACAATTCAAGGAGTAAATTCAATTAAAGAATTAATTGACCTAGAAAGATCTTATATGAAAGAAAAAGCACAATTATTAATTGACCAAGGGGTAAAAATCATGGATCCAGCAAGAATTGATATTCGTGGTTCATTGCTCTGTGAGGAAGGTGTGGTTATTGATATAGGCTGTATTTTTGAAGGTGATGTAATTTTAAAAAAAGGTACTCATATAGGACCCTACAATATTATTAAAGACTCAACCATTGGAGAGGATAATCAATTACTAGCATTCAATCATATTGATCAGGCAATCATCGGTCAAGGATGTAGCATCGGCCCTTATTCCAGAATAAGACCCGCAACACATTTATCAAATAATATTAATATTGGAAATTTTGTAGAATTAAAAAAATCGACAGTGGGTAAGGATACAAAAATTAATCATTTATCTTATATAGGCGATTCAAAAGTTGGAGAAAGAGTAAATGTTGGAGCCGGAACTATTACATGTAATTATGATGGAGTAAATAAACATCAGACTATTATAGAGGATGACGTTTTTATTGGATCAGGTACACAATTGGTTGCTCCAGTCATTATTAAAAAAGGAGCTACCATTGGAGCAGGTTCAACAATAGTGGAAGATACTCCGGAGAACATGTTAACCCTATCTAGAGCAAGTCAAAAAAGTATCAGTAACTGGCAAAGACCAAAGAAAAAATAAATATGTGTGGAATTGTTGGTGGAGTATCAAAAAATAATAATATCGTTCCAATCTTAATCAATGGATTGGAAAAGCTTGAGTATAGAGGATATGACTCAGCAGGAATTGCAATTATTAATCATAACCGAATTCAAAGAATAAGGTCAGTTGGCAGAGTCTCAAACATTCATAAAAAAATATCACAAAAAAACCTAAAAGGTAAAACAGGTATTGGTCATACAAGGTGGGCAACACATGGGGGAGTATTAGAAAAAAATGCACATCCTCATATCTCAAATAATGAAATAGTCGTGGTCCACAATGGCATCATAGAAAACCATGCAAAACTATGCGACTTTTTAAAGAACAAAAACTATATATTCAAATCAGAAACTGATACTGAAGTGATTGCACATTTAATTCACTATTTTAGAAAAAATAAACCATCCCTCTTAGAGGCTGTGCACAAAACTTGTAAAAAACTTGAGGGCGCTTATGCCATAGCGGTTAGTAATAAAAACTCTAATGAGATTATCGTGGCAAGAAATGGGTGCCCCTTAATTATAGGAGTATCAGAAGACCAAAATTTTATTGCATCGGATATATCGGCATTAATATCAGTAACAAATAATGTTATTTTTCTTGAGGATGGAGACATTGCTGTAATTGCTTCAGATAGCTATAAAATTTTCGATGACAATTTAAATCAAATTAATAGAAAAATTTATAAAAGCTCTGTCAAGGAAAACCAAATGGAGCTTGGCCCATATGATCATTACATGCAAAAGGAAATATATGAACAACCTATTGCAATTGCAGACACCATTGAATCCATAATTGACGAGGGATCTATTAATCCAAAGTTAATTGGTGGATTAAAATTTGATGCTTCAAAATATGAAAGCATTTTAATTTTAGCTGCTGGAACAAGTTACTATGCTGGATTAACTGCTAAATATTGGTTTGAACATTTAGCAAAAGTTCCAGTAAATGTTGAAATTGCTAGCGAATATCGTTATCGAGATGCCGTAACTCCAAAAAAACAGCTCATTATTACCATATCTCAATCAGGTGAAACGCTTGATACATTAGAAGCATTGAAACAAGCAAAAAAAAACGGAAACAAAAATTCTTTAACTATTTGTAATGTTCAAGAGAGTGCCATAGTTAGACAATCAGATTATGTTTTTTATACGCGAGCCGGAGTTGAAATTGGTGTTGCATCAACAAAAGCATTTACAACTCAATTAGTTTGCCTCTTTGTTTTATCATTAATTTTTGCAAAACAAAGAAAAAAAATTACAAAGAAAAATGAATTAGCTTATATAGAAGAACTGAGAAAATTATCTGGACATATTCAAACAGCATTAAATTTAGAGCCACAAATTAAAGCATGGGCAAAAAAATTTAGTCGAAAATCTAATGCTCTTTTTTTAGGTCGAGGAATACATTACCCTATTGCACTTGAAGGAGCGCTTAAATTAAAAGAGATATCCTATATTCATGCGGAAGCATATCCGGCCGGTGAATTAAAACATGGTCCTCTAGCCCTAGTGGATAAAGATCTCCCAGTTGTTGTGATTGCTCCAAACGATAAATTATTAGAAAAAGTAAAATCAAATATGCAAGAAGTCAAAGCAAGAGGGGGCGAACTTTTTGTTATTGCAGATGCTGATAGTCAATTTGATGCTGAAGCTGGTATTCACGTTATCAGAACTAATAGGCATGTAGGTATTTTGTCACCTATCGTACATGCTATTCCTGTTCAATTATTAGCCTACCATGTTGCAATATCAAAAAAAACAGATGTAGATAAACCAAGAAATTTAGCAAAATCAGTCACAGTAGAGTAGATTTTTGATGCCCTAACCTGGGTTTAAAGCTCACTCTAAAGCGAATAGCATTAAATTAGTTTTCATATATCTA
>JAQCBB010000040.1 GCA_027621535.1 Pseudomonadota bacterium | reverse complement strand
ATATCTATAAAATAAATTATGGACTTTTACATCTTTTTTTTTAAAAAGAATGTAAAATTTTTATTTTATTTTTTTATTATCTTTAGCTGTAAATCTTATGCCAACGGCGGAGACTGTGTGATTGAGACAACTCAAACAACAACAATTAACAGTGATTGTTACGGCTTTGGATTAATAACAACTCAGAATTACGATATTACTATCAACTCCGGTGTAAGTTTAATTGATGCGGATTATGTCTTAGAAATAGGGTGGCCTTTAAACGCGACTGTAACAAATAATGGAACCATAACCGCCCTGGTTGAAAAAGCAATATGGGTCAATAACGCTTCTATTTCTGAAATAGTTAACTCAGGAACCATAGATACGGTGAATGGTGCAATTTTCTTAAATAATTCAACAATATCTACTCTTAACAACTCTGGAACTATTAATGCAAGTAGTAGTTATGCGATTCAAAATTCCGCTAGCTCCTTAATATCATCTCTTACTAACAGCTTATCTGGAAGAATTAGTGCATACAATTTGACCATAGAAAACAATTTATCAACCATATCCTCGGTAGTTAATTATGGTCAAATATCAGCAGGTGCAGGTACAGCAATTTATCAATACGGAGGAGCATTAACAACACTTAATAATTTAGGATCAATCACCAGTATCACAGGGGCAATTTACAACGACGGAGGAAGTTCAATTGGAGAATTAACAAATTCAGGAACCATATCAGCCTCTGCTAATACTGCAATACAAAATTTAAATGGC
Source organism: Pseudomonadota bacterium (assembly GCA_027621535.1). Lineage (GTDB taxonomy): Bacteria > Pseudomonadota > Gammaproteobacteria > Burkholderiales > Methylophilaceae > BACL14. Next base: position 10,387 of record JAQCBB010000040.1, on the reverse strand, counting down.
TCAATTCTTTCTTCTCTTGAAAATACTTCTTCTGGAACAATTCAATCAACAACAAATTCTGGGATTTATAATGAAAATGCAGTAATTTCAAACCTGACAAATGCTGGATCCATCTCGTCATTATATGCAGCTATAGATAATCGTGCAGGCGCAACAATAACAACGCTTTCAAATACCGGCACCTTGGAATCACAAACAAGTGGGTATGCAGATATTTACAATGTGGGCACAATTATTACATTAAATAACTCTCAGGGCGCCTTGCTTTCAGATACATTAACATTTAGCGGAGCACTGCCAACAAATTATAATATTATTATTAACACCACATCTAATTATGGCAAGGTTGAGTTTTTACTTAGCTCAGGTGTAATGAATTTTGGAATTCATTCGACCTCAACGGTTTCAGCTGGAACATATTCCTCAATAATTAGTGGAATATCTTACGCATCAAGCTTTTCTTCAACAACCGGTACATCCTCTATTGGAGGTAAAACTTACAATTGGACATTAACTAATCCAGCAGCTACCTCTTGGGACTTAACTCTAAGCCCATCAAGCCCATCAACGGCTGACACGCAAACCTCTATCCAGGCCATTAAAGGTCAGTTGCAAGGCAACTTAAACTCTCTGACTGCGGGTGCTAACTTCGCAAACATGAACACCTATGACTGTAACTTCTTTGATAGCAAAGGTGGGTGTTTTTCCTTTGGTAATCGCTATACCGATGTGCAGAGCCCATCGATGCAAACAAACAGTTTTGTGGCTACGGGTGGGTATAAGATTGATGATCACTTTAGAATTGCTGGGTTTATTGACCAGAATCTGAACTACAATATGGCCTCCAACATCGATGTGGAGAATAAAGGTCCATTAATGGGTCTCATCGGGGTTTGGAATCAGAATGTAAATCAACTCGGCTGGCAAGTGAAAGTAGCCAACGCTTATCAAAGTAAAGATGCAAGTATTAAAAGGTCAGTGACAGGAACTTCAGAAGCGGGAAGCGGGAAGACCGACATTGACAGCCAAAGCTATGTCGCTGAACTCTCCTATAACTATGCCGCAACATCATCCCTGCTTTTGCGCCCATACATGGCGCTAAGGTACGCCTTGGTAAAACAAGAGGGGTATACTGAAACGGGGGTGGATTACCCATTAACATACAATAGCATTCGTGATCGTTCAAAAACTGCCTTAGTGGGATTGAAAGTAAAAAAACAACTCACGGATAAGGTGGTTGCCAAGGGGAGTGTGGGCCTCGAACACGATCTCAGCCATAAAACTGATAATCTAGAAGTTTCCGGAGTTTCTGGCTTAACTTCTGAGAGTTTTACCAATAAGCTGGATAAAACCAGACCCGTGGCGTCTGTTGGCGCCGATTATTACATTGATCCAACACAAAGACTCAGCGCAACAGCTTTTTACCAAGAACTTCCGTTTGCGTCGACTAAAGCCAGAACGTTATATTTTAATTATATGCTGGCGTTTTAGAGTAGAAATAATTCTTCTATGATTGCTCGACTGGCTTCCTCAATATTTTCAGGCACATAACCACCCTCAAGCATATAGATAATTCCCTTAGACTGATATTGTTTTTGCATGCTGTTAATCATCTTGGCCACCTCTTTATAGCCCCTTGAGGTATACGCCAATCTCCCCAATAAATCACCTTGGTGAGCATCAAATCCGGCAGATACGAGGATAAACTCGGGTTTAAAATCCATCATTTTGGGAATTAAATAAGTATTAATTCCTTGAATAAATCTCTCATCACCAGCACCTTCAGGAAGATCAACGTTTAAAGTCGTGCCCTCACCAGCACCAGATCCTATTTCAGATGGCCTACCTGAACCGGGATAGAGAGGGTGTTGATGAATGCTGAAATAAAAAACAGACGGATCTTCATAAAATATATCTTGTGTGCCATTGCCATGGTGCACATCAAAATCAATAATCAATACCTTATGAATACCGTATTTTTGTTGTAAATAACGTGCCGTTATGGCTGCGTGATTGAATATACAAAAACCCATGCCTCGGTCCTTGGTCGCGTGGTGCCCTGGAGGTCTGTTAAAAGAAAACGCTGCCTTGACATTCCCTTTCATTACTTCATCAGCAGCGACTAAACCAGCTCCAACCGACATTTTTGCGACCTCTAAGCTTTTTGGGGTAATAACAGTATCGCCGGTACTTAAAAAAGCAGGGGAGTTATTAATCAGCGCCCTAATCTCATTTTCAACTAAATTGATGTATTCGTTGGAATGAGCCAAGGCAATTTCTTTATTTGAGGCTTTTCTTAGCTTTGGCCATACGAGATTGTATTTATAGTCAGGGTTTTGTTTTAGCGTCTGAATAATATCAAATAAACGTTCAGGCCGTTCTGGGTGTCCTGAACCGGTGTTATGTTCCAAAAAGATATCGTCATAGAGTATGGCAACGGGAGTCTTTGCAAACACGCTATTTATTCCTATACATGAGAAGAAAGGTGGAGTAAACCGCTACCTTTCTAAAGTTAAACATATCCTATATTTCGTATAATGTATATTATGTTAAATAGAATTTATATCGTTAATAATATCATTAGCTCCAATTCTGGTTGCTACCTCTTTTGCTTTAGCTAAATATAGATCCTTATCCTCTTTAGATAGCTGATAAAGCTTCAAATATGTTTTAGCAAGATAGTAATCACCGCCTGCTTCTATACAAAGCTCCTCGAGGTCCTTCAAAGTTCTAATACCTTTTTCATAATCATTATCCAAAACTTCATATTCACCTTTTAAGATCGTAAGTTCTGCAAATTCATCAAGAAAACCACTTTTTTGATACATTATTGATCCTTTCAGTGAATATTCACGTGCACGATCATAGAATCCTTGATTTGCAGCACATTTAGCAAGGCGATCATAAGATTCAGCACGCTCTTCGTCATTCGAGGAAGATTTCAGAGACATTGCAAAGTATTCGTACGCTTTTTCGTTATCTTTCTGTCTTTCCTTAACATCACCCATTTGAATTAAAAACCGTCTTTCAAATTGTACAAATTTTGAATTACCAAGTTTTGCTGTCTCATAACCCGTTGTAAATACACTAAGTGCTTGTTTTAAATCACTATTTTCTTTATATGCTATACCTTTGAATATGATTGATAGCATTTGATTTGCTGGATGTTGTGCTAGTTTTTCTGATTTTTCAAATAATGATATTGATTCTGATACTTTATTTTCATTAAAAAAAACTTTCGCCAAGCAAAAATTTCCTGAAAAAGGATCATTATCAATTAATTTTTCGGCCTCTTGTTTTGCTTTTACATAATCATTTTTTGATAGTTCTTTTTCACAATTATTCTCATTATTGTACGCAAAAACATTATTTAATAACAATAAGTTAAAAAATGTTATTAAAGTTAATTGTTTAATCATTAAGCATCTCCATTAGATTTATTTCGGTAATTATTGGAATGCCCAGTTCGCTTGCTTTATCAGCCTTTGATCCCGGGTTATCTCCAACTACTACATAACTTGTTTTTTTTGACACACTCCCGCTTACTTTGCCTCCATTAGCTTCGACAAGGTCTTTTATTTCATCTCGTGAGAAGCTATTTAAAGTTCCGGTTACGACAAAGGTTTGATTATTAAGTTTGCTATTAATTGCATTAATTTCCTTAAGTGCTGGCCATGTAATACCGCTAGCAATAATACTCTTGATTATTTTTTGGTTATTTTCATTATGGAAATACTGTACTAAAGACTCTGCAACAATTGGACCAATGTCATTAACCATCAAATAATCTTCAACTGTGGCATTGAATAAATTATCAAGACTTCTAAAATTAGCTGCTAACTCCTTTGATGTAGCTTCACCCACATTTCTTATGCCTAATGCATAAATAAATTTACCAAGTGTTGTTTTTTTACTTTTTTCTATGGATTCCTTTAGATTCTCGACGGATTTCTTACCAAAGCGGTCCATATTTTCAATAACATCAAAATCTAACTTATAAATATCAGCTATATTTTTTAACATCCCTTGCTCAAACAGTTGATCAACAATCTTTTCTCCTAAGCCATCAATGTTCATAGCTTTTCTAGAAATAAAATGAGATATGCCTTGTTTGATCTGTGCATTACATTTGTATTGTCCTGTGCACCTTTGAGCGGCTTCACCATCAATTCTTTCTATATCTGATCCGCAAATTGGACATTGTTTTGGCATCGAGAATTTTATTGCATCATTTGGTCTTTTTTCAAGGATAACCCTTACAACTTCCGGAACCACATCCCCTGCTCTTCTAACCATAACGCTGTCGCCAATTCTAATATCTTTTCTATTCATTTCATCTTCATTGTGAAGAGTAGCATTAGTTACCGTGACCCCTGAAACAAAAACAGGCTTAAGTCTTGCAACTGGGGTAATGGCACCAGTTCTACCAACCTGAACGGTTATATCATTCACAATTGTTTCTGCTTCCTCCGCAGGAAATTTATATGCAATTGCCCATCGTGGAGCTTTAGAAACAAATCCAAGATTGTTTTGACTCTTTATCGAATTTACCTTAAACACGATTCCATCAATATCAAACGGAAGTGTATTCCTTTGACCTAAAATCTTTTGGAAATAAGCTTCCATGTCTTTATTGTTTTGTACAATTTCAGAGTATTTTGAAACAGGTATACCAAGATCCTTAATAAAATCAATCATTTGAGAGTGGTAATTAAAATTAATACTTGTATCTACTTCACCTAATCCATAAGCAAAAAATTGTAGCTTTCTTTTTGCAGTAACGGCTGGATCAAGCTGGCGAAGGCTTCCAGCTGCCGCATTTCTAGGGTTAGCAAAAACTTTTAAATTCTGCTTCTGTTGATGTTCGTTGAGTTTTAAAAAATCATCTTTATTCATCAGCACCTCGCCCCTTAATTCTAGAATTTTGGGCGGGTTATTTGATCTTAATCGAAGTGGAATAACCTTCATAGTCTTAATATTGTGAGTAACATCTTCACCCACTAATCCATCTCCACGGGTTGCTGCATATTTTAAAAATCCATTTTCATAGAAAAGTGATATAGCTAAGCCATCAAATTTAAGTTCAGCCGAAAATTGAATATCAGTGATATCTAGAGTTTCTGTAACTCGCTTATAAAAAGCATTTAGTTCGTCATTACCAAAGGCATTTCCCAATGACAACATGGGTTTTTTATGAGCGATTTGTTTGAACTCATCTAAAGGTCTTCCCCCCACCCTCTGAGTTGGGGAATCGAGGGTAATTAGATGGGGATTTTCAGATTCAATTTTTTTTAGTTCTTTAAAAAGACTGTCATACTCATGGTCAGATATGAGTGGATCATCCAGCAGATAGTATGCATGATCGTGTTCTTGGATAATTTTTTTTAAACTTTCTAATCTGTCTTTAATATCTTGCATTAATTAGTCAGCCAAAATATTTTATCGCTTGATCGCTTCCAGGAAGTATTTTTTTATTTTTCATCTCATAGGCTATTTGATCAACATATTTTTTAATGGTGGGAATATATGTAGAATTGATCTCTTTATTTCTTCCGTCGATCATAACAGCATTTAATTTGATACAAAATTCACTGATCAATTCTATCATTTCTGAGAAAGCATTTTGAGTATTTTCTGTAGTCGGAATATCTAATGAAAAAATAATACCCTGTATAAATGCATCACTTTCAATTCTTAATGGATGTCTACTCAAATTCATTATTTTAAACATCTTTTCTCCATCAACCTTTGGATCAAAATACCAATGAAAGTCTTTAAATACTCTAATGTTTGCTTTGTTGAAAAAATCTTGAAACGCACCAAAATGAAATGAGCTATCCGTTTTTGGTTGGACCTTGATCAGGATCGTCTTATTCACCAGGGATTTAAAATCTTTTAATTCGTTTGCCCTGTCAACCATATCTTCGTTTGCTAACCAAATTTGATTGACATTAAGCCTCTCCTTGATTGTTTCAATAAAACTTAAAAAATGATCTTTTACTTCCTCATTTACTTCAAGCTTTCTTGAAATTAACGGTAATGTGAGTAGAATTTGATCGAATAAAAACTCATCATCGAGAGCTTCTCCAGTTGCCCATAAGTCATCATCTTTTCTTAAATATAGTCCCAATCTGAGTTTAGAAAGGTAGTCAGCTACCCCAAGCTCAATTAATATTCTAGCTGGCTTAGGTTCTTTTAATGTCAGGCTCACAACAGACTCAAATTTTAAATTTATTTCACTCGGTAAGTTTTTTCTCAAAAATTCAATAGATACAATAGATGATGAAGATTCGTGAACAATATAATTATCTAATTGATCCTCTTCCATATTGTTTTTTTGAAATAAAGGGTCTCTTTGGCGCTGCATTGTTTCCGTTTTTTTTTGTTTTTCTCTTATTTTTTTTAATTGGATCCAATTAAAAATAATCATAAAAAAAATAATGATTAAACCTAAAATTACTAATGCAATCTGAACATCACTCATGATGGTTGGCCTACCTTGGACTCTTGATCCTTACGAACATCATTTAGATCTACTTCAACAATTCTAGAGACGCCAGATTCTTGCATGGTCACACCTATAAGCTGTTCAGCTAATTCCATAGTAATTTTATTGTGAGTAACATACAAAAACTGGGTATTAGAGGACATTTCCTTGACCAAATCACAGAATCTTTCAGTATTCGAATCATCTAGAGGAGCATCAACTTCATCTAGCAAACAAAATGGTGCCGGATTTAATCTAAATAATGCGAATACGAGAGCAATTGCGGTTAAGGCTTTTTCCCCTCCAGAGAGTAATTGAATTGTTGTATTTTTCTTGCCTGGAGGTTGGGCGACAATTTGAAGACCTGTATCTAAAATTTCATTACCAAGAAGCTCAAGAACAGCTCGACCGCCACCAAAAAGTTTTCTAAAATAAGCATTAAGATTTTGATTAACCTCGTTAAAAGTAGCTTTTAATTTTTCTCGAGTTTCCCGATCAATTTTTCCGATTGCCGATTCTAATGTGGCACTGGCCTCTGTTAAATCGTCAACTTGTATATTGATGTATTTTACTCTTTCTCTTTCGATGTCAAGCTCGGCCACTGCTGCCATGTTAATCGGCCCAATACGTTCTATTTTTTGATTCAGTTTTTCAATTTTTTCATTAAGAGAGGTTAGCGTTTCCTCATTAATATTTTTTGCAACTTCTTCTTCATCAATTTGATACTGAGTATATTCCTTCATTGCATAATCAAAATCAATTCTCTTCTGCTGCTCATTGAGCTTTTGGTTTTGTTGTTTATCAGATAATGGTGTTATTTCCTGAACAAGTGAGAGTCTTATTTGCTCAAGTTCACGTAAATTGTTTTCAATTATGGCTAATTGATCACGTTTTGCCTTGAGTAATTTTTCAGCATTGTCTTTTTCAATGATGAGTGTTTTAAGTTTATTATTTAATGAATCATTCAGTTCGGTGAAACGCTCTAAACTGTAATCATTTGTTGATTGCGATAAAGAATTATATTCATTCGTTAAAAGCTCTTTTCTCGCTTGAGTATCAGCAATCTTATTATTTGATAAAGCAAATTGATACTCAATTTCTCTTTTTTGTTTTTCAGCTTCATCAAAAATTGTTTTAGCTTCAGAAAATATTTTTTCCAGTTCTAACTTTGTATTTTCTAATTCGAGCACGCTTTGTTCATCCGTTGAGATAGTCGCTTCTAGACTAGCAATTTTATTTATTTTTAGTTGCCTGTCATTTTCAATCAGCTGTTTTTCTTGATTTATAGTTTCAATATCCCGATTAATTTGCTTTAATCTTTCATTGGCAGTATCAAGCTGATGTCTTTGTTTTGCAAACTTGATCTCAATTTCTTTTGCTTGCTTTTCTGATAACTCTCTCTGATCGAGCAAGTCACTTAAATGTTCCTTGGAATTTTCTATACTTGTTCTTAATGAATTGATTTGTGATTGCAAACCTTCGCTATCTTTATTAAGACTATTTTGATTAGCAATTAAATCTTCAATTTTTGCTTTAGTGGCGAAAGTATCAAACTTAATTTGATTGTCCCCATTAATATACTGATAATGCTTTCCATAAATATTTCCGTCAACATCGACTAGACTTTGTCCAAGATTAAGTTGGTCCCTGTATCGTTGAAGTTGACTCATGTCTTCAATCACAAAAACGCCATGCAATAAGTCGTCAACAGCGCCCTGATATAGATTATCAATTTTAATCAAATGTGTCAGTGGATTAAGATCACCTAAAGAAGTTTTTAAAAAAGCATGTTTAGATGTTTTCAGTAAAGTTATAGCTTGAGAGGGTTTTTCAAAAGCGGAATTCTCTGAAAAATAAGCATTTGACTTTAATCCAATTACAGCATCGAGGGCATTTGTCCATTTGTCATCAATATCTAATGTATTTAACAGACTGGTATTCGCGTCAATATTATTTTGTTGCAACCAGTTGCTGATTTGATTCTGATTAGAATGAGCTTCCATCAAATTGGTTGATGATTTGATTTCAGCACTAATATCACTTAACTGAGCTTGGAGTGACTGTTTGTGTTCATTCAGATCATCTTCACTTATTTCATAATCTTCAATAATTGTTTTCTGATCAGCGATAGCTAAACTCAGATCTTCAATTTTTTTATGTAGGAGATCTAGATCATCTTTACCATAATCCTCTGCGTCTTTAATAGTCGTCTGTTGGATTTGACGATCATTTGATAGGGCATTAAGTCTGTTATCAAAATCTTTAAGCTTGGTTTCGATAAAAGATAAATTATTTTGATCAAGCCTGAGTTGTTCTTTATCGGTTTGTAGTTGATTAGATTTTTCTGAAAATTGACCTGCAATAGCTTTATATTTATTTTCAGATTTTTTATATTCCTCTTGTTTTGAGCTAAATAAGGAGCTGTAATTAGATAGACTCAACTCGCAATCTTTAAGATCATTTTCCAAACTAACTATACTCTCACCCAGTCTGATTGATTCTTCAGAAATTTGTTTTATCCTCTGGTCGCTCTGGTTAATTTGATTTTTTACCCTCTCCTCTTCATTGTGATTCGATTCGATTTTACTTTCAGTAGAACTGACTTTAGAGCTGACTTCATAAAAATTTGCTTGGATGGGATTGATTGATTCGCTCTCCGTTCTAAAATCTTCGCGCGCTTTTTCTACATTTATTTCAGCTTTGGTGAGCTCTGCTTTTTTTTGCTCGACTTGAATTTCAATTTGTTTGAGCAACTTTTGTGACTCTTGCCACTCGTGACCTGCTGATTCTTTTTTTAGATAAGCTAATTTTGCTTGTAATAATTTAAGCTCTTCTTTAAAGCTATTATATTTTTTTGCCGCTACTGCTTGAGCTTCAAGTTTAGTAATTGCCGAATTAATTTCTTTTTCCAGATCCCTGATTCTTTGCAGATTATCTCGTGTGTCGCGTAAACGAAATTCAGTTTCTTTTCTTCGTTCTTTGTATTTACTGATCCCAGCAGCTTCTTCAAGAAAGCTTTTCAAATCCTCAGGTTTTGCTTCGACAAGTTGAGATATAGTATTTTGACCAATAATGGCATACCCTCTTGTTCCTAAACCTGTTCCATAAAACAAATCAGCGACATCTTTTCGACGAACATTGATCCCATTGATGGAATAAGTTGATCCTTTATCTTTTTCAATGACCCTTCTAACAGCAATTTCAGTATACTTCGCCCATTCATTGGCAGCTTTGTTTTCTGAATTATCAAATAAAAGCTCAACGCTTGCTCTTGAGATAGCCGGACGAGTGTCCGTACCACTAAATATAACTGACTCCATAGACTCGCCACGGAGTTCTTTTGCCGATGATGAACCAAGAACCCATTTTACAGATTCAATGATATTCGATTTTCCACAACCATTTGGGCCCACAATTCCCACCAATTGACCTGGAAGAGAAATGGTAGTTGGATCAACAAAGGTTTTAAAGCCTGCTAACTTTATTTGTCTTAACTTCAAATACTTCTCACTATTATTCTATAAGTTACAAAAAAATGTATAATTTCAAAAAAATTTAAGAGCAACAGCACAACATGAAACTTACAAAACTAGGAAGTAAGCCAACCGCGCAACCAACTAAAGAGTTAGAAACCTTTAGCAATCCAAATCCCAAAGGTGATTTTCACATCCATATGGAAATACCGGAATTTACTTGTTTATGCCCAAAAACTGGGCAACCAGATTTTGCTACTCTCTTCTTAGATTATATCCCTGATAAGCATTGTGTGGAACTGAAAAGTCTAAAATTATACATATGGTCATTTCGGGATGAGGGATGCTTCCATGAGGCTGTTACGAACCAGATTTTAAATGACTTAGTAAAAGCCACTAAACCAAGATATATGAAATTAACAGCTAA
>JAQCBB010000039.1 GCA_027621535.1 Pseudomonadota bacterium | reverse complement strand
AAAAAACTTTCCGGCTATTGTTAAAAAAACAATAGGCTCAAAAAAAATTAAAATGATTTTCTCTAATTTCAATGAGGCTGGAAAAAGCACCGAAACGGTTGACGTCAACCCTCAGGATACAGATCAATTCAGTTTAACTAATGAAGAAGTTCTTGAGTTAGCAAAATATGCAGTTACCATCGAGGAACATTACGGCTGTCCTATGGATATTGAGTGGGGTAAAAATGGTTTAGACAACAAACTGTATATTCTCCAAGCGCGGCCTGAAACAGTCAAATCTCAGAAGAAAAATGTCACCGAAACTTACAAATTAAAAGAAACCAGTAAAGCTATTGTGGCTGGCAGAGCAGTTACCCAAAAAATTGGAGCAGGTCCCGTTCGAGTGGTTACTGATCCAAATGAGATGTATACAGTCCAACCAGGTGATATTTTAGTCGCAGACATGACCGACCCGAATTGGGAGCCAGTTATGAAACGTGCCTCTGCATTAGTCACGAATCGTGGTGGTCGAACTTGCCATGCAGCGATTATTGCCCGTGAGTTGGGTATTCCAGCTATTGTTGGCAGTGTAAATGCCACCGAATTATTAAATGATGGAGATATTGTTACGGTATCCTGTGCTGAGGGAGAAACCGGAATTGTTTATCAAGGTCAGCTTGATTTTGATGTAAACATTCTAGAAGATGGTGAGCTGCCCGAACCCCCAGTAAAAATCATGATGAATGTGGGTAATCCAGATATGGCTTTTACCTTTGCTCAGATTCCTAATCATGGTGTTGGATTAGCAAGACTTGAGTTTGTCATTAACAACATCATCGGAGTTCACCCAAAAGCAATTATTAATTATGAGGCCATGCCTAATGATATTAAAGATATTATTGATCATAAGTCTAAGGGCTATAAAGATCCTGAGGATTTTTATATCAGTAAAGTAGCTGAAGGAATCGCTACCATTGGATCTGCTTTTTACCCCAATCCAGTGATTTTAAGAACCTCTGATTTTAAGTCGAATGAATACAAAAAATTGGTTGCAGGTAATATTTATGAACCAAATGAAGAGAATCCCATGATTGGATTCAGAGGCGCGGCACGTTATCGTTCCGAGGAATTTAAAGACTGTTTCGCTCTTGAATGTAAAGCACTTAAAAGAGTCCGTGATGAAATAGGCCTCACCAATATTCAAATTATGATTCCATTTGTAAGAACCTTAGATGAAGCTAAAGCAGTGATTAACATTTTAGAAACTCATGGATTAAAAAGAGGAGTAAATGACCTCAAAGTGATTATGATGTGCGAAGTTCCATCCAATGCAATCCTTGCAGATGATTTTCTTGATCTGTTTGATGGTTTCTCGATTGGCTCAAATGATTTGACTCAACTCACTCTGGGAACTGATCGTGATTCAGGTATTTTAGCCGACGGATTTGATGAAAGAGATCCCGCAGTGATGAAACTAATTGAGCAGGCAATATCATCCGCTAAGAAAAAAAATAAGTACATTGGCATTTGTGGACAAGGTCCATCAGATCATGATGATTTTGCACAATGGCTCGTTGAAAAAGGAATTACCTCAATCTCATTAAATCCAGACACAGTAGTTTCAACCTGGAAAAAAATATCAACTTAATGGCGAACGATCTTAAACGTCGTGCTTTTTTTATTTCTGATGGAACAGGCATTACCGCCGGATCTCTTGGTGGTCTTTTGGCACATTTTCCAGAAACTGAATTTGAACAAATTCGAATCCCTTTTACAGATTCACATCAAAAAATTGAAGATGCTCAAAAGCGCATTGTAAATGCAAAATTAATCAATGGTTTGCGTCCTGTTGTCATAATGTCAATTGGGAATAATGAATTAAGAAGTGAATTAAAAGAGGTTGATGCTTATTACATTGATCTGTTTGAATCTTTTATATTTCCTTTAGGAAAAGAATTGCAGCAAGATCCTCTCACGCGTCCAGGTGTTGCCCATAGCATGAATGGTGCAAATTATGGTAATCGGATTGAGGCGATCAACTTTGCGCTCGGTCACGATGATGGTATGACCCATAATGGACTAAATCAGGCTCACGTTATATTAGTTGGTGTTTCTCGAAGTGGAAAAACACCCACCAGTATTTATCTAGCGATGCAATTTGGAATCAAAGCAGCCAACTACCCCTTAATTCCTGAGGACTTTGAGCGAGGAACAGTACCTCCTATTCTAGAAGGATATATCGATAAAATTTTTGGTTTAACCATACAAGCTAATCGATTAAGCTCATTAAGAAGTGAACGCAGACCAGATAGTCATTACGCTTCGATTGACAATTGTAAAGATGAAATTAAAAAAGCAGAAAAATTGATGCAAAAATTAGGTGTTCCTATTACAGATTCAACCAGTCGCTCTGTTGAAGAATTGTCCGCAATCATTATTCAACACATCAACAAAAACTAATGAATGTTGTAAGGCTTTAGAATCTTTTTAATATCCTTTGATTCAGGATTAGTTATGCTTGAGAACACATGGACTTTTTCAAAGTTTGGCATAACAACAAATTTATAAAAATTCCACATCGGAGCCTTACCCGTCACTTCATTCAGTTTCTGATAAATCGGATTAGCTTTAGGGCCCACCACACTGGATTTTTCCATCATAGGAAACTCAACAGCATAGGTAAGTTTGCAGAATTTCTGAATATCCTCATTTGAACCAGGCTCTTGATTAAAGTCATTTGAAGGGAAACCTACGATCAAGAGCTTATCTTTATTGTTAGCATATAATTTTTCTAAATCTTCAAATTGTGGGGTAAATCCACACTTGCTTGCCGTATTTACAAAAATAATTGGCTTATCTTTGTATTCACACAAGTTAAAGTCTTCACCCTGGAGAGTTTTTAAGGGTGTATCGTAAAAATTTCCGCAGGCTCCAGAACTTACCACAGGAAATACAAACAAAGAGAGTATTGATAATAATTTTTTCATATTTTCTACGATCCTTAAATAATTAAATTGTTCAATTCTTTTTCCGCCACACCCAGGGCGGAAGGGCTTTTACATTTTTGAACAAACCTAAGAATTGCGTTTGAGCAAATCGTTCCGCTTGATCATAGAGCTTTTGATCCGATTCATCCAGACTTTCTTGGTATTGTCGATAAAACCATGCACACCCTTTTTTTATCATAGCTAAATTAATGTCAACTTCACCAATCATTATTTTAGCTAAAATTCTTTGATAACGATCCTGTCCAAATTTTTCTAATTGTACTGGTTTATTTTCAATTAATTCGATCAAGCATTCTTTCGAGTGCACTCCAAACTCTTGTTGAAGCTCTGGTGCGTCAATGCCAACTAATCGAATTTTTTTAAAGCTTGTATCGCCCTCTTGTAAAAAATAAACAGTATCGCCATCAATTATTTTTATAATTTTTCCATTTTGTGTTGAACTATAAGCAAAACCATTTAGACTAAAAAAAATGAACAATAAACTTAATAAAATTATTTTTTTATCAATTATTTTTAATCTTTTTTTCATTAGGACATTATCAGCTAATGAAGAAACTTCTGTCCAATATTATTTTGATGATCGTTATAACTTTTACTCGGATTCAGAAAGAATTTCATCAAGGGTCAATAGAAGAATTTTTTATCGTCATTCCGATGTTTTTAAAGAAGCATTAATCGACTATCAACAATCTCTTGTCAAAATATCTTACAGCCAATGTCGTGAGTCAAACACTTCAGACTTTATTATCAAACTTGAACCTAATTTCTTTTACAACCCACTCATGCAAACAATGTATGCCGATTTAAATTATTATATTTACCAAGAGCCTTCAAAGCAACTTGATCATGGAACACTTTCAATTAAAAAACAAATGTATATTCAAGCTCGACCCGACATACAACTCAAGAATCTTTATTTAGAATTTTTAAATCAGCTGTCTGAAAAATTACCAACTAGTGTTCCAGACCTTAAAATCAATGGAGAGTTTTGTAAATTAATCTAGATTAAAACTATTGGAATTCATTAATTGCAACTCTATTTTTATTGTCGCTAATGATTAATACCCCTTTTTCATAATTACAGGATAATCCATTAACTCTGGTATAAACAGGGCCCTGCCCTGTAATTTGAGATAATAGTTTTCCTTCACTACAGACTAATTTTTTCGGATCTTGTGGTTTTGATACTAAGTGCTGCACAGCGATACCAAAAATTAAAAAGAGCATCGTAAGAGCTACGAGATGTTTCAAGACTGTTTTAACCATTCTTGATACCTATTTAAATAAAATACACTATATATAGTATCTTATTAATAAAAAAAATCAATGACTTGTTATTTTGTGCATGGGAATAAAAAATGGTGGAAGGGGCGTCAATCTAAACTTAATAAACTATTATCAAGTAAATATAAGCTATATCCCAAGCTATAAGGTTTTTGTATCTAATGATTATCAAATATCATCAAATAAATTATACTATTAACTAACAATTAGTGGTGGGTAAAATAGTGGGTAAAAAAGCTATGGATTATTTACTAGCACGAATAGGGCTAAATATTAGAATGTTCATAACTCTTAAGAGATTTATTTTTCTTTAGCACCCACTAATCATTTGGACGAGGAAGATTTCTAAAAAGATTAGTAAAAGGATTGTTCAGGCTTATATAAATTTGAAAACTAAGCAAATATGCCTAACGAGATACGAGATGAAAATAACCTCAAAAGAAAAACTACAGTAAATTAAAATTACATTATTAAAGTATTAAAAAAATGGAAACAATTGAAAAAACATTTACTCAACCTTTAAAAATTTCATATGGAGCTAAGCGGGAAAACCTGAAAAATCTCAAAAAGGAGATGATATGGATTAGGGTTAGATCAAAATTATTAAGAGCATGGGTCTATACGACTAATTTAGCCATTGACGGCAAAAAAGGAAATATTGTAAATGAGACTAATGAAATTGAGTTTGGATTCCAGGATAAATCAAAAAAAATAAAATGGCTAAAATGCTCCACAGATAAGATTAAGGATGGTTTTAACTCAGAGAGTGAGGAAAAAAAGTTAATACTTAAGATTAGAAAAAAAATTAAACAAAATTCAGGAATTAATGTTAATTCTGATGAGATGATAAAAAGTAAATTACATAACATCACAGCAAAACTAAAAATTAAAGACACTAAAACTCTTATTGAGAAAATCACTTCAGGGAGCCACCCAGAAATTGAAAAGATCGCTTACGACTATTTTACAACTAACGACACCCTATTTTATCGTGATAGAAAAGTATTTGATGAGTTTTTACAAAAAGAGTTAAAAAAATTTTTAGAGGATAATGAAGAAAAAAAGGAAATTAAAATTTGGTCTGCTGCCTGCTCAGACGGCCGAGAACCATATACATTGGCAATGCTTCTTCAAGAATTTTTTTATAATAAGGGTAATTGGAAAATTAAAATTTACGCAACAGATTATTCCGAAGAAATGATACAAAAAGCACAGGCAGGAGTATATTCAGCTGATGAGATTAACAATTTACCAAAATATTTCCGGGATAAGTATTTAAAGAAATTAAAGGGGAATAATTTTGCAATTGAAAAGAAAATTAAGAATTTTGTGCATTTCGAAACATATAATCTTAAATCTCATGTAGGGGAAAAATTATTTTCCTTTGACTATATTTTTTTAAGAAATGTTTTAGGGTATTTTGACGGAAAAGGGAGAAATAATTTGTTACTTGAATTATCAAAAAGCCTTAGCAATTCTCGAGGTGGTATTATTCTTGGTGCCAGTGAGGACCCGCAAAATATTGAATATAGATGTCGATCGTATTGTCATTTAAATATATATCATTTTCACTAGTCACTTTTTTTCTAGTCTACTATTAATAAAATCTTATCAGATAATGTAAATCCCTACCGAGCAGTTAAGTAACATTATATTAAGTATTTTTAGGTGAATTAGTTGGGTGTAGAAATATTTACCTTTCATATTCTGCGAATCACATTTTTTTTAGGTATTTAGGTTATAGTGAATTTTTTGTCTTCATGTTTTGAATAAGACGAACTATTTCTAGAAGATTTTTCGACATATTTTTATTTTTAAAAAGTTCATCAATGTGGTTGTAGAAGCATTGCTTATGTAATTTATCCCAATGACCACTATCTAATCCCCGTTTAGCAAGAAATGAAGCTCCTTGTGGATTAATTTTATCTAGGGTCAACACGCTTTTTGCCCAGAATTGATATCCACTCCCGTTAAGGTTATGAAAAGCAAAGGTGTTGATGAAAGAGAAGCTAGATAAGAGACTATTAGCACGATTTGGATTTTTGATGTTGAAATCAGGGTGTGCTTGAAGTTTTTTTATTTTGTCAATATAGTCTGGGCCTTTTGGCAATTGAGTAGCCTGAACTGAGAACCAGTTATCAATCAACATATCAATATTTTTATATTGATGATAGAAATCATCTAGTACTCCTTCAAAGTTCTTACTTGATTGGAGGACCAAAGGACATAATGCAAACCACCTATCATTCATATTGTCTGCTGAAAAATATTGTTTAATTGCAAGATGTTCATACTGATCGATATCACACCAAAGTAACATATCTAAACATTTATTTTTAAGTGCTCTTCTATTGATCTGATCTGGGGTTAAATCGTATTTTTTACCGTCATTCATTGCATCGAAAAGCTTGAGCCATTCCAACTCAAAAAGTTGAGCCAACTGTTTCTTGTAAAAATGTATATTTTTTAACAGTGCCTCAGGATCATACTCATCGAACTTTTGTGCCAAAAAACTCTCGGTAGGCAAATTAAATAGAGTTGACCTAAATCCTGCATCCAAATCCTCTCTCAATAGTATTTTTTTTAAAATAGCTAAAAACTTTTTACCAAATTTTTGTTTATTTAATATGATCAAACAATATGTACGCTGAATAATATCCCAGGTGTTGAAGGTATCATCCTCGTAGGCTAATTGCTCTAATAAATCCTTTTGTGTCTGCTCATATTCAATAATGATCGGTGCCGAAAATCCGCGGTTTATTGATAATATTGGCTTTAAGTTTATCTGTTGAAATTCTATTTTTGTCTTTTTTTTAGTAATACTTAAAATATATTCTTTGTTAAAACTTATGCCATTTTGACAGACTGGTTTTTTCAAATTAGGTGAAATGAATTTAATTTTTACTGGAATATGTAAAGCAGGTTTTTTGCTGACATGATTTAACTTATTTGATTGTATAAGTGTCAGCGAATATATATTTTTTTTAGAATCAAAGTTTTCCTGAATACTTAAGATGGGAGTTCCTGGAGTTGAATACCACAACATAAATTGAGTCAAATCAATTTGACTTGCATCTTGCATTGCACCAACAAAGTCATCACATGTGACAGCACACCCATCATGTCTCTTAAAATATAAATCCATGCCCTGCTTAAATTTGTCCTCACCAAGTAAAGTATGTATCATCCGCACTACCTCGGCTCCTTTGGAGTAAACTGTAGATGTATAAAAATTATCTATAGCTTCATATGAATCTGGACGGATAGGGTGAGCCATTGGACCTGCGTCCTCACTAAACTGGCTCGATCGAAGAGAATTTACAAAATTAATTCGTCTCACATCTTTTCCAGATTGTTTTGACAAACGATCCGATGAAAATTCCTGATCTCTGAATACTGTTAGACCCTCCTTGAGGGTTAATTGGAACCAATCCCTGCACGTGACTCTATTTCCAGTCCAGTTATGAAAATACTCATGTCCCACAATTCTTTCTGTATAAACGTAATCCTGATCTAAGGAAAGATTCTGATCAGTATATATTGCAGAAGAATTGAAGATATTGAGGCCTTTATTTTCCATAGCGCCCATGTTGAAATCGTCAACTGCAACAATCATGAAGCGGTCTAAATCGAGCTTTAATCCAAATCTTGATTCATCCCAACGAATTGCATTTTCTAGTGTATCCAAGCAAAAAGTGGTTTTTTTTATATTTCCTTTATCAGCCCACACTTGAAGTAGTTTTTTTTCACCATTGGAACAAATTATCTCTTTTTCATTGCATGCTAAATTTCCAGCAACTAGCGCAAATAAATAGGATGGTTTTGGGAAAGGATCATGCCAAGTTGCTGAGTGCATTTTATTTGCTAAATTCTCTTCTTCGATCAAATTTCCATTTGAAAGAAGAATTGGGTAATCCCTCTTTAAAGCTATTAATTTTACTGTGAACACCGACATGATATCTGGACGATCTATAGAAAAAGTAATTTTTCTAAAACCCTCAGCCTCACATTGGGTTACCATTAAATTATTTGATACGTAAAGGCCTTTTAATGAGGAATTTTGCTCTGGGTGACATCGTGATAAAATTTCAATTTGAAAAGGATCAAGAAAAAGTTTTGATGCAGACTTAATTCTTAATTCGTTATTTTGTAGTGAAAATGACTTAATAATTTTACCATTTACTCTAACGGCCTCAAGGGAGATATCTTCACCATTTAAAACAATTTCTTCAGCCATTTGAGTGGAATTAGGATTTGGATAGAAGTACATTCTATTTTTCACTAATGTACTTTTTTTATCTAGGTTAATTTCAAGCTCAATTTTTTGACACAAAAAATCAGGAGCCCTATATTGCTGCCTATAGAAAGTCATTAAGGCTTTATTCCCATATTAATATATTGGGTAATTTTGAATCAATTTGTCTTAACGCAGTGTAGGCAATACCTGCAATGCCTCTGAATAAATTTAGATGTAGCTCACTATCATTGGCACCGCCAAACTGATAGCAGGATTGGTGAGATTCTTGAATAACTTTCGATAATTTTTGAGTAGCTTCCTTTTTGATTTGCTTGCTGTTTTGAAATCTTGCAAACTCATTCAGAAATTCAACATGCCCCATTCTTCCGCAACACATCGAATCACCTGCACAATATTGATGATTCTTGCTAATTGATTCAAAAGATTTTTTTAAATCATTCTCTATGTTAGTTTTATTATGAGAACTAAACTTCAGTAAGCCTATTCTGGATAAACCTACTCCCGCAGCACCATAGCACCACTGACATATATGCTCTTTAAATTTTCTCCGCGAACCCTGCACCTCATTGGAAATGACTGGTAACCAATTAAATTTACTTTCATCATAGAAGGAATTATCGTAATCCAAGGATTCTTGGGAAGCTGTAGCAAAATCTTCTCTTTGGGTCACATTAGCAAGCAGGCCTAGTGCATAGGCAAAACCCGAGGCCCCATGAGCGAGACCCGAATGAGGAATTTTTCCAAAGCCCTGAGCCACCCATGATCGATAATTACCATGAGCAGTCCTTTGAGAACGAAGTAAATGCTCTCCACACATGATTGCTTTTGTGAGAATATCCTTATTCTGAGTAATACGATGGAGCTTCAGTAAGGCCAATATACAACCAGCTGAGCCGCCCATTAAATCATACTGAAAGTCAATCTTAATTAAATCATCGGTCAATAAAAGTGCTATTTTTTCTGCATCATCCAAAACAGATTTATCATCCAGTAATTGGCTAATACAGCTAAATGCATAAATAATAGACCCAATTCCTGATCCACCACCAATTCCAATTGAACGCGCATATCGTTGCGCATTACTGTCAGTCAGATCGGATCTGACTGACACAATAGCTTCTAAGGCTATTTCCTTGCTCTCCAAGTGCTTAAATACGGAATAGTGCGCTGCAAAAAATAAAGCGATACCAGATGCTCCACTGTATAAATCTGGTCCAATTGGTGAAAGCTGCGGTACCTCTGAATTTGCTACCCAATCTATGCATAACCATGAGGCTGTCCCACTCTCTCTTATCGCTAATTCTTTGATTGTATCAGCTATCGAATTTACTTCAGTTGAGAAAAAACTATTGACCTCATCAGGGTTAAAAGTCTCTATTTTTTTTGATTTTAAATTCTTAGAGATATTTTTTCGAAATTGAACTTGAGAAAAGGTACTTACTTTTATGATTTCAGATTGCCATTCTATTTCTCTATTAGATAAAGAACTTAATCTTGTCTTAGCTTGGGCTAATCCAGGTATACAGTCAAAATTAAAAATAAATCCCTCGTGATTATAAATTTTATTGCTTTCAACATGCATAAAAAACACAGGGATGTTTAATTCTACCAGACCCTTCCTTTCTTTTTCTAGAATCGGCCAAATGGGATCATCAGAGATACTCCAATCACTGAATCGAGCAACAAAATCCAAATCTGCACTCCATGTAATACCATCATCCATCAAAGAATTATTTTTAAGACGCCTAATGAGAGTCGCGTAAAATCGAGTGGGTCTAAATACTTTTCGAGCATATAAATTTTTAAAATCTTCAAGAAAAAAAATTAAATTTTTCTTTTTGTATGTCGTCAACAAAAACTTGCTATATTCCTTATAACCCCGAAGAAAAATAGCTGCAAAATCATCTAAATTTTTTGTCTTATTATTTATGTAGGGCAAGTTTGTTGATAGTGGAGCAGGGAATTTTTTTACAGAATATCTTAATTTATCTGTTGCTAAATTATGCCAAATAATTTTCTTCACCGGATCCTTTCTATGGCTCAAACCACCAAAATCCCTGATCATGCCATCCTCTGGTGAACGCACATAGGATGGTAAGAAACCCACAGACATGACTGAATTTATACTTTTTGTTGTTGCCATGTTTATGGCTTTTTTAGAAGGATCTTTACTAAAAAATTCTGCAAAGGAGCCCTGAAGAATCATCTCAATATCAATGGGTACTGGATGATCGCTATGAGCAATAATATTTTCAAAATGCATATCAGTTCCAGCAAAATTATGAAATAAACTTAATAAAGCCCCTGCTCTATAGTAGTAATCTTCTACCTGTTTTAGGTTTGTTGAAGCTGCATGCTCAATAAATTCTGTCCAAGCATATATTTCACGGTCAAATATTTTCGGAAGTCTAAGATTAGTTGGAGGACTAAAGTTATTTAATTTTTTGACTAATTTAGAGAAGGCTTCATCGAGACGACAATCTTTTGGTTTATAAACTAGTTTTAAATGGCCACTAAATTCTAGAATTTGAACAGTGTGGCCAGAGTTATGAGGGTCAGAAATTTGACCAGATATAGAATTTAACTTTGGAAATTTATTTTTAAAGCCTGGAAAAAAACATTTCTTAATAGCATCATAATCTTCTAAAAAACGAGAAATAAATTCATTATTTGTGTCAACCCACTGTCTGACAAGAACTGAAATAAGCCTTAGAAAAACAGGTTTCTCAAGGAAAATTTTTATCATTTCATTGCGAACTAGAAGTTCTTCAATAAATGTTATATAAATTTTATTATTTTTGTATTTTTTATTT
>JAQCBB010000038.1 GCA_027621535.1 Pseudomonadota bacterium | reverse complement strand
AGCTCATTCATTATTATTAATTTTTTTAATTACTATAAAGATATTATTTCTAAAGGTTTAATCATCACGTAAATGATAGATAGTTTTTACTTATCACTAGGATATACACAATGAATTATACCAATCCTCTTTTATTCTTTAAGATAAATTCACTCAACACAATAAAGGAAATTGTATGAATGACCCACTAATATCAACTCAGCGGTTTGACAAACAAGCTGATCTTCTCGATAAAAATGTTTGTAATGATGACAGGGAATGCCAAAAAAGACTTATTGAGGCTGTAGGAGATTGTGATTAAATTTATTTAAGTTATTGATTGATAAAATTTTATTGCTTTTTAAAAAAAAAGCGTAGATTATCCATCATCTAATTAATTATTTTAAGCAGCTACCATGGCAGATAAGAGTCAAAAAAGAAAAGAATCAAAAGGTAAGCCCAAAAAAGAAAAAAAATAATTTTTGAGCAATTAGAAATCCAGATCTTGGTTTTCTAGCCACTCAAAAGTTTGCTGCTGTTGAGCAACCCAATTTTCAATAACAGCATAACTCCAAATTGTAACTCTGTCATTGACTTTGAGGGGAGGAGGAAACTTCCCCTCATTGATCCATTGTTTCAAAGTTTCTTTATTCACCTTAAGTGAATTAGTAATTTCTTTGACGCTCAAATAAGTATCTTTCATTTAAATTAATCTAACATAATCTTGAGCAAAATTATGTAGAATGTATCAATGGAATCAGATTTTGCTCGTATCCTTGGAATTATTCTCATCGCGCTGATGATTGGTTTTTTTTATCGAAACGCTTTGAAGAGTATTTTTGAGACCCCAAAAGAGTCTTTTATTTTAGCCGTCCCTGTGATCCTTCTGGGCATGTTGTTTTACTTCTTTTTTAAAGCAAAAGGTTTTTAAAAAAAGGTAAACCATATTAAATATCTTCATTAAAATTTATTTTTTATTATCTTATAAATATAAAAAGTTATTTGGGAATACAATGTACTCAATCAAATTATACTGAATTAAAGTTTATTTTTTTTTACCTTTTTTAATTGATGAGCCAATTTAGGTTAATAATAGTTTTACTTTGTTCAACTTTAATTCATCTAATTCTATTTGTTTATTTAACAAACAAGCTTTCTTTCAAAATGGTTGATACCGATTTCGATCCTATAAATGTCGAGGTGTTCCAAACAATTAATTCACAAGCAGTTAATGTAAAGGAGAAAAACCAGGATAAATCATCAACTTTTGAAAAATACACACCCTCACCACAGGGTATTAAAGAGTCAATTATACCTAAGGATGGGGTACCAGCTGAAGAACTTACTGATGATGCAAACAATCCACCTGAACAAAGTGAATTTGATAATTCGGAGCTTTGTAAAGACTGCCTCCAATTAAAAAAAGATACCGATGTTATAGACCATTCAACATATGGAAGCTCGATTCAAAGTATTCATTTACGTTTTATGGTTTTTCATGATCTTGGTCCGAATAAACAACAGCGCATTGAACCATTTGGTCAAAAACCAGAGGATTCCATTCAAGCTCGAACTAAAAATCACATAGGTTACGTGGATATTTTTTACACACGCGAGGGTGATCGATACACCTTAGAATTTTTTTCTGAAAATATCGGGTTAACAAATCTGTATTTAAATCAATTGTATCAAAAAAGCTCAGGATTAATTTCTGAATCTGGGCTGAAACCGCTCTTATATGAATATAAGTATGGCGAGCGAACTTATCGTCAGGTTAGCTTTGATTGGCAGCAAAAAAAGGCAGAGATCAATAATAAACAACAATTAAAAATAAAAGATCTGCCGCCGCAAACCCAGGATCAACTCAGTGTTTTATTTAATTTTATGTTTTTAGATCCCCTTAAAACCATGAATATTCCGGTCACTAATGGTAAAAATTTAAAACTATATAATTACTTATTTATTGACGAGGGCTTAATTGAGCTGAATAAGAATAGTTTTGATTTTGTGCATATTGAAAAAATTTCAGAAAGCAAAGAAAAATTAGAATTTTGGTTGGCTAAAAATTATGGATTTTTACCGATAAAAATAATTTTGACTGAGGATGATTCGAGTTTATTGATTCAAGAATTAATTGAATTTAAAATTGATTTATAGTGGGTTAAGATTAATTCGTCACTTTTCATGTGCTTGATAACCTCATAGACTAGTGATTTTTATAAAGATAAAAAAACAAATGCGGACACTAGGCACTTTATGAATGAGATAATGATTTATCCCATTCAATTTAAAAGTTAAATCAACTTAAAAAAATAATTTTTTCCTAGCTTGCAAAATTCAATTACAACCCCCACAAAGGATATAATATATTTTTTTCGGAGATAATAAATGGCTAGAATTTTTTACTTTTTGATTACCAATTTGGCGATTGTTTTTATTTTATCAATCACCATGAGCATTTTTGGCTTTGGTGGCTATTTAGAAGCTAATGGTATTAATTACCAAAATTTATTAATTTTTACTGCCTGTTTTGGTTTTGGGGGTGCTTTTATTTCACTCGCAATGTCGAAATGGACGGCGAAGAAAATGTCAGGGGCTAAAGTGATTCAAAACCCATCAACTGAAATAGAACAATGGTTAATGACTACGATCAAAAAACAAGCTGAGCAGGTAGGGATAAGTATGCCTGAAGTGGCTATTTTCCCTTCCGAGCAACTGAACGCTTTTGCAACCGGCATGAGTAAAAACAGTTCTTTGGTTGCGGTATCCCAAGGGTTACTTAATCACATGAGCCGAGATGAGGTAGAGGCTGTGTTAGCTCATGAAATTTCCCATATTGCTAATGGTGATATGGTTACGTTAACGTTAATTCAGGGCGTGGTAAATACCTTTGTGATGTTTTTATCCAGAGTAATAGGCCATACTGTTGATAAGGTAGTTTTTAAAACAAGAAATGGCGTAGGACCAGCTTTCTATATCACCATGATTTTTGCTGAAATAATTCTAGGTGTGCTTGCTTCTGCGATTGTGATGTGGTTTTCAAGACAAAGAGAATATCGAGCAGATGAGGGTGGCGCTCAATTGTCATCGAAAGAGAATATGATTCAAGCGTTAGAAAAATTAAAGAGCTTTTATACTCCTTCAACTTTGCCAAAACAGATGACGGCTTTTGGAGTATCCGGAAATAAACAATCAGGATTTATGGAGTTGTTCGCAAGCCACCCCCCTTTAGAAAAGAGGATTGCTCATCTTAGAAGTCTTTAATGTTATCGACCATAGGTTATGTTTCAGTTAAACCCCTAAGGTTTTGTTTTGAATTAAAGGAATCACAATGAAGTTTGTAAAGCTTTTATTATTTGCTGTCGTGATTTATTATCTGATTTATTATTTTTTCTCACCTTATCAGCAATGCATCAGGGAATTTGATGGTAGTCAGGTGTCAATTGATGAGATTCAGGGTACCCCCGATAAAATTCAATCGCAAAGAAGGCAATTGCTTAATATTGCCAAAGATGGTCACAAGCAAGATTGCGCCCAACGTTATCAGTGGTAGCTTATGTCCCACAAAAAGTTTTAAATGTTTGTTCAAATTCTTTGCTTGAGGGCTTCAAGTAATAAGAATCTTTGGGTTGGCTGAATGGATTTTTTATAGCCTCCACCAGGTCGTAAAAAGGGTTAATATTTCCTTGGGTCGCCTGTTCAAGGCTTTCTTCAACCAAATGATTTCTCGGGATCACGAACGGATTTGATTTTTCCATTAACTGCTGACTTTGCTGTTGTTGATGCTCTGGGATACGCTGATTTCTTTTCAGGGCCCATTGATGAAAAGCCTCGCTCGATGTCATGCCGGGGTCAAGTAAGTCGGGTTCATTAAGGTGCCGAAAGGTCAGGGTAAAGTCTGCCTGATGAGTCTCCATCATACTCAGCAAATCTTCAATCAGACCGAGGTCATCGTCTGATGCTGTTAGGAAGCCAATTTTATGACGCATGATTTGTAACCACTGTTGGGTGTAAATCTGTTTGAATGAACCTAGGTGTTCTAAGGTTTTTTCTTTTGCTACCTCAATGTCATCGCTTAACAAAGGCAATATGGTTTCTGCAAATCGTGTCAGGTTCCATTGGCCAATGATCGGTTGATTTTGGTAAGCGTAGCGTCCATGCCGATCGATGGAACTGAAAACAGTTGCGGGATGATAGCGATTCATGAAGGCACAAGGCCCGAAATCAATCGACTCTCCAGGAATGGACATGTTATCAGTATTCATTACTCCATGAATAAAACCGACACACATCCATTGTGCAATTAGTCTGGCCTGATTATGAATTACCGCTTGTAAAAGTTTCTCATAGCGAACCTCCTCGTTGATCAGCGCAGGGAAGTGACGCTTAATCACATAGTCCGAAAAATTTTGTAACAAAGATTTCTCAAGGGTGGCGGCATACTCAAAGGTACCCACACGGATATGACTTTGTGCGACACGGATTAACATCGCTCCAGGTAAGGCGGTTTCACGAAAAACAGGATCCCCGGTGCTCATCACCCCCAATGATCGTGTTGTTGGAATTCCAAGGCCATGCAACGCTTCACTGATTAGGTATTCCCTTAACATCGGACCCATGGCGGCTAAACCATCCCCACCTCTTGCATATACAGTTGGTCCAGAGCCTTTGAGGTGAATATCAAACCGACTTGTATTAGATGTCACATGTTCACCTAAGAGCACAGCGCGTCCATCACCCAATTTCACAAAATGACTAAATTGGTGACCACAATAAGCCTGTGAAATCGGCTGCGCGTTCTGAGGTAATTTATTCCCATTAGCAATAATAAATCCTTCTTGCTCAAGCTCTGAGATGTTAAGTTCAAGCGTTTGAGCTAATTCTTGATTAAAGATAATATTTTGTGGGGCTCTAAATTTGTTTATGGTTTGTTGGGTATAGAAATCTTTTGGGAGCGTCAAATATGAGTTGTTAAAATTAAAACCAAAAGATAAAGGCGAGGTCATTTTTTAGTGAGTATCATATTAAGCATCGATTGAAGTTTAACATATGATATTTGGTACATCGATAACCATATTTGCATTTAACCTTGAACTTATTTTTTTATGGCTTTCCATGTTCCCCCATACTGGTAACTGTTAGGGTAACTCACTTTAATTTTTTGTAAACACGGGTCACATAGAAACTGCCAGGATTCAAAGCGATCATAGCGACAACGAAATAGAACTTGATTTAAATGGTCACAAATCGAACAATGCTTGTGTCTTTCTCTCATAGTAGATTAATATAGTGTGATCATGAAAAAGCTTATCATATTTTTTTTACTATCCGCCCTCACCACAATTGGGATGCGATTTATTCCAAACGTTGAAACCATCTGGTATTTATATTTTTTAGTATCCTCACTGACCTATCTTTTAGGGATTATTCTGTTATTTCGCATCGTATATCTTCTTTTTAAAAAATTTGATTTAATTGATAGGAATTAAATTTTTACAAACAATCACAACTTTTGAGATGATTTATTGTCTCAAAAAAAAGGACTAATAATGAACTTAAAACATACACTTATCGCATCAATCTTTTTTTCAATAGCACTCTGTGCTGAAGAATTTAATAACTTGTGTGTCACTAGCCTTTCTGAAGGAAATTTTTTTCAAACTGATTGTTCAATTAAACATAAGCTGAATGAAAAAGTGTATTGCTTTGGAAACCAGTCGGGAAAAGATATTTTTTTGAGTAATCCGGATAAGGTCATTAAGCAAGCTGAAAACTTTTACAAAGAATCCGTTCAGGATGAGCGCGTCAAAGTGACACAAGATCAAGCTAATCAATCGATTAATGACCCAGAGTGCGATTTGTCCAACCTTGATGTGTCCTATCTAAATTTTGCTGATCAAGATTTAACTCATTGCAGGATGGTAAATACCAGTTTTTTTGCGGCTGATTTGAGGGGTGCAAATTTATCAGGAGCCAATTTGCAAAGAGCTTACCTAAACCTCGCGCGGATTGAAAAAACAAATTTTAATGGGAGCAACCTTTCTGTGGCAATTATTTTCCAACCGATATTTGAAGATAATCAATTCAAAAATGCGAATTTAAGTGGGGCTCGAGTTATTGGAACGCTCGGAAAAGTGAATATGGCCAATGCAAATCTGTCGAATGGGCGCTTAGGTTTAGATGCTGGTAACCAGCCTATGGGTCAGATGAAGTTTGATTCTACAGGGGGTAATTTTGAGGGTACAAACTTTGAGGGGGCTGATTTGCACATTGCCAGTTTCAAGTTTGGAAATTTAAAAAATGCTAATCTCAAAAATACTAAACTAACCCGGTCTGAATTAATTCGCGCAGACTTAACGGGAGCTGATTTGGCTGGTGCTGATTTAACCGATGCTGATATCAATGGCGCAAATTTCAAAGATGCGAAAGGTATGGACAGCGTTGTCGGATGGAAGCTTACTACAGGAAAGTGTTTAAACTGCCCGGAGCGTTAAAAATATTTATGGTTAACCTTATCTAAGGTGAGAGTTAATCCAACTTTGGATTTTATCAAAGAAACCACTCTTTTTTAGAAGCACATAGATTACAAGATAGATAACCACTATACTCAATAATATATAAACTAGGGTATCCACTATAAATCCCCTATAAATCCTTGGCTTTGTTTGCGCCAAAGTTTTGAATATAAACCTTTTTTACGAATTAACTCTTCATGCGAACCTTCTTCAATAATCTGACCTTTATCCATAACGATTAAGCGGTCCATCATTGAAATTGTGGATAATCGATGAGCGATGGCAATCACTGTTCTTTTAGCCATAAGCGTCTGTAGACTTTGTTGAATGATGGTTTCTACCTCAGAATCAAGAGCGCTGGTGGCTTCATCTAGAATTAAGATAGGTGCATTTTTTAACGCCAAGCGGGCAATTGCAATACGTTGTTTTTGACCCCCTGATAGCTTTACCCCTCGCTCTCCGACATGAGAGTCGTAACCTGTTCTGCCATGTTGGTCTTTTAGTTGCATGATGAAATCATGACATTCTGCAATTTGAGCCGCCTTGATGATTTCAGCCATGGTGCTTTCGGGACGCCCGTAAGCAATATTTTCTTTGATTGATCGATTTAGAAGAGAATTGTCTTGAGAGACTACTGAGATACGACTTCTCAGACTTGTTTGTGAGACTGATTTTATATCTTGTTGATTAATGAAGATTGAGCCATCGGAGACGTCATAAAATCTTAGCAGCAAATTAATCAAAGTAGATTTTCCAGCGCCTGATCGTCCTACAATTCCTATTCGCTCATGAGCTTTAATCTTAAGGGAGAATGCTGTGAAAACTGGTTCAGCACTGTATGAGAAGCTCACATTATCAAAGGTAATCGTTGCATTATTTTTGACCATCAAGGGTTTAGCCTTCTTTGAATCATTGATGACAATTTTTTTAGAGAGCATGTTAAAACCATCTTGTGTCACACCAATATTTTCAAAAAGGCTGGCAATCTCCCACATCACCCAGTGAGAGATTCCATTTAAGCGCAGAGCCATAGCTGTTGCTGCACCAACAATACCAATATTAATAAGGCTTTCTGTCCATAGAAAAATGGATAGCACAGTGGTGCTCAGAATTAACATTACACTGAGGCTGTGATTAACGACTTCAATAAAGGTGACCTGACGCATTTGCTTGTGCACTGTATTTAAAAAATCAGTCATAGAGTTTTTTGCATAAGAAGACTCTCTCCCTGAATGAGAAAAAAGTTTGACCAGATTAATATTGGTGTACGCATCAGTGATTCGACCTGTCATTAACGACCTTGCATCCGCTTGATTTTTCGATAGATAAATTAGCTTGGGTACAAAAAAGATCAACGACAATGTGTAAAAAAACAACCACACAAAGAAAGGGATTGAAAGTGTTAAGTTAAATGAGCTCACAATAGCGATCATGGTAAAGATATATATCCCCACGTAGATGAGAATATCAGTTAATGTAAATACTAAATCTCTCATAGCTACTGCTGTTTGCATGACTTTGGCAGAAATTCTTCCAGAAAATTCATTGCTGTAAAAGTCAAACGTTTGATTTAAAAGATGTTTATGAAATTTCCATCTCAAAATCATGGGCATATTTCCTGCCAAGGATTGTCTTTTAAGTAATGATTGAAACAAGACGAGGAGGATGGTGGATATAAAAATGAGAGCAATAACCGCTAATTGCCAGCCAAAATCATTAAAAAAATTCTCTGGACCCGAGGTAATCATGTTAGAAATAATTAATCCAACAATCAGATAGAGCCCAGCCTCTATACTGGCAATGGCTCCTGTAAGAGCTGACATGGCGGCGATATAGCGTTTCATCCCCTTTAAGCAGTGCCAAATAAATTTCGATAAAGTCATATCTCCAACCGATAAAATATCATTGGGAAATGGGTTGATGATGTGCTCAAATTTTTTAAACATTATGGCGTAACCCAACTTTGTTCAAGACTTTTAATATTGTAATTTGCACGCTGATGTCCGTTGTTGCTCAAAACTAAAATGTCTAGATTTTGAAATAAAATTTCAATTACAGCGAATCGATTCATAGAGGAATCAAATTCATAAAGGTTATGAGCTTCTATTGTTGATTTGGGTGCAGGGTTGATTTGATAATCTTTTTTTTGAATATCACTCAGATTTTGCCAATACTGCAGAGCGTCGTCTCTACTCAAAATTTGAGCAAGGCCAACCACAGAGACCTGCATTTTTTTCCCAGCATCCCAAAATAATAAACTACAGTTTGCATTTATTTTTAATTCCGCAAATTTTTGACTTTTTTCATCAGTAAATATAATTAATGATTTTTGATCCTCATTAAATTTTCTTGCAACAACAATTCTCTGAGATACTGAATGGGCGTTAGTTGATGCCAGTACCGGGAAACGAAATTTTGATTTTCGATCCACAGTCGCTCTTTGAATATTTTTAAGAGCCTGGTTAATAAAGTCTGACAGTTGCATGCGTGTCCTAAAGTACGTTTGTCTATTATCGCTGAGGATTGTTCATTAAATTTAATGATAAAAAAAACTTTTTAAAAAAATTACAGTCACTTACAACATGGAGCTTACATTAAATTTAAAAAAAATTGTTTTTTATGATGGTAAGTGTGGCGTCTGCCGAAGTGAAATTAATTTTTATAAATCCATTGCACCCAAAAATAAATTCAAATGGATTGACGTCACAGAAAAGTGTGACTTAAAAGTATTTAATTTGACGTTAGTAGATGTGCTAAAAAAAATTCATGTGATTCATCATGGAAAAACTTTGATTGGAGTGGATGCATTTATAGCTATCTGGTCTGATCTAAAATATTTTAAAATTCTAGCGGTATTTGTTTCATTGCCCGTGATTCATTTCATTGCTTCAATTTGTTATGACATTTTTGCTAAATATCGATTTAGTCGACTCGCACATTGCCAAATTTTAGTGGAGAAAAAATGAAGTTTGTTTTGATATTAGTTTTTATATTTTTATCTTCGTGTGCCACAGCTTACAAGGAGCCAATATTAACCCTAGAAGATACGCAAGCCAGTTGCGAACAAAATTATAAGAATTTTATAGATATTTTTGATTGCTTGAAGAGAGATTTAAATACACTAAAAAGTGATGAAATTGAATTATATTTATTAAAGGGTGAGCAATTAAAAGAAAAAATTGATTTGGGTACCATGACAACTGCAGATGCAAAATATGAGTGGAAAAAATTACTAAACGATATCAAGCAACTCAGGTCAGAAATGCGTTATCGCATGTTGTACGAACGAGCCTGCAGGGTTAATTACAGAGGTTATTGTGTGCCTTGGTAGCGAAAAAGGAATTAGTCAATATTGTTTGGCTTAAGCGGGATCTTCGCATCCAAGACCATGAGCCTATTTTTTTAGCAACGCAACAAGCCGAACCATTCCTTCTTCTCTATATATTTGAGCCTTCATTGATGAATGATATTCACTCAGATGATCGTCATTGGCGTTTTGTAAAGCAGTCTTTAGAAGATATGAATCAATCACTAGGCCAATATCAAAAAAAAATAAGCATTGCCAATGATGAGGCGGAGCAAGTTTTTGCACAATTAGTTAGTCATTTTGAGGTGAAGAATGTATTCAGCCATCAAGAAACTGGACTAGAAGTGACATTTGCGAGAGATAAAAAAATCACCTCTTTTTTTAAACATCACCAAATCAGCTGGATTGAGTGTCAATCGAATGCGGTGATTCGAGGGCTTATGAATCGAAAAACATGGGATCAGCAGTGGTCTAAGACTATGCGTCATCCTTTGTTGACAGTGGATTTAAGTTCAATGAAGTTAGTCTCTTTTGAATTTGATGTGAGTAAGATTCGAAAATTAGATCAGGAAGATAATTTTCAGCAGGGTGGTATTTCAAAGGCCCATCAAGTATTAGATGATTTTTTTGCGGCAAGAGGGCAATATTATTATAAATTTATATCAAAACCTGAATTAAGCCGTAATACTTGTTCTAGGCTTTCGGCTCATATCAGCTATGGAAATTTGAGCATAAGACAGGTTTATCAAAGAATTCTCAAACAATGGAATCAAGTTGGTTGGAGGAGATCAATGGTTGCATTATCCTCCAGGATTCACTGGCACTGTCACTTCATTCAGAAATTTGAAAGCCAAACCTCTATAGAGAGCGACCCCATCAATTCTGGATATGAAAATTTTCCTTATTTGGTAAATGATACCAACCATCCCGATTTTACTTTATGGCTTTCTGGGCATACTGGGTTTCCTTTGGTTGATGCGACGATGCGTGCGTTAAAACAGACGGGTTATGTCAATTTCAGGATGCGCGCCATGGTTGTGAGTTTCGCTTGTCATTACTACCGTATCCATTGGAAATTAGTGGCTGAGGGCCTTGCTCGATTATTTTTAGATTTTGAGCCTGGAATTCATTATCCTCAAATACAAATGCAGGCCGGAGTAACGGGGATAAATACGATTCGAATTTATAACCCAATGAAGCAAGCTATTGATCATGATCCTGAAACAATTTTTATTAAAAGCTGGATCCCAGAGTTAAAAGACGAGGACCCGGAATTTATTAAGAGTCTTCCAATAAAAGAACAAGATTTGTTTTCTTCGAACAACCATTATCTTGAAGCTAAATATGACTTTCAGCAACGCATAAAAGAGTCAAAAGACCTGTTGTGGCATTGGAAAAAAAGTGATCAGGTCAAATTTCACAACAATAAAATTCTTCAGCGACATGTTCGAGTATCATAAAAAAAAGGGCCGTGTGGCCCTTTAATGATATTAAAGTATGCTGTTTATATCAAATTTACTGGCCGTAAGGTTTAGCTTTTGATTCATCTTCAGCTGGCTTTTCTTTTTTCTCTGTTTTAGCTGGCTTTTCTTTTTTCTCTGTTTTGTCAGCATCATCAGCCATCATTTTTTCATGGTCATGATCTTCAGCCTTTTCATGATGTTCACCTTTTTTATGATGTTCAGCTACTAAAAAAATATGATCTGATGTCGCATCACCTTTGTTATC
>JAQCBB010000037.1 GCA_027621535.1 Pseudomonadota bacterium | reverse complement strand
TCTCTTATTTGTACTTTTTTCATGAGAGCCTGCAAAGCTATTTGAACGTCCTGATCTCTTAATTTTTTGTTAACAAAAGGCCCGCCTTGATTTTCAAACTCTTTTTCTTTTTTGGGCAAGGAGGGAAGTTTTTGCTTACCCACAATTTGTTTTTTTAAGATCTCTTGCAATCTTTCTGTTTGATTATCTAATTCCTCAACTCTTGCGTTAATTTCACCCATTTGCTGAATATACATCTGTAAGTTTTTTTGGTAACTACTTAAATTCGTATCGAGCTGAAGAGTTTCAATTCGAATTGAATTGTTTCGTTCAGACTTTGTAAGCGAATATTGATAAATTGAAAAGCTGATGCCGAAAGAAAATATAAATAACAGAATAATAAAGACTCTGAAATCTATTGCAAGTGGTTTTCGTGTATTATTTTTACTTATTAGTAGCAGTTTCATAATTTGCATAACATTATATATGGAATCAATTAAAAAATTACTTAAAACAGATCAATTTCATGAAATTATTGATAATAAAAACATCCTTGATCAATACCTCAGATATTTAGAAATAAAAGTTGGTGACCAAAAGATGCGATTATCACAACGTCATCAAAACCTTTATATCGTTTTCAGTAATAATGCTTTTGTATCAAAATACAAAATGAATAAAAGTCAAATTTTAGATGACTTGAATCGATTAGATTCCAAAATAAAAATTGAGAATATTTTTATCAAAGTTGATCCTTCAATTTTGGAATCGCATAAGAAGCCAAAAGTTAAACTCTCTTCTCATACCAAAAATATATGGAACAATGTTCATGAGTCACTCAAAGATTCTCCTTTGAAAGATTTTTTTCTAAAAAAAAATGATTGAAATTCTAACTTTATCAGTTACAGGTCTTTTCGTAGGATTTATTGCAGGGCTTTTTGGGATTGGTGGAGGATTAATCATTGTTCCTGTTGTAACATATCTGCTCGTCCATTTGCATGGAGTTAACAGTCAACTCGCCTTTGCTATAGGTATCGGCTCTTCAATGGTTTCAATTATATTCACAGGGTCGGTTGCAACATTTTTTAATTATAAAAATAAAAATCTCAATACGTTTTACTTCAAAAAACATTTATGTCCCTTAATATTAGGTTCATATACAGGAGGTATGTTGGTTATATATGGTGATTATAGGTATCTAAAAGTTTTTTTTGTGTTTTATTGTTTTTTCTCAGCAATCAAGCTTTTAACAAAATTAAATTTATTAAAACCCCTCTATTTTTTTCCAGAAAAAATAATTGGTATTATTTTTGGATTAATATCCTCACTGGTTGGAATTGGGGGTGGAACGCTTTATGTACCTTACTTAGAATCTCAAAAACTCAATATCAGAGAATCTGTATCAAGTGCTTCCATGCTTGGAATAATCATAGCCATATCAACACTTTCATGCTTTTTTATTAATAATTTTTTTATTCATCCGATTAATAATAACTTTAAATCAATTCTCGATTATGGAAATATTTATGTACCGTCATTAATTTTTTTGACATTACCGAGTTTGTTGTCGATTTACTTTTCAACAAAGATACTAATTTCGATTAATGAAATTAGTATAAAAAGATTTTTTGCTTTTCTTCTGTTAATTGTTGGGTTTTTTAGCCTTGTGAGTCTATAGATTATATGTTGTCCAAAATTATTGAAATATGAGATAATCCTTTTTTTTTAAAAATTGTAAAGATATTAGGGAGGAAGTATGGCGGTTGTCCAAATGGCATTGGGTGCTGCAGTTATTGCAGTTTTATATGGTGCCTTAGTTTCAAAGTCTATTCTCAGCCTACCAGCTGGGAATAAAAAAATGCAAGAAATTGCTGGAGCAATTCAACAAGGTGCTTCAGCTTACCTATCTCGTCAATATAAAACAATTGCTATTGTTGGCGTTTTATTAACAGTGCTAATAGCCCAGTTTATTGATATGGATACTGCCATTGGTTTTGTTGTTGGTGCAGTCTTATCTGGTGCTTGTGGCTTCATTGGGATGAATGTGTCAGTTCGGGCTAACGTAAGAACCGCACAAGCTGCTTCAAATGGAATTGTCCCTGCATTTGATGTTGCTTTTAAAGGTGGCGCTATCACTGGTATGTTAGTTGTTGGTTTAGGACTTCTTGGAGTTGCAGGCTTCTATCTTTATTTAGGTGGTACCGAAGCTGAGAGCCTAAATCCACTTATTGGTCTTGCATTTGGATCATCCTTAATATCAATTTTCGCCAGACTTGGTGGGGGAATTTTTACTAAAGGTGCTGACGTTGGTGCTGATTTAGTTGGAAAAGTTGAGGCTGGAATCCCAGAGGATGATCCTCGAAATCCTGCAGTTATTGCCGATAACGTTGGGGACAATGTTGGTGATTGCGCGGGCATGGCAGCCGACTTATTTGAGACCTATGCTGTAACAATTATAGCAACTATGGTACTTGGAAGTCTTATAATTAATGGTGATACCGTTAATGGTGTCCTTTATCCTCTAATGTTAGGTGCTGTATCTATTATCGCTTCAATTATTGGTTGTTTCTTTGTGAAAGCTAATAATAAAATGACCAATGTCATGCCAGCACTCTATCGAGGCTTGGCCATTGCTGGTCTTCTATCTCTAGTTGCTTTTTATTTTGTTTCTGAACATCTATTTCCATCTGGTATAGTAATTGATGGAATTACTTATCCAGCAATTGGTTTATTTGCATCAGCTGCTATTGGTCTTGCCTTAACTGCAGCATTAGTAATTATTACGGAGTACTATACAAGTACGGAATACAAGCCTGTTCAACACGTTGCAAAAGCATCTGAAACTGGACATGCTACCAACATTATTGCCGGTATTGGTATCTCCATGAAATCAACAGCTCTTCCAGTTTTATCTGTCTGTTTAGCGATATTTTTATCTTATTCATTTGCTAATCTATACGGTGTTGCTGTTGCAGCTACATCTATGCTCAGTATGGCTGGAATTATTGTTGCACTAGATGCTTATGGTCCAATCACCGATAACGCAGGCGGCATTGCTGAGATGGCTGGATTACCCAAAAAATTCAGGGATGTTACAGACCCATTAGATGCAGTTGGTAACACAACTAAAGCTGTTACCAAAGGTTATGCAATTGGTTCTGCTGGTTTAGCTTCTTTAGTCCTTTTTGCCGACTACACCCATAAATTAGATGCGTATGGTGTAATCGCAACCTTTGATTTAAGTGAGCCAAACGTGATTATTGGGCTCATCATCGGCGGGCTTATTCCATATCTTTTTGCTGCGATGGCAATGGAGGCTGTGGGACGCGCTGCAGGTTCAGTTGTTGAGGAAGTTAGACGACAATTTAAGACCATTAAAGGTATTATGACCGGTAAAGGTAAGCCTGATTATGCAAAAGCAGTCGATATGCTGACTACATCAGCTATTAAAGAAATGATTGTTCCATCACTTCTTCCTGTTGTAGTCCCAGTGATTGTTGGTCTCTCACCTTTAGGTGCACAAGGGCTTGGAGGGTTATTAATGGGTACAATCGTAACGGGTTTATTTGTTGCTATCTCAATGTGTACCGGTGGTGGTGCATGGGATAATGCTAAAAAATATATCGAAGATGGTAATCATGGCGGCAAAGGCTCAGAAGCTCATAAAGCTGCAATTACTGGTGACACCGTAGGAGACCCTTACAAAGATACCGCAGGTCCCGCGATTAATCCACTCATTAAAATTATTAACATTGTTGCATTATTAATTGTGCCTTTATTATAAAGTTTAATAAAGCTTTAACAAAAACCCATTTTGTAAATTAAGATGGGTTTTTTTATATGTGAACTAAGGTCATCAAAAAGGTGACATAAATCACCCACACAGTTGTCAGTCCAATAAACAAAGAAAATAATTTTGATTCTAAAAATACACTGCCTGATATAAAAGCACTCAGACCTATTGTGATCAAATTGCCAATCAAAATCATGGAAAATATCGAGAAACCAAGTGTATAAATAGGATACATAATACAGTTCATAATTAAAATTAAAATTAAAAATGAATTAATCTGTGAAGATATTTTCTTAAATGAGATAGTCTGTAAAATAACCAAAATGGTCCATATCAATCCAATCACATACCCCTTCGGGAAAAAGCTTCTACTTATGATCGCCTTTTTTTGAGTTACTCCTTCAAAACCTAATTGAAATATTAAGAAATTTGTCACACAAAGAATTATGAAAATGAAAATCATTAATTGAACCAGTGATCTTCCTTTTAAGAAATTAACTAAGGAGTAATCTTTCCACATATTGATATTTTTCTATGGTTTTTTGAATAACCTCTTCAGGTAAATTAGGTGGAGGAGGTTTTTTATTCCAACCGCTCAACTCAAGCCAATCTCTGAGATATTGCTTATCAAAACTGTGAGGTGATGTGCCTAATTGATAAGCTTCCATGTCCCAAAATCTTGATGAATCTGGGGTAAGAATTTCATCCATCAAAACTAAATCTCCATCATTATCTAAGCCAAATTCAAATTTTGTATCTGCAATAATAATTTTTTTTTGAAGAGCATAGTCTCTGGCAAATTTATAAAGATCAATGCTAGTTTTTTTTATTAGTGAGGCTAAATCTGAACCGATAACCTTACTCATGACTTCAAAAGAAATATTTTCATCATGATCACCGACATTTGCTTTGGTAGACGGTGTAAATAATGGCTCATTTAATTTCTCTGCTTGCTGAATTCCCTTTGGCAGCTCAATGTTACAAATCCTTCCTGTTAGTTGGTAATCTTTCCATCCACTTCCGGTTAAATAACCCCTCACTATCGCCTCGATAGGAACTGGTTTTAAGCGCTTTACAATTACCGATCTATTTTTAACAAGTTCTTTTTCATCAAAAGCTACCACATCTTCTGGATTGATTTGGGTTAAATGATTTTTGATTATTGATGATGTTTTTTTAAACCAAAAATTTGAAATATGTGAAAGAATTTTACCTTTCTCCTTTATTTCCTGATTCATAATCACATCAAACGCTGAAATACGATCACTGGTTATCATTAAAAAATGATAGTCATCAACGATATAAGTATCTCTTACCTTACCTTGATGAAACAATTCAAGACTTTTTATTTTTGATTGCATAACAAATTTGATTAACTTTCTAAAATTTCAATTGCCGGAAGTTTTTTTCCCTCTGCAAACTCAAGAAATGCTCCGCCCGCACTAGAAATATACGAAATTGCTTCGGTTACATTAAATTTCTCAATAGCTGCAATTGTATCTCCACCGCCCGCAAGTGAATATGCTCCACTTTGAGCTATAGCTTCAGATAAAATTTTTGTTCCATTGCTAAATTGATTCAACTCAAAGACCCCGATAGGTCCATTCCATAAAATAGTTTCCACATGATTTAATTTATCTGTAATTCCAGTTAATGTTTTTGGACCTAAGTCTAAAATCATATCATTCGAGGAGAGCTCTTGAATATCTTTGATTATCGCCTCAGCATTTTCACTTAATTCTGTGGCACAAACTACATCAATAATTTCTGGAAAAAATATTTTTTTTTCCTTAATGATGTCTAATATTATTTTAGCGTCATCTATAAAATCTTTTTCATAGAGCGATTTACCAATATTGATTCCTTGCGCAGCGATAAAGGTATTTAATATTCCTCCCCCTAGAATCAAACCATCTACCTTGTTAATTAAATTTTTTAAAACGCTTAGTTTAGTAGAGACCTTACTCCCGCCTACAACAGCAAACATAGGTTGATTGGGTTTTTCAAATGTTTTTGTCAGCGCCTCAATCTCTTTTGCAAATAATAGTCCAGCACATTTTTCTTTTACATATTTACCAATTCCAAAAGTACTTGCCTCTTTTCGATGGGCTGTACCAAAAGCATCCATGACAAAGACATCGGAAATTGCTGCATATTGTTTTGATAAATTTTCGTCACAGGATTTTTCACCTTTATTGAATCTAACATTTTCCAGAACATGTAATTGATCACTTTCAAAGCTTAAATGATGAGGAGAAAAATCATGATGCAGCTTTACTTCAAGATCAAGTTTTGTGGATAAATAATCAACAATTGGTCTTAATGATAATCCTGGATCAAATTGACCTTCCGTTGGTCTACCTAAGTGAGAACTAAGTATAACTGTCCCTCCATGATCGAGCACGAATTGAATTGTGGGTATTGATGAATCAATACGATTTGTAGAAACGATCTTATTATTTTGAATGGGAACATTTAGATCTGAGCGGATAAAAACTTTTTTTCCGCTTAATTTTAAATCTTTTAAATTCTGAATCGCCATGACTTAATTTGCATGAGTCATAGCTACACCTGTATCAAGCATGCGACAGCTAAATCCATATTCATTATCGTACCAACCAAATACCTTAATCAGATCTCCTGATGAGGAAACTATGGTTAATAATGAATCAAAATATACTGAAGCGCTGGTATGGTTAAAATCAATAGATACTAATGGAATATCAGAATAGACGAGAATATCTTTCAGTTCATTTTCAGAGGCATTTTTAATGATTTCATTGACTTCTGAAGCAGTCACTTGTTCCTTTATTTTTAAGGTTAAATCAATCAATGACACATTCGTTGTTGGAACCCTGATAGCCACCCCATCCAATTTTCCTTTTAATTCCGGAATCACTAAACCAATTGCAGAAGCTGCTCCTGTTTTGGTTGGTACCATGGATGAGCTTGCTGATCTCGCTCGCCTAATATCTTTATGCATATTGTCGAGAAGGGCTTGGTCATTAGTAAAAGAGTGGATTGTATTCATTAATCCTGATTCAATTGTTAATTTTTGATTTAACGCATGCAAGATTGGTGCAAGACCATTGGTTGTGCAGGATGCATTAGAAACAACACGATCACTTTTTTTAAGATTAAGGTGATTAACGCCATAGACTATAGTCGCATCCACATCAGAATCCCCGGGTGCAGATATGAGAACTTTTTTTGCGCCTTGCTCAAGATGAGTGAGGTTTGATTTTTTACTTCTTAAACTACCTGTACATTCCATCACCACATCCACA
This sequence comes from Pseudomonadota bacterium, assembly GCA_027621535.1. Classification (GTDB taxonomy): domain Bacteria; phylum Pseudomonadota; class Gammaproteobacteria; order Burkholderiales; family Methylophilaceae; genus BACL14. The sequence goes on along the minus strand of JAQCBB010000037.1, from coordinate 4,682 downwards.
TCCAATTCTCCCCAGGGGATCTCCTGAGGATCTCTCGTTGCATAATATTTAATCACATCGCCATTCAAAGTAAATTCATTGTCACCCATTTGGATATCGCAATCAAAACGACCGTGAGCTGAATCATATTTAAGTAAGTGAAGATTGGTTTCCATGGTCCCACGGGCACTTCCATTGATGGCAACAACTTGAATATCTTTTCTTTTTTGCTCGTACACCGCTCGAAGTATGAGTCGCCCAATTCTTCCAAAGCCAGTGATTGCTATTTTTACAGCCATTTTTTTTATCTTTATTTAAAATTTAAAAAAAAGATATCTCACCTGATGAGATATCTTTTAATAGATTAAACTAACATTGGAAGATTAAAGAACAGATTTAACTGTTTTCACCACATTCTCAACAGTGAATCCAAAATGTTCAAAAAGCTTTCCGCCCGGTGCTGATTCGCCGTAGGTATCAATTCCTACTGATGCCCCATCAAGCCCAACATATTTTCTCCAATAGTCTGTAACTCCAGCTTCAAGCGATACACGCTTTACCCCAGGTGTTAGAACAGAATCTTTATAGGCCTGGTCTTGTCGATCAAAGGCATGCGTACATGGCATCGATACCACACGTGAAACAATTCCTTCTGCCTTTAAAGCTTCGCAGGATTTCATTGCAAGATCCAGTTCCGAACCGGTAGCAATGAGAATGACTTGATAATTGTCACAGTCACAAAGGACGTAACCGCCTTTTTTTATTCCTGCTAATTGAGCATCGGTTCTTTCATGAAAGCCAACATTCTGTCTAGTTAAAACTAAGCTTGTTGGATTATTCAGGTTTTCAACCGCTTGCACCCATGCAACTGCAGTTTCAGTTGCATCACCTGGACGCCAGACTTCCATATTTGGAATAAAACGAAGGCCTGAGGTTGTCTCGATAGGTTGGTGGGTTGGTCCATCTTCACCCTGCCCAATTGAATCGTGTGTTAACACATAAATAACACGTTGCTTCATGAGAGCTGACATTCTCATACCATTTCTCATATAGTCCGTAAACATATGGAACGTTCCGCCAAAAGGTAATATCCCACCGTGAAGTGCCATACCATTCATAATAGCAGCCATACCAAATTCACGAACACCGTAGGAAATATAATTACCTGGTTTTTTACCACTCACGTGTTCAAAGCTTGCACAACTTGTGAGGTTTGATCCTGTTAAATCTGCTGAACCTCCAACAAACTCTGGAAGCATTTCAGCTAATTTAGTTATAGCATTTTGCGATGCCTTACGAGTCGCAACTTTGTCTCCAGATGCATTCGTATCTTTAATGAAAGCTTCAGATTTCTTTTGCCAATCAGATGGAAGCTGGTTAGACATTCTTCTTTGAAATTCTTTAGCCAACTCTGGATGTTCTTTTTCATAAGCAGCAAACTTTTCATTCCAGGCAGCTTCTCTTTGCTGTCCTTTATCTTTCTGATTCCAACCATCATAGACATCTTGAGGAATTACAAATGGTTCATGCGCCCATCCTAATTCTTTTCTTGTTAAAGCAACTTCATCTTCCCCAAGTGCTGCGCCATGACAATCATGTGACCCTGATTTATTGGGAGAACCTTTACCAATGATAGTTTTGCAACAGATTAATGAAGGTTTGTCAGTGATTTTTTTTGCTTCTTGAATTGCCTTATCAACGGCATCAAAATCATGCCCATCGACATTTCTCACAACATGCCATCCGTAAGATTCAAAACGACCTGCTGTATCATCTGTGTACCAGCCTTCAATATGTCCATCAATTGAAATACCGTTATCGTCCCAGAATGCAATAAGCTTACCCAAACCCCATGTTCCGGCTAGTGCACAAGTTTCATGAGAGACACCTTCCATTAAGCAACCGTCACCTAAAAAGACGTATGTATGGTGGTCAACTATGTCATGACCGGGTTTATTAAACTGATTAGCAAGGAGTTTTTCAGCCATTGCAAAACCAACAGCATTACTTATGCCTTGACCCAAGGGTCCTGTTGTAGTTTCAACGCCAGGAGCATATCCATACTCTGGGTGACCCGCACATTTAGAATGGAGTTGTCTGAATGATTGGATTTCACTCATTGGTAAATCATATCCAGACAAATGAAGTAGAGAATAAATTAACATTGATCCGTGACCGTTTGATAATATAAAACGATCGCGATTAGCCCAATTTGGATTTACTGGATTATGGTTTAAATGATGATTCCATAATACTTCGCCAATTTCGGCCATACCCATAGGTGCGCCTGGATGCCCAGAGTTTGCCTTCTGAACTGCATCCATCGATAATGCACGGATTGCATTTGCTAATTCTTGTCTACTTGCCATTCTTAGTTTCTCCCTATTTAATTCGAGGATATGAGTCAATAATAGTTTTTATTATGACCTAATTATCCCATATAAATAATTTTGATAATTAATACCAATATAACCTGTAATTATTGCTTAAACACATTCAATCATCAAGAATTTGTTCAATTTTCTTTCCATTTTATTGAACAACCAATGCTTGGAATTTGCTCTTTTGGTCCACTCTGTGTTTGAGCAATATATTTCATAGCATTAAATAAATCTCTCTCATTGTTTTCAGATGGCTCATTTCTTCCAGTTGAGTCAAAACGACCACGATACTGTAATTCAAATGATCGATTAAACCCAAAAAAATCTGGGGTACAAATGGCTTCATAGGCTTTTGCGACCTCTTGCGTTTCATCAAAACAATATTCAAATGGAAATTTTTCTTGTTTTGCCAAAATTCTCATATTTTCAAATGAATCCTCTGGGTAATTCAATTGATCATTTGCTGAAATAGCGACAGTATTGATTCCATGATCCTTTAATTCTCTGGTGTCATGAATCAGTCGAGGTAAAATTGCCTTTACGTATGGGCAGTGATTACATATAAACATAATGAGAAGCCCGTTTTCGCCCATTGAATTATTTAGATTAATCATAGAATTACTAGTTGAAAGTAAATTAAAAGGTTTTGCTTTCCATCCAAAATTGCACACTGGACTTGTAAGACTTACCAAAACTCTGTCCTTTCTATTAAAATGAATTATGCATAGATTTTATCACCCAGAACAGATTTCTTCACCCTGTAAAATTATATTGACTGAAGAAGCTTCAAATCATTTAGCCAGGGTCTTAAGGTTAAAGGTTCAAGAGCCCGTTTCAATTTTTAACGGTGACGAACATGATTATCATGGCATTATTCAATCCATTGATAAAAAGAAAGTTACTATAAATATTGAAACAAAATCTCCTAATATTTGTAATCCAAAAATTCATATTTCTTTGATTCAGTCAGTGACATCAAAAGAAAAAATCGACATGATTTTTCAAAAATCTACTGAATTAGGCATCTCTTCATTACAGTTAATTGATTCTGAGAGGAGTAATTTCAGGATACCCGACCATAAAATAGATAGTCGATTAGAGCATCTTAGAAAAGTTGTTATTTCTGCCTGCGAACAATCAGGTAGATCGAGAATTCCAACTATTAATAATCGAATCATCAGCTTTAGCGATATCGAGAAGAGTAACGAAAACGTACTTAAATTTATTCTTGACCCTCAAGCTCATCAGAGCCTGGGAAAGGTGAAATTCAATAAAATTGAAAACATCAAAAATATTTTATTACTTATTGGCCCGGAAGGTGGATTCACAAACAGCGAAATTATCATTGCAAATAAATTAGGATTTCAATCAATCAATTTAGGTAAAAGAGTTCTTAGAACTGAAACAGCTTCACTGGCTATGCTGAGCGCCATGCATATACTTTTTGGTGATTTTGTATAATTTACATTTTTTATGTGTATATTTTTATATATAATGTAAAATATACATTATGAAATTAAAACAACTCAGATTAAGCAGAAAATTAACCATTTCAAAGCTAGGACAGACTTTAGGAATTGATTCTGGTAATTTATCTAAAATTGAACAAGGTAAAATTAAGCCTTCAATTAAAGTTTTGCATAAATACTCGGATTTTTTCAATATCAGCGTTGATGAGCTTTTGGGAAAATCATCTCATGATTTTATAACTTCTTTTAGGTCTGCAGCCCCGTATATTCATAGTTATAGAAACAAAATCTTTGTTATTGCCTTTGATGGATTTGCCGTTGATAGCGAAGAATTTACTAATTTATGTACTGACATCAATTTACTTCATGCACTGGGTATCAAAATAGTTTTAGTTCATGGCATCAGGCCATTCATAGATCAAAGACTGAGTCTTGGAAAAATTAATTCTAAATTTCATAAAAACCAAAGAATAACAACCTCAAGTATGATGCCCCATGTTATTGAGACAAACGGCTTAGTCAGGACCAAAATAGAAGCCGCATTATCTTCTAACATATATCACAACAATATCTTTAAAAGTGAACTAAAAATTTCATCGGGAAATTTTTTAATGGCAAGACCTATTGGTGTGATTGATGGAATAGATATGGAACATACCGGCTTAATAAGAGAAATTAATCATGAGGCTATTTTGGAAAAATTAGATCATAATGAAATAGTGATGATTTCGCCTATTGGTTATTCTCCTATCGGCGAAATATTTAATTTATCTTATGAATCATCAGCCAGCACAATTGCTGCAGGATTGAAAGCTGAAAAGTTAATTTTTTATACAGAAAATAATGGCTTACA
>JAQCBB010000036.1 GCA_027621535.1 Pseudomonadota bacterium | reverse complement strand
ATTTCCCCAAAGCACGATCTATTAGTGAGTTTAAATTCAGATCATGATATCAATCCGAATAAAATTTTAAAATCAATGGTCTACACACATCCAAAATTTAATCTCAACACTTTTTATAATCAAAAAAAACAACATCTATTATGTAAAAATGGATTTGCTTTTTCTGGAGCCTATTGGGGCAATGGATTTCATGAAGATGGTGTTGTAAGTGCTTTAAATGCAATTAAATATTCTGGAATTAACCAATAATGGAACAAGGTATTTACCAAGGGTTAATAACTCATAACAGAACATCGCCAACCAATAATAAATTTTCATACCGTTATGCAATGCTTTTTCTTGATTTGGATAAAATAAAAAAAACATTTGACCCTTCATGGCTATGGAGTTTTGATAAGTTCAACGTTGGGTCTTTTTTCCAAAAGGATTATTTTAGAAAAACAAAAAACTTAAAAGCTGATCTGATTGTTCATCTTAAAAAAGAAAAAATTACTGGAATTGATCAAATATTTATCTTAACAACTCCTCGTATTTTTGGCTTTTGTTATAACCCTGTGAGCTTTTATTATTGTTTTAAATCAGGTCAACTCATGACAATCATTTCTGATATCCACAATACCCCATGGAATGAACGATTTGCCTATACTCATGAATGCAAATCAAGTACGGGAACACATGATTTTAAGTTTCATAAACAATTTCATGTATCCCCATTTATGCCTATGAACATCGATTATGACTGGAAATTCTCGAGTCCCAGTGATGTAATTGTCATATCAATGGATAATAATTATGATAACCATAAAATTTTTAATGCCACCCTTAAATTAAAAAGGAGAGCTATTACAGGGATAAGGCTGAACTGGTTATTATTAACCTACCCCCTCATTCCAATGAATACCATAATCAAAATATACTGGAATGCATTAAAGTTATGGGTAAAACGAACGCCCTTTTTTACACACCCAAAAAGTTAAACTATGTTAAAAAAAATAGTCTTTAATCAATTACACAAAATTACCAAAGGCTCACTCACCCTTAAAGATGCATCATCAAGCTATACTTTTGGGGACCAAAAAAATATAAAGCTTCATGCTGAAATACTTATTCATAATCCAAGATTTTATCGATTTGTGGTATTTGGTGGATCGATTGGATGCAGTGAAGCTTACATGAGTGATTACTGGAGCAGTCCAAATTTAACGAATGTGATTCGATTATTTGCTATAAATCCTCAACTTACCGATGAGTTAGAATCAAAATTTAATATTCTATTAAAGCCATTTTTTCGAGTAATTCATCGTCTTAACAAAAACTCTCAAAGAAATAGTAAACGAAATATTTCGGCACATTACGACTTAAGTAATAATTTTTTTAAGCTTTTCCTTGATGAAACCATGATGTATTCGTCTGCAATTTTTAAAACAAGGAATCAAACACTGAAGGCAGCCTCTTTAAATAAACTCGATATCATATGCCAAAAGTTAAACCTTAAGCCAACTGACCATGTTGTAGAAATTGGATCTGGATGGGGAGGTTTTGCAATTTTTGCAGCAGAAAATTATGGTTGCAAAGTCACAACCACAACCATATCTCAACAACAATTCAGCTATACAAGAGATTTAATCAATAAAAAAAAATTGGGGAAAAAAATAACTTTATTATTTGAAGATTATAGAAATCTTGAGGGAAAGTATGACAAATTAGTCTCTATCGAAATGATTGAGGCTGTTGGACATCATTATTATCATGAATATTTTAAGAAAATAAACACACTGCTTAAACCAGATGGAATTGCATTAATTCAAGCTATTACCATTCGTGATCAAAGGTATAGCCAAGCGCTTCAAAATGTTGACTTTATTCAAAAAAATATTTTTCCTGGATCATGTATCCCTTCAATTGAAATCATTCAGAAAAATTTAACAAAAGAGACAGACATGATTATTTCAGATCTTGAAAATATTAATCATCACTATGCAAAGACTTTGAATTTATGGCAAAAAGCATTCAACAAGAATCAAAACAAAATTATCAAACTTGGTTTTGATGAACGATTTATTAGAATGTGGAATTTTTATTTTTCATATTGTGAGGGTGGATTTGCTGAAAGAGCAATTAATGATTTTCATATTTTAATGAGCAAGCCGCTGAATCGAACAAGCCAAAATGAAAAAGATATATTTTAATACTGAGCATTCATCCCTTGAATATTTGACTGACGCAAAAGATCTTGGATATGAAAAGACATGGCTTAAAGGAAACAATGTCATAAAAATATTTAATACCCGAGGTTTGATTTCTAGCGGCTTTATTCGATCCTATTCAAGTCGGATCATCAGCAATGCTCACAAATTAAATAAATTACAAATTCCCTCACTTAAAATCTCAGAAGAGCTCGTTTTTCAATATGACAAAAGGAAATCAGGTGTAGTATATAAATATATTCCTGGTTGTTCTGTTCGAGACTTACCAAGAAAAGATATCACAAAAGACCTTGTCACAAATTTAGGCAAATTTATCGCAGAATTTCATCAAAAGGGTATTTACTTTAGGACGATGCACCTTGGAAATATTATTTATTACAATAAAACATTTGCATTAATTGACGTTGCTAAAATCCATTTTTACCCATGGCCCCTTCTCATTCTTACAAGGGCACGAGCTTTTAGAAGACTAATTAAATATAAAAAAGACATAGCACACCTTAAACAATCAAACCTTGAACTTCTGCTCAGCAGATATAGGCTAGAAAGCCATTTTTCAAAGCGTGAAAATTTATTGTTTAACTTTTACCTGAACATGATGCAGTCATTTAACTATAAAACCATAAAATTATTAATCGGTTTAGTGATATTCATGCTTATCCTGTCATGGCTTATCTAGATTATGGAATTATTGGCGGTGGTATCGCTGGACTTAGCTTAGCTATTAATCTTCACCAGAGAGGCTATAGAGTCAAAATATACTCTGATCGCAAGACATTGGATGACGAAAATCCTCCTTATGCTTCTCTTAATCCCAAATACGGCATTGAAACAATAGTGCTCAATGAGCTTACTTATAAGGCTCTTCAATATGCACTTCATTTTTATCCCCAATTTCTTCCAACTACAGATTTTGCTTTTCATGGACTTCATCAATTGGATGACCAGCCCGATTTAGAATTAAGGTTTACAAGAATATTAAAAAATAACCCGTTCTTAAAAAATGAAATGATTCTAGAAAAATCAAAAAGTATAGGTAATCATTCGTCTATTTTTTTTAAGACCGCAGGATGGATTAGAACAGGAAAGTTATTTCAATTAAACCAAATCCCCTTAAAAGAAATATCAATTGATCACATAGAAAATAATGGGCATCAGATAAAGCTCTATTCTCAAAAGCAAATGGTTGGTGAACATGAGTGTATTATTTTATGCAACCCACAGTCATTAAATAGATTTTCTGAGCGTGAGATTTTTAACGAACACTTTTCAGGATCCATCACAATTGGTAAACACCAATCTCAACATCAATCTAATATTACAAAAGATGGTTATATTCTATTTGATGGGGACAATTTTTCATCAGGTTCCAGTTATTATAAATCGATTGATTCTGAGACGCTTGATCCTGAAAGCGAAAAAAAAACCCTACAAAAAAAAATAGATTGGTTTCATGATAAGCAATTAATATGTCCCGATGTGAATGTCTGGTCAGGTGATCGTTATACAACTAAACAAAGAAGACCATATGTTGGAAAAATGTTAAAACAGGTCAACAATCAAATAGAATTTAAATGGTACGATAATGTGTTCATTAATACTTTTTATGGCTCAAAAGGTTTTTCGTTTGCCCCATTTTTGTCAGAATTACTAATTGATCTAATGTTAAATCAAACTAAAAATGAAGATGTTAAATTCTTAAATTATTTAAATCCCTATCAAAATAATATTAAAGGACTCAGTAAATCAAAACTCAGAGGTTTTTATTATGTGTGATTTAAAAAATCAGATTAAAATTCTTGAAAAAGAACAAAATTACACTCAAGCCATCAGCCTTTTAAAAAAAGAAGTGTATAAGAACCCAAGAGACCTATCAATACAAACAGAATTAGGAAACTTTTATGCTTTGGCAGGAAACTTTGAGGAAGCTTTAGGTTATTTTAGACGGGTTCATCATATTTTTAGAGATAACCCTCAGATTATTCAATCCATTACTTTCTGTTTAAATAATCTTGGAAATGAATATCATGCTAAAAGAAACTTCAAACAGTCTCTCCTTTATTTTGAGGAACTAATTGATTTTGACCAATCCAATTGGCAATATCTCTATAACTATGCGAATGTGTTACAAGACGTTCTTCGATTAAAGGATGCCATTCAGTATTACTTATTAGCTATCAAGGCTGGGGGTATTAATGATGAGGACCTTTTCAATAACCTGGGTAATGCATACCAAAAAATCAATAATTTAGATGAAGCTAAAAGATGCTTTGAAAAGTCTTACGATTTAAAATCAAATGACAATGCACTCATTCAGCTTATTCATTTAAATCAAAAACTCAATGATTGGAATGGCTTTGATAACCTAATGGATAAGGTTTATAAAAGATTAAACCATCAACCGATTAACTTTTCTTTTCCGCCGTTCCCGATGCTTAGTCTTCCTGGAATCACAAATGAACAATATTTAAAAATAGCCAATCAGTGGAATACAAGAATAAGGTTATCTCAAAAAAGTATAGAAAAACATTCGGTTAGCAAGGGGAAGATAAAAGTTGCCTACATGTCTGCTGATTTTCGTCAACACCCCTTATATCATTTGGTTTATGACTGCCTAACTCATCATGATAAAGACAAATTTGAAATTAGTCTTTTATATAATGGGATTGAAGAAAAAACCGTAGAATATAAAAAATTTTCAACGCTTCCGTATAATTTCATCAATACCTATCAATTATCAGATGAATACTTAATTAACCTAATCACAACAAATCACATTGATATTCTAATCGACTTATCAGGCTTTACTAAAAATAGTCGCTCAACAATTTTGGCATACCACCCCGCACCCATTCAAATAAATTGGCTTGGTTATCCCAGCACACTCGGTTGTCATAATGAAAAGCCTCTTTGTGACTTTGTACTTGCAGATCGTCATATAATTCCAAAAAATAATGAAAAGTATTTCACAGAGGAGGCGATTTTCCTTGAACCCACCTATCAACCTAATAACAGACAAAGACCCTTAATTCAAACGGACAAAAAAAAATTCAACCTTCCTGAAAATCAATTTATTTGGGGATGCTTTAATCAAAACTTAAAAATCACAAAAAATACTTTCGATACCTGGATTGAGATATTAAAAAAATGCCAAAATTCAGTGCTGTGGTTACTTGTGAATAATCAAGTTGCGGTAAATAATATTAGGACGTACTTAAAAGAAAATCACATTCAATCTGAGCGCGTTATATTTGCTGAATATACGTCCATCACTGACCATATGGGTCGACTAAGTCACATTGATTTATTTCTCGATTGTTACCCATACAATGCACACACAACAGTTGCTGATGCTATCTATCAAAATAAGCCGACGTTGACCATGGAGGGTGAGTCCATGCAATCAAGGGTTGCTGGGAGCCTTCTGAAAGCAGTAGGATGCTATAAAGATTTGGTGGCGAATAATCCAAAAGAATATATAGACAAGGCTATTAATTTTTATAACAACCCACAGGAACTAAAAATTATTGAAAATACTATCAACGATAATAAACAAAAGTTATTTAATCCGCAGAGCTATTGTGAACAACTAGAGAGTATCTTTCTTGGACTGATGTCTAACTGAAAGGAAAATGGCAGCTATTATTAACATTCCGCCAATAAAATCTTTAATCGATAACAACTCATTCGCCAAAAAGTATGAGGATACGGCTGCAATAATGATTTCAAATAAAAAAATTGGGCTTGCTAAGACAGGATGTATTCTAGGAAGACCAAATTGAATAATCAAGGTCGAAATAAATAACATCGATCCAACCGATAAAATAAGAAATAAATTGTGTGAATTAGAAATATTCGTAATGCTTGGAAAGCTTTTGAGTATAAATAATAGAAAAAAAGCCCCTAAAGATACACCCAACCAGATAGAAAAAGACTTTACTTGAAACGAAAGGTAATTATATTTTCTGGCTAATACGTTGGTCCAAGCAAAACCAATTCCCGCAATAAGAGCATAAAGGTCACTTACTCCGAGATTAAAATTAAATAAAGATGAATCAAATAAGATTACAATGCCTCCCAATATAGATAACAATGCTACAAACGAATCTTTAAGTGAAAATTTATCACCTGGGAGTAATAAAAAACAAAGAACTACAGTCCACGCAGGTGACATAAAAAATAACAATATCGAGCGAACAACCTCCCCATAAACAACTGCAAGAACATAAGTAATGTTGGTTAAACAACCCACACTCGCATAGATAAATAATGATTTATAGTTTTGAAAAATCTCAGAATAATGTTTAGGAACAATAAAGACTAGAGCCAGAATTGTGGCAATAAGAAAACTCAATGCACTTCCTTGTATCGGTTCAATTCCCGCAGAATTGAGTAAACGAAATGGGAACCAAACAAGTCCCCAAAAAAAAGTACCATATAAAATGCAAAAAAAACCGATTAACGCATCATTTCTCATAAGTTATGATTTAAGAAAATTTTTTAAAGATTGATTTAACTGATCTGATATATCTTTTTCGAAAGGATCTAAGACCAAGAGGTTTTGCATTGACCTTAACCATGTGATTTGACGTTTTGCAAGTTGTCTAGTAGCAAATAAAATCTTATCAAATAATTCATCAAATTTGATTTCACCACGAAGATACATTCCGACTTGGCGGTATCCAATTGAGCGCATTGAATTTGATTCCCAAGTTAAATTTGGATATTTTTTTATTAAAAACTCTACCTCGCCAACTAATCCCTGATCCAGCATATCTTGAGTTCGCTGATAAATAGATTGGTGCAACTTTTTTCTGTCTTGTGGAATAAGAGCTATTTTTAAAAAATTTAAATTATTTTCGTTGTTCTTTTCGCCAATCGAATAAAAACTTGTTAATGGTTTTCCGGATATTAAAAAAACTTCATACGCACGCTGGATTCTTTGTTTATCAGATGCCACAAATTTAATGCCAGGGTCATTTTTCTTGACCTGATGGTATAACCAGTCTAATCCTTTTTTTTTAATTAATAGTTCCACCTCCTCTCTGATTTGAGGAGTTGTTTTAGGAATTTGATCTAACGGATTAAAAATTGCATTGAAATACATCATCGAACCTCCAACCAAAAGAGGAATAAAATCTTCATTTTCAATACTGTTCAGGCTTGATTGATATTGAGTTATAAAAGCATCAACTGAAAAGCTCTCAGTTGGAGAAATAATGTCGACCAGAGCATGTGGATAGCGTTCTAATTCCTGTTGAGTTAATTTGGCCGCCCCAATATTACAGTCTTTGTATATTTGTGTCGCATCAACACTGATTAGACTTACTGGAAAATGGTCACAAAGCTGCATGGCTAATTTAGTCTTGCCTGATGCCGTTGGTCCCATCAGAAAAACCTGCTTCATAGCTTCACTTCATCACTAAAAAAAGCTAAATTAGCACCCGTTTTTAAATAAAGCTTAATACCCTTGACTACACTTTCGGCAAATTTGACTTGAAAGCTCTCAGATTTAAGGTTTTTTTCTTCATTTGGATTACTTATAAACGCTGTTTCAACAAGAATTGAGGGAATGTCAGGTGCTTTTAGTACTGCAAAACCGGCTTGTTCCACATATTTCTTATGCAGCGTATTTACCTGTCCCACTTCATCCAAAACGTAACGTCCAAGTTTCATAGAATCATTAATTGTCGCGCTTTGAGAAAGATCTAATAAGGTTTGTGCTAAAACAGGATGCTTATCATCGATGCTGATGCCGCCCACAAGATCAGACTCATTTTCTTTATTTGCAATAAATTTAGCAAATGCACTGGAAGCGCCTCTATCTGAAAGAGCGAACACAGAGGAACCTTTCACTGATTTTTTGGTAAATGCATCGGCGTGAATTGATATGAATAAATCAGCCTGAAGTTTTCGTGCTTTCGCAACGCGTTTAGCCAACGGTATAAAATAGTCTCCATCACGAATAAGTACGCCTTGCATGTTAGGTTCTTTGTCAATTGCTTGTTTTAATTTCTTAGCAATCTCTAAGGTGATGTCCTTTTCTTTAGTACCAGCAGGCCCTCTTGCGCCTGGATCCTCACCTCCATGGCCTGCATCAATTGCTATAATAATTTTTTGTAACTGAGTGGTTGAGGGCTTTTTACTGTCATCCAATGAAAGCTCCTTATGATCTTTTTGGTCAACCACCTCTGGCTTAGTATCTGCAATTATTGTTTTTTCTTCGGTATTATCAATACTAGACGGCTTATTTTGCAGCTGCTTTAACAAATGAGCTATCTCATCCTCTTCATGATAAACATCAACAACTAACCGATGACCATAGGACTGAATCGGTTTTAAACTAAAAATTTTTATTTTTGATTCTTGCCTTAAATCAATCACGATTCTAACTGTTTTAGGATCAAATTGACCCACTCTAATGCCAGATATAGATGTGTTTTTATTAAAATCGTTATTAGAAAGTTCTTTTAAGTTATTGTTTATAAAGGTATCTTTTAGGTCAATTACTACTCGATCAGGATTTTTTAAGATCGCTTGATCATTTTTTAAATAATTATTTGATTCAATGGTAAGACGCGTATATTCATCTGAAGGCCATACACGAGCTTGTAGATCTGCCGAAACATTAGCGTAAAAAAACAAACCAATAAAAAACCAGATGTGATTGAATTTGATCATGTTGGAATAACAACCTTAGATTGAATATCAAAAATGCGCTCGCCCTGATCATTTGTTTTGATCTGTATGTGGATGTCAGGATAAATTTTCACCCCTCTGATTTTTTCAGGCCATTCAATCAGAGTGATGGTTTGTTCAGCGGATAAATACTCATCAAACCCTCCACTGAACCATTCTTCAGGACTTCCAAAACGATAGAGATCAAAATGATTTAACTTTATCCCGCCTATTTCATGAATTTCTACAAGATTGTAAGTAGGACTTTTAACCTTTTCTTTATAGCCTAGTGCCTGAAGAATAAAACGGACGAGAGTTGTTTTTCCTGCACCAAGGTCTCCTTGTAAAAAAATAATCATATTCGCCTTAAGTGCAGATGCTAATACGATTGCTAATTTCTTTGTATCTTCCTCATTTTTACAGATATGATGTGAATGGTTCATTACAAATAAGTGTATTATTTTTTTTTATGTTAGATAAGACATATTGGCACGATTTTTCAAAAAAAGTTGTACTCATTGGAAAAGAAATTGGTTTTAACGATGTGGGTATTGCGGATATTAAAATTAACCAAAATCAAGACTTATATACAAAATGGATTGAAAAAAATAATCATGGCTCAATGTCTTACTTAAAAGATCATCAAGTTATTAAATTTAATCCAAATAATATCTTAAAGGGAACTCAAAGTATTATTAGCACTCGAATCGACTACCTGCCCCTAAATGAAGACCTTATAGAGCTTTTAAATAAAAAAGATCAGGCCTATATTGCCCGTTACGCGATGGGTCGTGATTATCATAAAACATTCAAACAAAAATTAAAACTATTTGCTGCCAGTATTGAAAAGATCTTATCAAAAGATAATGTTACTTTCGAATATCGAGTTATCACCGACTCCGCACCAAGTCCTGAGATTGAGATTGCAGAAAAGGCTGGCCTGGGATGGCGAGGAAAAAATACGTTGTTATTAAATAAAAAAAATGGGTCTTGGTTTTTTTTAGGTGAAATTTATACAAACCTTCCGTTGGTAACCAATCAAATCAAATCTAAAAATCATTGTGGCACCTGTAAAGCTTGTATAGATATCTGTCCAACAGGCGCCATTGAAGAGCCGTATCATCTAAATGCTACTAAATGTATTTCTTATTGGACGATTGAACATAAAGGTTCAATTCCAGTTGAATTTAGGAAAAAAATGGGTAACCGTATTTACGGATGTGATGACTGTCAAATTATTTGTCCTTGGAATAAATTTGCAAAAACAAGTTCTGAAATTGATTTTTTTGTGAGGCATAAATTAAATAAAATTTCTCTTATAAATTGCTTTAATTTCGATCGAGATACATTTTATAATTATTTTAATGGTAGTGCGATTCGAAGAATTGGTTATGAAAAATGGATCAGTAACGTAGCAATCGCACTCGGCAATGCAGAGTATAGTCCTCAAATTCTTGCCTGTCTTAAACAAAGAGAAAATGATGCATCGATGCTAATAAAAGAGCATGTTACTTGGGCAATTTCCGAACAAGTTTCTAAAAATTAAATTTATTTTTGATATAATGGTGCCATTCTTATTACCCACATCGATTAAATAACATAAATGACAAAAATTATTGATTCCGCCGAATGGAAAGCGCTTGAAAATCACTACAATGAAATAAAAAACACCGAAATGCGAGATTTATTCGATGAGGATAAGGATCGCTTCCATAATTTTCACCTGAATTTAGATGATTTTTTAGTTGATTTTTCTAAGAATAGAATAACCAAAACAACATCTAAACTATTAAATGAGTTGGCAGGCAAAGTAAAAATTGATGAATGGAAAAAGAAACAGTTTAGTGGGGAAAAAATTAATAATACTGAAAATCGAGCAGTATTGCACACC
Source organism: Pseudomonadota bacterium (assembly GCA_027621535.1). Taxonomy (GTDB): domain Bacteria; phylum Pseudomonadota; class Gammaproteobacteria; order Burkholderiales; family Methylophilaceae; genus BACL14. The sequence continues at coordinate 1,388 of JAQCBB010000036.1, read as the reverse complement.
GCCCTTCGATCCCAAGATGAACAACCAATTATCGTTGACGGTCTGGATGTTAAACCGGAAATCAAGAAAACATTAGAACAAATTAAGTCTTTTAGCGAATCCATCAACAATGGTATATGGAAAGGTTATACCGGTAAAAAGATAAATACAGTTGTAAATATCGGCATTGGTGGGTCGGACCTTGGTCCAGCCATGGTATGTAAAGCATTAAGACCATATGCACAAAAAGACCTTGCTATTCATTTTGTATCGAATGTTGACGCAGCTGATCTTGCATTAACACTTGAACAATGTCACCCAGAAACTACCTTATTTATTATTGCCTCAAAAACTTTTACCACCCAAGAAACCATGACCAATGCATTTTCTGCAAGGCATTGGTTTTTATCTCATGCAAAAGATAATCATGAGGTTGCAAAACACTTTGTTGCTGTTTCTACAAATCTAAAAAAAGTTGAGGAGTTTGGTATTCATGAAAAAAATATGTTCATTTTTTGGGATTGGGTGGGGGGCCGCTACTCTCTTTGGTCAGCAATAGGTTTATCAATAGCAATTTATCTGAGCTTTGATAATTTCAAACGGCTTCATCAGGGGGCTTATGAAATGGACCAACATTTCTTAAATGCTCCTATTGAAAAAAATATACCCATCCAATTAGCTCTTATTGGCGTTTGGTATATTAATTTTTTCAAATTCAATACCCAGGCAATACTCCCTTACGATCAAGGCCTTTCATTACTACCTTCATACCTTCAGCAAGCTGACATGGAGAGTAATGGTAAATTTATTGATCGTGATGGGCATCGAGTCTGTGTTGAGACAGGTCCTGTAATCTGGGGTGAATCTGGAACAAATGGGCAGCACGCTTTCTATCAATTAATCCATCAGGGAACACAGTTTGTTCCTTGTGACTTTATTATGCCAATTAAATCACATTATGATCTAGGAGAACAAAAAAACACTCATCATAAAATTCTAATCTCTAACCTCATTGCTCAATCCCAATCGCTTATGATGGGCAAATCAATTAACGAAGCAAGGGCAGAGTTATTAAATACAGGGATAAGTGATGATGAAATAGAATCACTATTACCGCACTGTTCATTTGAGGGTAATAGGCCCAGCAATACCATAATATTTGAAAAACTAGACCCAATAAATCTAGGTCGATTAATTGCTCTATATGAACATAAAATTTTCGTACAGGGGATTATCTGGAATATAAATTCATTTGATCAATGGGGCGTTGAATATGGAAAACAAATTGCCCGCTTAGTATTACCTAAAATCAAGGGTGAAAAAACCTCAAATTGCTTTGATGGATCCACAAATAACTTAATAGATTACATTAAAAAAAAATTTTAAGTTATTAATTTATATTATATTTA
>JAQCBB010000035.1 GCA_027621535.1 Pseudomonadota bacterium | reverse complement strand
ATTGAACAAAATAAGATCTGATTCGTTTTGCTATGATTTATTTTATCTAGATCAAATTATTCGTAATAGTTTAAAACTTTCACAGAGTGAAATGATCTCAGACTCTGACTATGAAAATGCAATTAAATTAAATTTTAGTTATAAGAAAGAGATTATAAATCAGAATCCATTTGAGTATCTTTATGGTCAAGATTTAAAAAAAGCAAGAGATGAGTTTGAAAAAATTTATTTTCAGCATCATATAAAAAATAATTTATCAATTAAAGAGTTATCAGAAATTTCTGGTATTGAAAGAACGCATTTGTATCGGAAATTAAAACAATTAGGAATTAAAAACTCATAGTTAATAAAATAGGCGCATGATCCGATGGACGCTCTATTTTTCTATACTCTTTTAATATATCAAATTTTTTTATATAGGGAACAAGTGAATTTGAAGCTAAAATATGATCAATCCTTAATCCAAGATTTCTTCTAAAAGCAGCCATTCTATAATCCCACCAAGTATATCCTGGTTCATTTGGATTTAATTTTCGATACGTATCTATATAATTTATACTAATTATTTCGTTAAATAATTTTCTTTCTTCATTGCTGGTTAAAACTGTATTTGTCCATTTTTCTGGTTCATGGCAATCAATATCATTTGGCGCAATATTGAAGTCACCCATTAATAAAGAATCGCTTTGATTATCTTTTATATAGCTGATTAAAGCTAAAATCCATTTTTTTTTATAAATAAATTTATCACTATCTAAGGATTGTCCATTTGGAAAGTATCCATTCATAATCTTTATTTTTTTATTTTGATAATGAATATCTAAACTAAGAAATCTTTTTTGATCATCTTCGAAATTAGGAATATTGTAATTAATATTTTCAAAAGAAAGCCGAGTTAATATAGCCACACCATTAAATGTTTTTTGCCCCATAAAAATAGATTGGTAACCCTGATCTTTTAATAAACTTTCAGGAAAATTATCATCCTGAGTTTTAGTTTCTTGCAATGAAATAACATCTGGTGCATGCTCAATAATAATTTGCATTAGCTGTTGATATCTTATTTTTAAAGAATTTACATTCCAAGATAATACCTTCATGCAACAAGACCATTATGCTCAAGAAGCGCATCAATATTTGGCTCTCTACCTTTAAATTTAATAAAAGATTCTTTAGCGCCTCTGGAACCGCCGACACTTAATACTTCTTCTCTAAATCGCATCCCAATGTCTTTATTAAGAACACCGTTTTTTAAGAATTCATCAAAAATATCAGCTGATAACACTTCAGCCCACTTGTAACTATAGTATCCAGCAGCATAACCACCAGCAAAAATATGACTAAATGAATGTGGGAAGCGATTCCATTTGGGGGGGCTGATAACCGCGACCTCGTCTCTGACTTTTTCAAGAGTGTTTAGAAAATCTAGATCAATAGGATTACAATTCATATGGATAAGCATATCGAATAATGCAAATTCAACTTGCCTTACTGTCTGCATGCCAGATTGAAAATTTTTACTTTGAATTAATTTATCAAACATATTTTTGGGCATAGTCTCTTTGCTTTTAATATGTTCGGTCATATTTTTAATGACTTCCCAATTCCAACAAAAATTTTCCATAAATTGACTTGGAAGCTCGACCGCATCCCATTCAACTCCCTTGATTCCTGAAACATTATATTCATCTACTTGTGTTAAAAGATGATGTAAACCATGTCCAAATTCATGAAAAAGTGTAATCACCTCGTCATGGGTAAACAAAGCTGGATTTTCTCCAACCGGTGATGAAAAGTTACAAGTTAAGTATGCTACAGGGTAATCTATATGCTCATTAAATTGGCTTTTTGAGATACATTCATCCATCCATGCCCCGCCTCGCTTATTTTTTCGAGCATAAAGATCAAAGTAAAAAGAACCAATGGTCTTATTATTCTGCTGAATTTCATAATAAGTTACACTGGAATGCCATGTTGGAGCATCCGATCTTTTTATTTCAATTCCATATAATTTATTTACAAGATCAAATAGTCCATTAATTACTTTATGCTCAGGAAAGAATTGTTTAATGTCCTGGTCGCTAATGAGATATTTTTCTTGTTTAATTATTTCTGAATAATAGGCAACGTCCCATGCCTCTAAAAGCTCAATGCCATCTTTTAGAGCATATTTTTTAAGCTCTTCATAATCTTGCTTGGCAAATGGTTTTGCTTGTGAAGCTAAATTTTTTAAAAAATCACAAACTTCCTTGGGTGAATTTGCCATTTTTGTATCAAGGCTTAATTCGGCAAAATTATTAAAGCCTAATAAATTTGCTAATTGAGATCTTAAAATTAAAATATCTTGAATAATTATCGAATTATCATGCTTTGGATTTGATAGTTCAGATGCTTTCTTCGCATAAGCTTCATAAAGCTGTTGTCTTAAATCTCGATGATGCGCATATTGGAGGACAGGGATATATGATGGAAAGTGGAGTGTAAAGTAATAGCCTGATTTTCTCCCTTCCTTCGCTAAAAGTGATGCTTGTTCAAGCACATCTTGTGGGATACCTCTGACACTTTCAGGATCTTGAATATGTAAAAAATATTGGTTGGTTTCATCAAGTACATTTTCTTCAAATTTTGATGCTAATTTTGAAAGTTTTGATTGTATTTTTTTATATTCAGTCTTTTCCTTAGATGCAAGGTTAACCCCGCCCAATTTAAAATCTCTAATTTCATTATCGATAACTTTTTGTTGAATAACAGTTAATTGATCAAATAAAGGGGATTCTTTTAACTTCACATATAAGTTAAAAATGTTTGCATTTTGTGAAACATTTGAATAGTAGTCAGTGATTAGATCTTTACATTTATTGTACTCGACTCGAAATTTATCAGAATTACAAACAGAATTTAAATGACCAATCTGAGACCAAGCGTTACTTAATCTATAGTTGATTTTACTTAATGCTTTAACGAATTCATAAGAAATCTCTAAATCTTTCAAATTTTCAATATTTTTTATTGTAGCTTCATTATCACTAATAATTTTTTGAATAGCAGGTAATAAGTGATGAACTTCTATTTGATCAAACATTGGAATTGTGATTTGTTCAAGTATTGGATTATTCATTTTAGTCATTTAAGTTGTTAATTAAGTTATCAATTTCAATTTTTTGATTAGAATGCAAGATTTTATTTGCTTTATGTTTTAATTTAGATGCGTCGGCTTCCAAAATCATTTTTTTGACTTTTAAAAGACTCGAAGGATGCATCGAAAAATTTCTTAAACCTAATCCGATTAAAAGTTTAGTGAGTTTTGGGTCACCAGCCATCTCACCACAGAGAGATACTTCAATTCCAGCTTTATTTCCTGAATCAATAACTCCTTTAATTAGCTTTAATATAGCAGGATGCGAGGAATCATATAAATGAGAAACTGCATCATCGGTTCTATCTACTGCAAGCGTATATTGAATCAGATCATTAGTACCAATGGATAAAAAATCTAATTCATTTGAGAAGCTATCAATATCTATTGCAGCTGCAGGTACTTCGATCATCCCACCAATCAAGGTTTTGGGGTTATATTTTTTTCTTTCTGATGAAAGAATATCTTTGGCGCGCAAAATGAGTAATTTAACTTGCCTTAACTCATTTGTTGAACTAAGCATCGGAATTAAGATTTGTATATTTCCATAATAAGCAGCTCTCAATAAAGCTTTGATTTGGGTAATGAAAACGTCTGGTTCAGCTAAACAGAAGCGAATTGCACGTAAACCTAAAGCAGGGTTTTGATTAACATGTGGCATGTGCTCAATGATTTTATCTCCACCAGAGTCTAAGGTTCTTATAATTAATTTTTTTTTGGGTAAAGATGTAGTTAGATTTTTATAAATTACAAATTGTTCATTTTCATCAAGCATTTTGTGCTGATCCATAAAAATAAATTCAGTTCTAAATAAACCAACTCCTTCAGTATTATTCTCAATCACAGGTGATAGATTATTCGTATTCTCAATGTTGACATAAAGATTTATAGTCGTTTTATCAATTGTTCTGGATGGAATATTTTGAAGAGAAAGTAGCTTTTTACTTTCAATTTCATACAAATTTTGTTTAATTTTATATTCCTCAACAACATTGTTTGGGGGATTAACTAAAATGCAACCATGACTTCCATCAACAATGAGAAGATCATCATGATTAATTAATTGTTTTGCATTTTGTGTCCCTACAACGGATGGAATATTTATACTTTTTGCAAGGATAGCGGTATGTGATGTAGTGCCGCCAATATCAGTTATAAAAGCAATATTGTTTGTGTTTTTAAATTTTAGTGCGTCTGATGGAGAAATATCATGAGCTACTATAATTTGATTTCTGTCTTGTAAAGATTTATGTGATTGATGTCCGATTAAGTATTTAATAAGATTTTCGCATACCTGATATACATCATTTTTTCTTTCCTTTATATAGTTATTATTGATCTTATTAAATTTAATAATTATTTCATCCATTTGAATTTTAAGGGCCCACTCTGCGTTGGTGCGAGTTTCCTTAATAATTTTTTTTGGATCTTCTGAAATCTTAGGGTCTTTGAGAATAGACAATTGAATATCAACAAAGGAGCCATACTCAATCATTTTATTTTTTTTTAATTCTTTTTTTAAATTTACTAACTCAAGATGAAGATTTCTGACTGAATTATTAAATCTTTTAATTTCTTGAGGGATTTTATTTTTTGGAATTGAGTAAGGTTCAATTTCTCCTAATGCATGGGCAAGGATATAAGCATGTCCAATCGCAATACCCGCACTAACTGGAATTCCGGATAATATAAACATTATTTTCCTTCACCAAAAAAGTTATCTACAAGTTTAGCAATTGAATCGAAAGCTTTCTTTTCATCGATACCTTCTATTTGTAAGGTAAAAGTGTCATGTAGGCCGATAGATAGCAGTAGGATATCCATCATATTTTTTGCATCAACTTTTTCATCGTTAAAGATAATTTCAACGTTTGATTTAAATTTTGAGGAAAGAGTAGCAAGTTTATTTGATGCTCGGGCATGAAGCCCTAACTGATTTTTTATTATTAGATCTTTCTTTATCATAAAAAATTAATTATTGATTTATTTCCGCACTTGATAATTTCATCAATCATTATTTGCACATCGTGTGTTTTAAATGTAACTGCTTTCATCAACATTGGCAAGTTAAGACCTGATATGGCATAAATATTTTTATTTTTTGTATAGGGCTTTACGATATTACTCGATGAAGCTCCATATAGATCCGTCATAATTATCAAGTCATGATCAGCATATTTGGATATGTAATCTTTTAAATCAGATTTGCCCTGGTTAATATCAGTTGGATTTAATGAAATTATGTCGATGGTATTAATACTTTTTTGTAAATTTTTTTCAACACACTCTAGAAGTGACTCACCAATATTTCCATGGGTAATGATTAAATATTTAAACATTAAGATCTCTATGAAAAATTGAAATATCTATTTGAAAATTTTTATTTATGAGCTTGCTCATTTGTTCGACAACAAAAACTGATCGGTGCCTTCCTCCAGTGCAACCAAAACCAATTGATAAATATTTCCTGCTAGTTTTTTTTAAATTAATAATCCTATTTTGAATAAAATGATTTAATTCATCAAGAAATTGTTTTGTATTAGACTGATTTAGTAAATAATCAGATAATGCTGAATCGAGGCCAGATAAGTTTTTTAAATGTTTTTCATAAAATGGATTAGGCAGCTCTCGGATGTCGAATATAAAATCAACATCAAGAGGTATACCTTTTTTGTAAGCAAATGAAATTAAATGGAGATGAAAATTTACTTGATTTTTAATTAGATTATTAATCTTTATACTGAGCTCATTGAGATTGAGGTCACTTGTATCGATATGAATGGCATTGTCGGATAATAAACTTAATATTTCTGCATCCTCAAATATTGCCTGATCAAGACTTTGAGAATTCTTTATCAAGGGATGTTTGCGGCGAGATTCATTAAATCTTTTTATAATTTCATCACAAGAAGCAGATAGAAATATCAAGCGATATGGGGTTGAGGATTTATCTAAATCCTCAAGTATTTTCGGAAGTTGGTTAATATTTAAACTGCGGCTATCAACACTAATGGCAACTGAATTAATTTTATTGAAATTGAGTTCTGATATTGCTTTTATGATCAGTGTTGCGGGTAGATTGTCAATACAATAAAAATTATTATCCTCAAATGTTCTTAGAGCATTTGTCTTTCCTGCCCCTGATAGCCCTGTAATGATAAATAAGTTCACAGTTCGATGTTATGTTTTCTTTCAACCCCTTCTGACTGATGGTGATCTTTGGTTTTCTCTTTTATCTTTATAACCTGACGATCAACTTTGTAAATTAAGTCATCTATAACGGCATACATGTCAGATCCTGATGCTTCACTAAATATTTCATTATGCATTAAATGAAGTTTGCATTCCGCAATATGATCATTTTTATCTGTTTTTAATAAAAATGTGACGTCAGTAATATTTTCAAAGTGTCGAACAATTTTTTTGAATTTTTCATGAATTAAATTTTCAAGAGCTTCAGTAATTTCAATATTATGACCCGTAATAACAATGTCCATTATTAACAAACCTTTCTTTTTGATGCCGGTAAAATACCCATTTGATCTCTATACTTTGCAATAGTTCTTCTACTAATTGTAATCCTTTCTTTATGAAGAGTTAAATTTATTTTAGTGTCGGACAATGGGGTTAATTTATTTTCAGAATCAACAATTTCCTTTATCCTCTTTTTTATAAGATTGTCAGAAAAATTATTCACTTCATGTGTAAAAAAATATTTCATTTGAAAAATACCAAAAGGTGTTTCAATATATTTGCTATTAATCATTCTACTAACAGTTGATTCATGAATTTCTAGTTCATTGGCTACCATTTTTACTGTGAATGGAAATTCTAAGCTTTTATTGTTCAAAAAATTTTTATGATACTGAAAAATGTATTGAGCAACTCTGATGATATTAATTTTTCGATAATTGATATTTTTTAAGAACCATTTGGCTTGATTATATTCCTCAGAATTTAAAATATCTTTTTCGGAAATCTCAATTAACTTTAAAGATTCGTAATTATTTGAAATAGAGATTTTAAAACTTTGATTTTCTTTGCTGACCTTAATATCTGGAAAAACAAATTCTGAGTTCTTATTATTTCCATAGGCTAAGCCAGGCTTAGGGTTGAGTGAAATAATTAGTTCATTGCATTTTAGAACTTCATCCATAGAAATACCAAGCTCTTTTGAAATTTTTTCAAAATTTTTATTCCCTAACTCTTTAAGATAGTTCTTAGCGATTTTTTTTGAATAAATTGATATTGAATTAGATTTAAATTGATCAAGTTGAAAAATAAGACATTCTGATAAATTACGAGCACCAATTCCTGGTGATGAGATCTGATTAAGCTTTAAGATAATTGTATTTAAAGTATTTTCATCAATTATAATTTCTGGTGATGCTTCATTGATAAAAAACCCATAATCTTCAGTCAAGTAACCATTGTCATCAATATAATCGATAAGAAGATTGGCAATACTTTCTTCCTCGTAATCTAAGCCTAAGTCAAAAAGGTTGTTTTCTAAATAATCTTTAAGCCCATAACCATATATTAAAAGTTCATTTTCACTATCCTGAAGGTTATCAAGTGAATAGGCTAATGAATTTATTTTAACTCGGTCAGAATCATCAAGATCTAAGTATGGATTTTTTGATAAAAACTCACTAATTAAATATTCAATTTCTAATTCGTTGGCTTTGAGAAGATTTACCGATTGTTCGATATTGGGAGATAATTTAAGAGAATTTTTAAGTTTTAATTGAATACTGAGTGGCATTAATTACAAAGAAAAATCTTGTCCTAAATAGATATTTTTAACATTCTGATTTTCAACAATTTCATTAGGTGAACCTGATGTAAAGATAATTCCTTGATTCACGATATATGCTCTGTCACATATTCCTAAAGTCTCTCTTACACTGTGGTCAGTAATTAAAATTCCAATACCTCTGGAGGATAAAAATTTTATAATTTTTTGAATATCAATTACTGCCAGTGGATCAATACCAGCAAATGGTTCGTCTAAAAGAATAAACTTTGGATTAGTTGCCAAACACCTTGCAATCTCAACTCTTCTTCTTTCTCCTCCAGATAAAGATATTGCCGTATTTTTTTTTATATCTTCAATACCTAGTTCTTTGAGAAGAAGATTCAGCTTTGTTTTAATATTATCATTAGATAGTTTTCGTAGCTCAAGAATAGAAATAATATTCTCTTCAACAGTCATTTTTCTAAAAATTGAGGGTTCCTGAGGGAGATAGGCTAAGCCTAATTGTGATCTTGTATGAATGGGTTTTTTTGTGATATCAAGGTTATCTATATAGATAGAACCATGTTCAGGTTGAATTAAACCAACGATCATGTAGAAAGAGGTTGTCTTACCAGCTCCATTTGGCCCTAAAAGACCAATAATTTCACCACTAGAGATTTCCAAAGATATATCTTTAACAACGTCTTTATTTTTATAACTCTTCTTTATATTTTGTATTCGAAGTGTAGTCATATTATTTTTTATCTGGTCTGATAATTGCTCTTGTTCTACCTTTTTTGACTTCATTTCCATCTTTAGTAACAGTATTTCCAGATAGTGCTTGAGCAAATTCCGAATTTGCATCATACATAATGTAATCACCAATAACTAAGTCATTACCTTTTTTTACCCTTGCTTTACTGTATAAATGAATCTTATCCATATTTCCATCATACTCAATGGTCAGGGCTTGACCTTCAATATAATCCTCACTGTTTTCCATTTTTTGCTTAAAAGTAGTTGGTTTACCTATAGATGATGAATGTTGAAACCCTTGTTTGTCCTCTCTTATGGTCAACTTATCTCCTCTTATGATTAATGTTCCTTGTTGCAGGATGACATCGCCACTGTATGTGCTGGTATTTTTTGAATCATCAATCAGTAATTCATCTGAATCAATAATTATGGGCTGATCTTTATCGGCTTTTTCGGAATAGCAATTTAATGAAAAAAATAAAAGTAAAAATATGATTTTATTTAACATATTGCACTTTTACATCTTTAATTATTTTAATAATACCTTGTTTTTTATTATAGTTAAGTCCTATTCCGTCGACTTCTATATTAGGTTCCTGAATAATTTTAACTTTTTTATCCGAAAGCAAAATATCCTCATTAGGGAGTATGGTGATCTCTTCACTGAGAAGCTTCATTATTTTTTTATCTTTTGTTTCATGTCTTAACATTTCAACCCCACCAAGCATTTTTATTTTTTCACCTTTATCAAAGATAACCCCGCTATTAGCTGCCATATCAAATACTTTTTTTTCATTTTCATATTTAAAAAATTTTGGTTTTTTAAGCGTTGACTCATCATTATATGAATAAAAATTCATTAATTCTGCCTCTAAACTAAAATTCACCTCACCTTTTTCATTGGTTTGTCTCGAGGTAAAATTTTTTAAAAAATAATCTGGGTTATTAGTTATCTTTTTTTGACTCACCTCTAACTCTTTTTTGACTTCATTGTTGAGCCAATATGAGACAAAAAAAACGATCAAAAGAGTCATGCTGGAAAAAAAAATAGAGTATTTGCTCATAGTTTTAAATTACTTTATGAATTAATAAATCTTGGAAATTAACAACCCCTCTTAGACATAGATTTTTATCTACGACAATAAGGCTAGATACTTTATTTTTTTCCATGATTTCAGCAGCATTTATAGCCAATGAATTTTCATTGATAAACAAAGGATCTGATGACATCCAAAGTTTTATTGGATCTTTAATGGATGCATTTTTTAATAAGGCTCTTCTTAGATCTCCATCTGTAAACATTCCAATAGGTTTTTCATCTCTAGAAATGACTGCAAAGCCAACTTTTTTTTCACTAATGAGCTGTATGACATCTGATAGAAGGTCATCAGCCTGTACATTAGGAAAAGATGATTCCTGTCGCATTACGTCTTCAGTTTTTAGGAGTTTATTTTTACCTAATGATCCTCCTGGATGAGTTTTTAAAAAATCTTCTGTAGTAAAACCTTTTAATTGAAAAAGTGAAATTGCAAGGGCATCGCCAATTGCAAGCATCAGAGCTGAACTTGCAGTGGGAGCAAGTCCTAAGGGGCATGCTTCAGAGCTAACTTTAGATGAAATATGAAAATCTGCATATTTAGCAATTTCAGATTTATCATTTCCCGTAACGGCAATAATAGTTGCTTTAATTCTTTTTATGGCAGGGATAAGGTTATAAATTTCGTCGCTTTCTCCAGAATTCGACAAGAAAATAACAATATCATCTTTTGTAATCATTCCGAGATCACCATGGCTTGCTTCTCCGGGGTGCATAAAAAATGATGGAGTGCCGGTGCTGGATAGAGTGGATGCAATTTTTCTCGCTATATGTCCAGATTTTCCCATACCACTCAAAATTGTTCGGCCTTTACATTCATGAATTTTTAAAACAGATTCTGCAAAATGCTCATCAATATTTTTTTCAGCATTTAGAATTTCTCGAGACTCAATCTCTAAAACTTTTTTTGCCGATTCTATGATTAATTTTTTATTATCATTCATAATTAATACTATTATAGTTAATTAAATTTGAAATCATAAATTTATTGTATGTATACATCATTAGAATTAATCATATTTCTTTTAGTTTGCTCTGTTGGATTTGTTGCGTTACTGAGAAATGCCAAACTGCCTCCAATGATAGCTTATTTTTTGGTAGGATTTATTCTTGGCCCAAGTGGTTTTTCTGTTTTAATTGATTCAGAGTCAAATCGTCATCTAGTTGAATTTGGCATTGTCTTTTTAATGTTTACTATTGGCTTAGAGTTTAGCCTTCCAACACTTAATTCAATGAGAAAAATTTTATTTGGCGTGGGTCTTGCTCAAGTAGGAATCACCTTACTATTGTCAACAATGATTGCAATGTTTATTGGTTTAAGTTTCATTGATGGATTTGTTGTTGGCGCAGCAATTACCATGTCATCAACTGCTGTTGTATCAAAAATACTAATGGAAAGATTAGATCTTAATTCTCGCCACGGTAAACTATCTATAGGTATTTTGTTGTTTCAAGATTTAGCTGTTATTCCTGTGTTAATCCTGATTGCTACCCTGTCTGACTCATCTTTAAACATTATTCAGTCATTTTTGATTGTTATTGTTAAAGCATCTATTCTTTTTACAATCGTATTTTGGATAGGCAGACCCTTGATGAATGCATGGTTTAATTTAATTGCAAGACAAAAATCAAGCGAATTATTTGTCTTAAATGTGCTATTGATCATTTTGCTATTTTCTTATTTAACCAATCTATCGGGTTTATCTTATGCATTAGGAGCATTTATTGCTGGAATGATTATTTCTGAAACTCATTATCGTTATCAAGTTGAATCAGATATCGCACCCTTCAGAGATATTTTACTGGGTTTATTTTTTATAACAGTGGGCATGATGCTAAATATAGAAATACTATATGACAACATTATTCTTATTATCTCTTTATTGGTTGGGTTGATATTATTTAAATCAATTTTAATTTCTTTTTTAATAAAAATATTCGGTTATGAACCTGGTGTTGGAATAAGAACAGGATTAATTCTTGCTCATTCTGGAGAATTTAGTTTTGTAATTTTAGCACTTGCACAACAAGAGCTATTATTAAATGAATTTCTCACACAAATTGTTTTGTCTGTAGCCTTATTATCAATGTTAGTTGCACCATTTATTATTCAAATGAATGGAAAAATTGCAAGAAAATTATCCAAATCTTATTTAGTAAATAGCAAAAAAAAGGTTAATAAAATTGAAGAGTTAGGTAAGCAATTTAAAAATCATGTGATCTTGTGTGGTTTTGGACGAAGCGGCCAGTATCTCGCTAGATTTCTCCAAGAGGAGAAAATAGCATACATTGCTATCGACATTGATATGAGTCGAGTTAATGATGCTGCAATTGCTGGTGAAAGTGTAGTTTATGGAGATGCAACTAGATTCGAAGTACTTAGAGCTGCAGGTCTTGCTGATGCTCGAGGGTTAATTGTGACCTACTCTGATGATAGAGCGTCTGAAAAAGTTTTAGGAGTGATTCGGAGTCATAATAAAAAAATTCCAATTATTGTCAGGACTACGGATGAAAGTGGTATTGAAAAACTTCGCTTATCAGGTGCAAATGAA
>JAQCBB010000034.1 GCA_027621535.1 Pseudomonadota bacterium | reverse complement strand
TATATTTCCAATTCAATCTTTTAATGAAATTTCTGTATCAGAAAAAAATAATAAAATTAAAAGAAAAATAAAGCCTTATAAATATCAAACCTATCAATATTCAGAAATAATTAATATTTTGCTAAATCAAATAAAAGCTCGAGGAATAAAGATACTTTATAGTGAAGTAAGTCAGATAAAAGAAAATAAAAAATATGTTTCTGTGTCAACAAACAAAGAAATTTATAAATCAAAGTTTGTGCTCAATAGTTCACTTCACCATGAGACAAATATAGATAAATCAGAACCTATGCTTTATCAGTATTTTATAGGAACTACAATAAAAAAAGATAAGGATCATAATATTAAAGAATGTCAGCTGATGAATTTTATTCAAGCCGATAAAGAAATAGCTTTTAATTATGTAATTCCATTTAATAAAAATTCGTTACTTATTGAAACAACAGCTTTTGGAAGATTAAAAAATTTTGACAATTTAGAAAAATTACATCAGATTTCTTTAACACAATACAAAACATTTAAATCATTATCTGTTGAAAAAGGCATCATCCCAATGTCAATATCACAATCATTCAAAAGAACAAACAGAATTATCCCGACAGGGATAAACGGTGGATTTGCACGTCCATCATCGGGTTATTTATTACTGCGCGCAGCTACATGGGCAAAAGAATCTAAAAATAAGAATCTAAATCAAATTGTGTTTAAAGAGAAAACAATTACTCACTTCTTAGATAAGGTGTTTATAAAAGCTTGTTATTTTTATCCTGAGTCAGCTCCACAAATATTTATGAAATTGTTTAATGCTAAATGTATTCATTCTATTATCCGATTTCTAGCAGATATTCCATCATATAAAGATCTAATACATCTGATAAAAATTACACCTAAAAAAATAATGATTTATGCATTATTTAAATAAAAAAATAACATATCATCAGATTTTATTCTTATGTTTAAGTCTGGTAATAATTTTTAGTTACTCTGGAAATATAGAGTCAAATTATTTATCGGCTTTCAATTTACCCTCACCAATTTTTTGGTCTTTTGTGATGATTGCAACCATAGGGATGGGACATGGGGCATTAGACGGAAAAATTATTTGGGATTCAACCAATAATCGTGTTTTTAAACTAAAAATTTATTGTATTTATATTGGCATAGTAATGTTTGGTCTTATATTTTGGTTTGTAAGCCCATTTATCTCTCTAATCATATTACTTCTTATGTCTCTGGTTCATTTTGGAGAAAGCGATATGCAGGGATATAAGACAACGAAATTTGAAAATATTTTCTGGGGAATCATAGTGACACTTATTCCGGTGGTTTTTAAAACTGAGGAAGTAAATAATATTTTTTTACAATTAGCAGGCTTACAAATCAATTCATTGATACATTCTTTTATAGTAATAATATTTGTGTTTGCAATATTATTTTGGTCGAAGATCTTATTTCAAAAAAAATTATTCCTTTTAGGAGCCTCACTTAGCATTATGATACTTGCTGGATATCTACTTCATCCTTTGGTTTGGTTTGCCTATTATTTTTGTTTTTTTCATGGAATGAAAGCAATCATTAATTATTCAATAAACTTAAAAATAGACATACTATGGATGCTTCTATTTACCGCACCGGTCTTACTGGTATGGTGTTATCTTAACTTTTATACAAAAACATCGATAATCTTGTTAATTTTTCCAACTTTATTTGCACTCACCATTGCCCATATGATGTTAAAAAATATAATCAAAAAAGTATTAGTTTGATAAGTAGAGATTTAAAAGGTAAGTAACTATACATATGCCAATTGAGACTAAAAAAAGTGATAAATAAAAATTAAAACCATTTTTTAGAAGTAATGACAAAAGAAATAAAAAGGGTAAAACAGGCAATATATATATTACGGTTTCAAATGTTAATGCAGCAATTTGTGCACTGTCTTTTTTTTGTTGATAGATAAATGCAAATGATACAAAGAGAACAATGGGCATAGCTAGTAACATTGCAGCCAGGGTAGTGCTTTTTTTACTTAGTTCAGATGCAATTAAAATAATTGCAACAGCAATAAATGTCTTAACAAGGTATAACATATTTTTTAAGATTCAAAAGATTATGAAAGATTCAATAAATGAATAATATATTAATTATAGGTGCTTCAGGTTCAATTGGTTCTGCTTTGTTGAACAAATATCAAAATCTAAAAAGTAATAATATTACAGCTATTTCAAGATCGAGCCTAAAGGATAATACAGCAGTAGTTGAAATTATTTATGATTTTAATTCTAAAATACTTCCAGATTTACCTACAGATAAAAAATTTGACTTGGTTATATTTGCAACAGGGCATTTGCATAATGAGGCATATAAACCTGAAAAAAGTATTCGTGATTTGAACGCTGAAGCCCTTGCCTATTCTTACCGGATTAATTGTATTATTCCTGCTCTCTTGATCAAAGAGCTAAGCCAGTCCTTTAAAGACCATACGAAGATAATCTTCTTATCTGCTAAGGTCGGCAGTATTTCTGATAATCAATTAGGAGGTTGGTATGCTTATCGGATGAGTAAAACAGCC
This sequence comes from Pseudomonadota bacterium, assembly GCA_027621535.1. Taxonomy (GTDB): domain Bacteria; phylum Pseudomonadota; class Gammaproteobacteria; order Burkholderiales; family Methylophilaceae; genus BACL14. The sequence goes on along the minus strand of JAQCBB010000034.1, from coordinate 9,744 downwards.
CTGAATATGATGATAAAAAATTTAGCCATTGAGCTGAAGCGTAAATATAAAAATATCATTGTATGTGGTCTTCACCCTGGAACGGTAGCAAGCAGGTTATCAAGTCCATTTACTGGATCAGTTCAGCATGAAATTTTTAGTCCAAGTCAGTCTGCTGATTATTTAATAGAGGTCATTGAAAATCTAACAATAGATCATTCAGGTAAAATTTATGACTATCATTCCAATGAAATAAGCCCATGATTATTTTTTAGCAATAAGGATAATGATGATCAGTAGGCAAAAAAGAGCTACAAAGACTAAAATATCAATCCAGTACATGTTTACTCACAAGTAAATTTACCACTGGCAATTTCCTTTGAATGAATAATTTGAGGATCAGTTACATCAGAATTGATGAGATGGTTAAATGTTAAATATTTATTTTTAGCAAATGTAATCATCATTGAATATTCACTTTCAGCTGTTAATTCATGTTTAAATCCAGTTTGAGGATCAATATCATTTTTTACTGATCGGTATTTTTTATTTTTTGAGCATTCAATAGCTGTATTGTTTTTTACACACTTAAAAATATTTTCATTATTTATTCTTAATTGGTTAGAAGAGTCAAAATTAATCTCGCTGAAATCATTATTAAAACTTACAATAATATTTATATCCTCAAGATCTAGTTGATCATGGATTTGATGGTTTATTTCATATTGCTGGGAAATTTTTCCATTACAGTTGAGGGCATATAGATTTTCAAAAAAAAATAAAGAAATAATTAAATAGATAAATTTCATTTTTTTGTTAGCAATAAGTGAACTGCAAAGTAAAGACCAAATACTAGAGATACAAATAAAAGAGCTTCAAGGTTACCAATTATTTTTATTAAAAAATTATCAGAACAAAATATATTAAAGACCTGACAAGTAGTTAATGATTTTATCCAGAGACCCGCTTTAAAAAATTTATAAACACTAAAACCAATGTATATTAAAAATGTGACAATCGAAGTAAGAAAAGTTGATCCTAAAATAACGGTATCAAATCGAGAATAATTTATTTCTTTAGGCATATTTATTATTATAACGTCATGAATCATAATTTTTGGTCAAGATTAGGCGGAATTATCCTATTAATAACCTTAATTATTTGTCTTTTCTTTGGATTTAGACGAATCCGCTGGATATTCATTATTGGCCTTATTCCATCTTATCTTTTGGGATTTTATTTATACCGAATTACAAACGACCCGAATGCGAGATTTGAATTCTTGACAAAAAAATATTTATTTTTGTTAGCAACTTTTGTCACCCTATCGATTATTTACTATATAGGTGTATTTTTGAATATAATTACAGGTATATGAGACCCCCAATTCTATCAAAATACCCGGTTGATGAAATAGTTGCTGAACTAAAAAAATCAAAGCAAAGTGATCAATGGGTTGTAAGATTTATTCCACAGTTGTTAAGTAAAGATAAACTTAATGCCAATGCCATTTCTTTGATGAAAAGAGTGAGTCTGCTTAAAACAGAACCGATTTCGAAAGAAGAGCTGGAAAAGTTAAAAAAATACTTCAAAGAGCTCAAAAGAGATAACTTGGTGATTATTAGACAGACAGACAATAGGCAACAGAGAGTTTTAATTTTTTGTGCTCATGATGATGCTCCCGAGACAATCGATGGATTGGAGCGTCATATTTACCGGGTTATTCCAAATGCAAAATTAAAATTTGGGGCATCTGATATTAACCGTGATCGATGTCGAATTGTTAAAAGAAAAACATGGAAAACCGAAAAGGATCGTCCAACCGGAGTTTATTCAATTACAGATCTCTCTGGTTCGGATTAATTTATATAATTTTTTTTCTGGCCTGAATTATGCTGATGATTTGGTTGATATGTTACCAAGAGTATTTTTTGTGAGCTCTGAATTTAATCCAGATGTTCAATTCTATTAGATAACAAACTCAAGAATTACAGGAAATGTTTGTGGGTCAGATTCTGATTGGCCTTATATGAAATCAGCTGAGTGTCTTGTGATAGAAAACTTTAAAAAAAAGGAGTAGTAATTACTCCTTTTTTTATGTACTTACAGCCTCAATTGATTTTTCAATCTTCGAAACATCTAAACTTTTAGGTTCCTTGATTTCAATTCTTTTTGGTTTTTTCGACTCAGGAATTATATTCTCAAGGCTAATGGACAATATTCCATCGTTCAATGTTGCACCTTGAACCTCAATTGTGTCTGCAAGGCGAATAGATTTAGTAAAAGATCGATTAGAAATTCCCTTGTGTAGGTATTGAGTTTCTGAGTGAGGATTGCTCTTTTCACCTTTGATGACAAGCAATCCATCTTTAACAGTAATATCAATTTCAGATTGTTTAAATCCTGCCACAGCAAGTTCGACGGCATAAGCAGTGTCATTAATTTTAATAATGTTATGAGGGGGGAATTTGTCATTGATAGATTCAATTGAATTATCCATAAGTGCTTCAATATCTCTTAAAACAGTTTCAAATCCAAGTGTACTTGGATATAAATTTCCAAATGAAATTTTCATATTTATCTCCTTTAATAAGCAAAATTTTAATATATAAGCAGGTTACCCATTAGGCATAACCATCCCTACATTTGTAATATGGAGATATATATTATTTTTTCAAGTTATTGAATAATTTTCCCATTTTGGTATTGATCTTTTGAGAGTAACTTTCCATCTCTGTCCCATATCCATTCAAAACCATCTTTTTGTCCCGATACCCACCCACTTTTTGATTTTTGTTGACCATTTTCATACCATTGCTGCCAGAGTCCATGTTCTTTTCCACTTATATATTCAACTTGAAGCTTAATTTGACCATTTTCATACCATTGCTGCCAGAGTCCATGTTCTTTTCCATTCTTAAATTCACTCTGTATTTTCAATTGTCCACTCTCATACCAAAATCTTTCTTTTCCATTTTTTTTACCATTCAAATAAGAAATTTCATATTTAAGAGATTTATTTTCAAAAAACTCTTGATAGGTTCCATTTTTTAGATCCTGAGAGTAAGCAGAAGAAGCAATAGTTAACACAATGAGAAATAAAAGTTTATGCATAGTTTTAAAAGTAGTAATTTTATATGATGACTAATTCCAAATATTTTAGTTTCGCTTAACTAATGTGATTATAAAAATCTCGGAATACGACGATATCACTTTAATATTGAATTCTTTAAGTATAGAGGTGTTGGGTTCCCTTGAAAGTAAAAAGAGAAATGATTCATGAATGATTTGCTCTTTTGAAAGATGTTAAATATTTAGATTATTGAGAAATTTGTCATCAAGGGTAACTTCATGTGTCGTTGTTTGTTCATCAGAGATATTCACTAAAAATTTTCACACTGATAATTTATTTATTTTTATTTGATCTGACATGCACCTGTAAAATTTTCAATATAGTGACCAAAACCTTTATTACCTGAGATTGAATCTTCGATTGTCAAGGATTGTAGGTTAAAATCAACGGTTCTAACATTCAAAAAAGTAGACTTACACATTAAATGTGCTTCAATTTCTTCACAAGGAATGTCATTTAAGTCCTTTAATGTTAAATTTTCAAATTTATACTCTCGATTTTGTTTTTCTTCTTTTGCGCCACTGGCTCCAACTAACTTAAAATGACTCATACCAAGACAAGAATAAATTCTCTCATTTGCAAAAGATATGTGAGATATAAAAATAAATATTAAGAAGCGAATCATTGGGTGAGCTCCTGGAGACAATTTGCAAAATCTTTGCTGCCAACCTTAAATCCTAGTTTTTCACATTTTTGTTTAGCGATAGTTCCATTAAGTCTTTTTGATGATTTGCCGTCGATATCTAATTCTTCTTTATATTTATTAGCAAAATTACATTTAAATTCGAAAATATTTTGAAGAAATAGATCGCTTTCTTTTTTTTGAACACTGTCTTGATTAAGGCCTCCGTAAACTTTACAAGCTCTTATCATGTAGTCATTTGCGTCTTCGTTTGAAAAATGCTTTTCTAAGTATCTTCCTGTAAAGTCATTATGTGGAGCAGGGCGTTGAATACTAGTACCTATGGACGAGCATGCAGTAAGAGCGGATATTAGTAAAATATAAACAATAACACGGTGCATAATTTAATTATAAGCATAATTAGCAAATTTTATCTAATTATTGTAAGAACCAACAAAAAAATTAATGTCCTATAGATATGAAAAAAACCAATCTTCCTGAAAAGATATGTCAGACTTGTAAGCGACCATTTGTATGGAGAAAAAAATGGGAGAAGTGTTGGGAACAAGTGAAATATTGCTCACAAAGATGTCGGAATCATCGTGACTCATAATATATTTTGGTTCAGGAATAATTTAAGGTTGGAAGATAACCATGCTTTAAATGAATGTATTAAAAAATCTCAAATGATATCTTTTATCTATATTATTAATCCCCATTTAAGAACTATCAAAAATAAATTAACGAGCAAAGATATATTTATTATCCAAGGGTTATTGAATTTAAGAACTAATCTTAATAATAAAGGGCACCGGCTTCATATTTTTTATGGAGAGCCAAAGGAAGTCTTTAATCAGATATCTGAATTAAATAGCTTTGATGAAATTTATTGTGAGGAGATCTTGGCTCCATATGAAAAAAGTGAGGTAAATTTAATTGATAAAAAAACTAATTGTATATGGGACTCCACCCTCATTGAGCTCAATGATTTACCGTGTGATCCCATAAAGATTCCCGATACATTTACAATATTTAGAAATATGGTGGAAAAAAATCTAGTCGTAGCCGAGCCTGTATATTTACCTGGTATTCCAGAACCTGTCTCAATCAAAGGATTAAATGAATTTGATTTACCCGATGTAAGTGAATCAAAATTTATTGGTAGTGTAGATTTCTTAAATAATTATTCTATTTGTGAATTTGGTGCTAAGAGTTTTGTGGATGATTACTTTAAAGACAATAAAGCGTCTAATTATAAAATTACTCGAAATGAACTATCTGGTAAAGATTTTTCAACAAAATTTTCGGTCTGGTTGAGCCAAGGCTTTATTTCAGCAAGGCAGTTGTATAAAAAATTAAAAAATTATGAGTCAACAAAAGGTGCGAACGAAAGTACTTACTGGATTTTTTTTGAATTATTGTGGAGAGACTATTTTAGATTTCTTCATTTTAAGTACGGAGAAAATTTATATTTTAAGTATGGATTGATGAATTCGGAAATAAATATAATTGATGAAGAAATGACTCTGGAAAAATTAGAAGTTGGAAAAACCGATTCATCATTTATGAATGCAGCTATTAGGGAATTAATACATAGTGGTTTTTTATCGAATCGAATGCGACAGATTTTAGCCTCCTATATCATTTTTGATTTAAAGACAGATTGGCGCGTGGGTACAGATTTTTATCAAAAATATTTGATCGATTTTGACATCTATTCCAATCAAGGAAATTGGCTTTATATTGCTGGGTACGGAACCGATCCAAGAGGAGGAAGAAGGTTTAATGTGATCAAGCAAAAAAATACATATGATATAACCAATGAATATGAAATGAGATGGAATGACAATACTTAGAGTTATTTTAGGAGATCAGTTAAATATAAATCACAGTTGGTTTAAAACTATAGATGATGATGTGACATATTTAATGATGGAAATAAACTCCGAAATGACCTACGTAAAACATCACATACAAAAAATTATAGGGTTTATCAATGCAATGAGAGCTTTTAGAAATGAGTTAAGAGAGATAGGTCATAACGTTCGCTATATTGAAATTACTAATCCTGACAATGAACATTCTTTTATTAAAAATATCAAGAAAGAGTTATTAAAAAATAATTATTCAAAACTTGAATGGCAAGAGCCTGATGAGTATCGTTTAGATCAACAATTTCATGAAATAACCGATCATTTAAATATTGAAACTGAAGTTTTTTCTTCTGAACACTTTTTATCAGATAGGCAAAGTGTAGGTCACTTTTTTAAAGATAAAAAAACTTGGCGCATGGAAGAGTTTTATAGAGACATTCGTAAATGTAATTTAATTCTAATGGAAAATGATAAACCCATAGGAGGTAGATGGAACTTTGATCATGATAATCGTAAAAAATGGGATCCAAAAATCAATTTACCAGTTAGGATAAAATTCGGTCATGATGTCAGTACAATTTTTTCAGAAATTGATCATCAAAATATTTCATTTATGGGCGACATCGATGTAAATAATTTTAACTGGCCAAAAAATAGAAAAGAGTCTCTTCAGTTGCTCGAGCATTTTTTAAATAACTGTTTAAATGATTTTGGAAATTTTCAGGACTCAATGTCGCAAGATAATAAGTATTTATTTCATTCATTAATTTCCTTTTCTCTGAATACAAAAATGCTTCATCCCATGGAGGTTGTTCGACAAGCAGAAAAAAAACTACATCCTGATTTAACTAACCTTAACTCAGTAGAGGGATTTATCAGACAAATTATTGGGTGGAGAGAATATATACGGGGGATCTATTGGGCAAAGATGCCCGGTTACGATGAGAGTAATTATTTTACGTTTACCAATAAGTTGCCTAGTTTTTTTTGGAATGCTCAGACCGACATGAATTGTCTAAAAAAATCTATTAAGCAATCTTTAGAAAATGCGTACGCTCATCATATTCAGAGATTAATGATTCTTGGTAACTTTATGTTATTAAATGAAACAAATCCAAAATATGTTCATGAGTGGTTTTTAGGTATTTATATCGATGCAATTGAGTGGGTTGAATTACCCAATGTCATTGGGATGTCTCAATATGCTGATGGTGGATTACTGGCAACCAAACCTTATGTATCATCAGGCGCTTATATTAATAAGATGGGAGATTATTGCCAGTCCTGTAAATATAATGTAAAAACAAAGTATGAGGATGATTCATGTCCTTTTAATTCCTTGTATTGGAATTTTTTTATTAATAACCCTGATTTATTAAATAATAATCCAAGAATGGGTATTGTTAAGATGCAGATACAAAAAATGTCTGATCAGGATAAAAAGTCAATAACCAATAAAGTTAAACAATTGAAAAAAAATATAAATCAACTATGATTTTTTGTTAGCAGTCATGCACACCCAGCCATCTTGATAAAGTGACTCATTAAATATAAAGTCATTTGCATAAATTTCTCGTATCTCTTTTTCTTGAGTTTTTAAAATACCGGACAAAGCAATTTTTCCATTGTCGTTACATTTTGAAGAAATAATAGGAGCCAAAACTTTTAATGTACTTGAAAGAATATTTGCTAGAACGACGTCGAACTTTTCATCAATTGAATTATTTGATTGTAAAAAGTTTATCTCGTTGACATTATTTTTTTCAGCATTTTGATTGCTTGCGATTATTGCTTGTGGATCAATATCAACTCCTATGGTATATGCAGAGCCTAATTTTTTTGCTGCAATGGCAAGAATTCCCGAACCACATCCATAATCCAAGATGGATTTGTTGGTTAATTCAATTTCAGATAACCAGTCTAAGCACAGCTTGGTCGTTGGATGGGACCCAGTACCAAATGCAAGACCTGGATCAAGATGAATATTGATGACTGACTGATTTTGGATTTTATGCCAGGATGGAATGATCCAGATCTTCTCATTAATTTGAATAGGTTTAAATTGAGACTGTGTTTCTTTGACCCAGTCTATATTCTTTAGTTTTTCAACCTCAATTTGATGTTGATAAATATTAAATTTTTTATGTAATTTTTTAATAAGCAATTCAATATTTGTTTCTGGATTGAATAATGAGATGACTTTGGTATTTTTCCAATAACGTTCATGATCGTCTGGATTTTCCCCAAAGATGGCAATTTCATTTTCGGTATTCAGATCTGAGTCATTAAAAGATACTGAAAGTGCATTTAATTCAATTAGCTGATCACCAATCAGCTGGGCAATATGATCTGATACATTAAAAGTAAGTGATATCACCTACTTTTTCATTCCAAGCTTTTCTTCTAAGTAATGAATGCTCGCACCACCTTGTAGAAAGGCTAAATCAATTAATAAGTCTCTATGAAGGTCGATATTTATTTTTATTCCCTCACAATACATCTCAGATAGGGCCATTCTCAGTTTAGCCAGAGCTTCTTCACGAGTTTCACCATAGGCAATTATCTTGCCAATCATTGAGTCATAGTGTGAAGGGACTCTGTATCCACCATAGACATGAGTATCCACTCTAATTCCGGGTCCGCCAGGAACATGAAAGCGATTGATTAGTCCAGGTGATGGAACAAATGTATAGGAATCTTCGGCATTGATTCTGCATTCGATAGCATGACCTTTTGTCTGAATATCTTTTTGTCTTAAGCTTAGTTTTTCTCCAGCAGCAATTTTAATTTGCTCTTTAATTAAATCAACACCAGTGATCATTTCTGTTACTGGGTGTTCAACTTGAATCCTTGTGTTCATTTCAATGAAATAAAACTCACCATTTTCATAAAGAAATTCAAAAGTTCCAGCGCCACGGTAACCAATTTTAAGGCATGCATCTGCACAACGTTCGCCCATTTTTCTTCTTAGTTTTTCTGGTAAACCTGGAGCAGGGGCTTCTTCAATAACTTTTTGATGCCGTCTTTGCATTGAACAATCGCGTTCAAATAAATGAATGGCATTTTTATAATTATCGGCTAAAACTTGGAATTCAATGTGTCTTGGATTCTCAAGATATTTTTCCATGTAAACCGCAGCATTGCCAAAAAAACTATGGGCTTCATTTTTGGTCATGGATACAGCATTCAGTAAAGAAGCCTCTGTATGAACAACCCTCATCCCTCGGCCACCACCTCCACCTGCAGCTTTAATGATTACAGGATATCCAACTGCTCTGGCTGTTTTGATAATCTCGTCTGGATCGCTACTTAATTCTCCCTTTGATCCAGGTACGACAGGGATAGCTGCTTTGATCATCGCTTCTTTTGCGCTCACTTTATCACCCATGAGCCTGATGGTTTCTGATTTTGGCCCGATAAAGGTAAATCCACTTTTTTCAACTTGTTCTGCAAAGTCAGCATTCTCGGAGAGAAAACCATATCCTGGGTGAATAGCTTCAGCGTCGGTAACTTCAGCAGCACTTATAATTGCCGGTACATTTAAGTAACTTAGGTTTGAGGGTGCAGGACCAATACAAACCGACTCATCTGATAATTTGACATACTTGGCATCAACATCTGCTTCTGAATGGACGGTTACGACCTTTATCCCCATTTGACGGCAGGCTCTTAAAATACGTAAGGCGATTTCACCACGGTTGGCTATTAGAATTTTTTCAAACATAGATTACTCAATAATAAATAAAGGTTCACCGAATTCAACAGGTTGAGCATTTTCGACCATAATTTTTTTAATCACCCCATCCCGATCAGCTTCAATTTCATTAAGTAATTTCATAGCTTCAATAATACAGAGTGTGTCTCCTTTTTTAACTGTAGATCCAATTTCTACGTATGGGGCAGATTCAGGGGACGAAGACCTATAAAAGGTACCAACCATGGGTGAAGATTGAATGTGACCCTCATCAACTTGTGGAAGCGCAGCGCTTGATTCATTAGTGGCTATCTTATTTTCATTCATTACGGGTGAAACCTGTTGGGGGATATGAAATTGATGAGGTTGTTGAAAAAAGGGCTGACCTTGACGACTGATGCGAACTTTTTCTTCACCTTCGGTGAGCTCCAGCTCACTAATA
>JAQCBB010000002.1 GCA_027621535.1 Pseudomonadota bacterium | reverse complement strand
GCTTTACAAGGAGGAGTTGATTACGAGCATTCCAGTGGATTCTACTTAGGTGCTTGGTTATCAAACGTTTCTTGGATTCGTGATGCTGGCGCTTCAGATAGTGGTCACTCATTAGAAATTGACGTCTATGGCGGTTTTGCTGGCGAAATTGGTGACACAGGTATCGGCTACGATATTGGTGGTCTTCAATATTTCTACCCAGGTGAGATGAATAGTGGTTTTGCCGCTGCAAACACTTTCGAGCTTTATGCAGGACTGAGCTACAAAGATCTTTCTGCAACCTATTATGAAGTTATGTCTGACGATGCATGGACATGGGGTAAAAGAGCTGGTTCCGGCGACAGTGCAAAAGGCACTTGGTACTTATCAGTCGACTATGATCATGATGTAGGACAATACCTTGGCATTAATGGATTAACAGCAACAGCACATTACGGTCGCCAAGAGTTTGAAGGTAATGCTAACGAAGCATATGATTATTCAGATTGGCTTTTTGGTCTTGATAAAGAAGTCATGGGTTTAAATGTTGGCTATAACTTTACAACAACCAATCAATCTAAAACCACATGGGGCAAGGTTGAGGGTAAATATCTTGGTGAAACAAGAAACGTTTTTTACGTAGCTAAAGAATTCTAATTATTTTTTAGCAATTTTATTTAAGGGGAATAACAATGAAATTAATTACTGCGATTATCAAGCCATTTAAGCTTGATGAAGTCAGAGAAGCCCTGTCTGATATCGGTGTCCAAGGGGTCACCGTGACAGAAGTGAAGGGCTTTGGACGACAAAAAGGTCACACTGAACTCTATCGAGGTGCTGAATATGTCATTGATTTTTTACCTAAGGTAAAACTTGAAGTGGCAGTTTCAGACAAGCTCGAAAAAAAGGTCATCGATGCAATTGAAAAATCTGCGGTCACCGGAAAAATTGGTGACGGTAAGATCTTTGTATCTGATTTAGAAAAAGTCATTCGCATCCGAACCGGTGAATCCGGCGAAGAAGCCCTATAAGGAGATCAGTATGAAAAAAATATTAACTCAATTAGGTGTGGTTGGGCTCATCAGTTTATTTCTAATGGGTTTTACCAACATCAGTATCGCCGATAGCTCGAATGTTTTCAGTGATAACTCCTATCTTGTTGCCGAAATGGAAGATGGGTCAATGGATGCTGATGCGGCTGCTTCAGAGGAAGCTGCAGAAGAAGCAACCCTCGATTCAGGCGATACAGCCTGGATGATTGTCGCTACAATCTTAGTAATTGTCATGGCCATTCCAGGGTTAGCCTTATTCTATGGCGGCTTAGTCAGAGCCAAGAATATGCTATCTGTTCTCATGCAAGTGTTTGTCACCGTCTCACTCATGTCTGTGCTGTGGATTTTTTATGGCTACAGTTTAGCATTTGGAGATGGCGGAGATTGGAATGCATACATCGGTGGCTTAGGATCTGTTTTCTTAAAAGGAATTACAGCTGACACTTTATCCGGAACAATTCCTGAATTTGTCTTTGTGACTTTCCAGCTTACCTTTGCGGCTTTGACTCCCGCTTTGATTGTGGGCGCATTCGCTGAACGAATTAAGTTTTCTGCATTATTACTCTTTCTGCCGTTATGGTTAACCTTTGTCTACCTCCCAATTTGCCACATGGTGTGGGGCGGCGGCATGATCAGTGATTGGGGTGCAGTTGACTTTGCTGGTGGTACTGTAGTTCACATCAACGCAGGTATTGCAGCTCTCGTTGGTTCGATCATTATTGGTAAGCGTGTTGGGTTCGGTAAAGTGGCTATGGCTCCGCATAACTTACCGATGACTATGATTGGTGCATCATTACTATGGGCAGGTTGGTTTGGCTTTAACGTTGGTAGTGAATTAGCTGCCGATGGTACAGCTGGTCTAGTAATGATCAATACCCAAGCGGCTACAGCTGCAGCAGTTTTAGGTTGGCTTGCCATTGAATGGGCAACAAAAGGCAAACCTTCTATGCTAGGTGGCGCATCAGGTGCCATTGCGGGATTGGTAGCTATTACTCCAGCATGTGCTGTATTAGGTCCAATGGGCGCGATTGTTCTTGGCTTCATCGCCGGTATCATTAGCTTCTGGGCTTGTAGCTCACTTAAAAGTGCTTTCGGTTATGATGACTCCCTCGATGTATTCGGGATTCATGGAGTCGCTGGGATTATCGGTGCGATTGGACTAGCAGTCTTCATGGCTCCTCAATTCGGTGGCGTTGGCTACGATGAAGGAATTACCATGATGAGTCAATTATGGGTTCAAACAAAATCGGTTCTCTTTACCATTGTTTGGTGTGGTGTGATCAGCTACATCCTTTTCAAGATTGTAGATGCTGTGATTGGTCTTCGGGTCTCTGAAGAAGATGAAGTCACTGGTCTTGATACCACATCTCATGGAGAAACAGCTTACCGCAACTAAGATACTTCTCCTCTCTTAAAAAAGTAGTCTTAGTGATCCTAAAAAGGGTGTATGAAAATACACCCTTTTTTTATTTTCCTTATTAAAGTTAAGTATAATTCTGTACATCTAATTGAAAATTTTATTTATATGTTAGCTAGGAACAATCCCTATCAAATTTTTATAAAAGCGTATCTCCTAGGATTAATTTTTTTCTCCCTATCTAGATTGACCCTTGTTCTTTGGCAAATTGATTCGGTACTTGCTACCAATCAATTAATTAATATCCTTGTTCAGGGCGTAAGAGTTGACTTGATTCAGATGAGCCTCATATTACTGATTCCAATGATGCTATTACCAGTGAATATAATTCATAAAAATCTGTGCGCTTTTTATCAAAACTTTGTGCAATATTGGATTATTTTGAGTTTGATTATCATTGTGATTATTGAGGCTTGCTCCATCACATTTATTCATGAATACAATACCCGTCCAAATATTTTATTTATTGAATACCTTAAATACCCCCGTGAAGTTTTTCAAATGCTGTTTAAAGGATTTACTCTTGATCTCATTGGTGTGGTTTTATTTGTGGGCTTTATGAGTTATTTGATTTTTAAAATTTTTCAAAAAAAAGGATCAACTGAATATAAGTCGTCTCATTTTTACATATGGCCGCTCATTATGATCATCATGTTAATTTCAATTCGCTCCTCATTAGGCCACCGTCCTGCAAATCCAGCGATGTTTGCTCTAACTGATAACGCCTTGGTAAATTCTCTGATACTCAACTCCCCATACTCATTATTCTATGCAGCCTACAGCATGAAACATGAATCTTCGGCGGCAAAGATATATGGAAAGATGGAAAAAGAAAAGATATACGAGTTAACTCAGCAATCCGGTCCAGCAGCGTACCCTACAGAAAAACTCCTGATTCCGAGTTTTAAAGGTAAGTCAAAAAATATTGTCATTGTTCTTCAAGAAAGTCTAGGTGCAACCTTTGTTGAATCCCTCGGAGGGGCCGCTGTCACGCCCAATCTGGAACACTTAAAACAAGAGGGTATATGGTTTAATCAACTTTATGCCACAGGAACCCGATCAGTGAGAGGCATTGAGGCTGTGGTTTCTGGGTTTCCTCCCACACCAGCGCAGAGCACAGTCAAGCTTCCATTATCACAAACAAATTTTTTTACTGTGGCATCTTTATTGGATAAAAAAGAATACGCAACAAGTTTTATTTATGGGGGTGAAGCCCATTTTGATAATATGCGTAATTTTTTTACAGGCAATGGTTTTAAAACTATTATTGAACAAAAAGATTTTGAAAATCCATTTTTTAAAGGCAGCTGGGGAGTTTCAGATCAAGACCTTTATGAAAAAGCTCATCAGCAGTTTAGCCGACATCATAAAGAGGGTCAGCCTTTTTTTAGCTTAGTCTTCACCTCTTCAAATCATGCTCCATTTGAATTTCCGGAGAACGTTATTCAGCTTTATGAAGAACCTCAAGCCACAGAAAAAAATGCCGTGAAGTACGCGGATCATGCTCTAGGAGAATTTATTGCAAAAGCTAAACAATCCGAATATTGGCAAGATACCATTTTTCTGATTGTGGCAGATCATGACATTCGAGTGAGAGAAGATCATTTAATCCCCATTAAGAATTTTCACATACCAGGCCTAATTCTTGGTGGAGGCATCAAACCCCAACAGATCAATCACATTACCAGCCAAATTGATTTACCCGTAACTCTCTTATCTCTGGCTGGAATTGAAGCTCGCCACCCCATGATTGGGCAGGATATGAGTCGGGTAGATGATAATTATCAAGGGCGGGCAATGATGCAATATTACGATAACTTTGCTTGGATGAAAAAAAATCAGTTGTATGTTTTACAACCCAATCAAGAAGTTTTTTATGGCAAATATAACTTTGATAGCTATAAAATTTATGAGGACAGGAGTATTTCCAATAATATTGATGAGCCATTAGCCTACGCCTTATTACCCAGTATTTTATACAGTGAACGTTTATATAAATTACCGCCCCAATGAAAATTAGTAGCGCTTTTATTAATTTAAAATATTTGGGTGAATTTTTATATTTTTACCTTAGGTCTAATATAGAAAATAAAATTAATGTTGATCGACCTCACCCCGTTCCGATTGATTTTATTGGAATTAATATCGCAAGTAATGACGATGTCGACACAGACAGCTATATCTTTAACAGAATTCATGAATTAAACATTAAAAACCTCAGACTTTACTTCAGCTACAATGACTTTAATAATCATAAATCGCGTCTTTTAAGAAAATTAAAAGACTTTGATGGCAGCCTCATTGTAAATATAAGCCCTCCAATAAAAGATGCGCATTCGCTATCAACAGATCATGGGATTTTAATTTGGAAAAATTTTGTAACTAAATTTTTAAATGAATTTCAAGAAATTAATTTCATGGTTGAAATCGGTAGTACGATAAATCGACAATCGTGGACACATCTTTCTTATAAAGGTTTATACAAATTATGGAGCGTGGCCTTTAATTTATGTCGAATTAAAAATCGAAGAATTGTTGGACCAAATATTACTGACTTTGAGCCTTTTGTTAATTTTGGAATTTTAAAAAATTTAAAATTCAAACATCAGCTTCCCGATTCACTTTCAAACAATATGTTTGCTGAAAGGACGATAGAACCTGAACCTTATGATCGACGAGTATTTATTAGAAAATTAGGTCATTTTTTTAAAATTGACCTTTATAAAAAAGTGGTCATATATAAACACATGGCGGAGGAGTATCAAATTAAATCTCTGATATCGCCATGTGCCTTTTGGAGCATCAAGCGAATCAGCAGACTAAACGATCATCCTGAGATTCAATGTGCCAAGTATGTCACACGATATTTTGGAATGTTAGCTGCCATAGGTTATTTCGACAAGGTTTTTTGGGGGCCCTTAATTTGCGACCGGGAAGGCTTAATATCGAATGGAATAAATAATTTAGAAGCCTATCCAAATATTGAACAGGTCACTTTTTATAATAAAGCCCTAGGGCATCACTCAAATTATCAAATCACAGATTCATATAAAGCTCTACAATTTTTTAATCAAACTGTGCCTGGTTCACAATTTATTAAAAACTACTCCAAAGATCCAAAAATTCAAATTTTAGAATTTGAAACTAAAACAGAAGTATTTCATCTCATTTGGACACGCAATAATATGATTGCTGATATTTCTCAGATCTACCACATCAATCAGCTGCAAATTTCAATCTCTAAAGACAAATTTGGAAATAAAATTAGTATGCCGACCTGTATTAATGATAATCCAGTCTATTTATTTTGGTCAAAAGAAAATCGACCCGATTTAATTCAAATACCATATCCTTATCCAAAATTATTCATTCATCAAAACAATGAAAATTTTTATTTTCTCCACGATGAAGATTGGACGGGTGTTGTTCAAGCTAAAGATATAGCTACTTATAAGCTAATTTTAAAGCACTGCCATCCGCAAAATATATTGATACCGAATAAAAATGAATCATTACGTCATTCTAGAAATGCCGTATGGATAAAAGATATTCCGAATTTTGGTAAAGTCGTTATTAAAAAACCGATGTCAATCTATGCACATAAAAGGTTTTTAGATAAAAATCGCCCCAATAAATCGATAAGGGCTTGGAATGGAACTAATATGCTTCTTTCAAAAGGAATTAATGCTGCAAAACCGATCGCTGTTTTTAATAAAAAAAATGATCCATCATCCTTAGAAAATTTTTATATCTGTTTCTATAAAGAGGGCTTTAATTTTAACGACCTGGCGGTTCATTTTAAAAATAATAGAGTTTTTATGGGTTTTACCCTAAGGCATATCTTTGAACAATGTGCTGAATTTATTAATAAGATGCACTCACGCGGTATATTTTTTAATGATCTCTCTGCAGGAAATATTTTAATGATGACAAATAATCAAAATTTTCATTTTGAGTTAATAGACACTGGTCGGGTGAAAGATTTTTATAGCAGCCTTAAATTTAGCACACGAAAAAAACAACGCCTGACTGATGTTGTTCGTTTATTGAATAAATTTGACTGGGAAATTAGAAATATTTTTTTAAAACATTATTATGCTCTAAATCAGAAAAAACCCAGTGTATTCACAAAACTCATTTTGCTTAAATACGATGCATCAGTCACATTGAAACGATTTCGTAAAAAAATGCTCAAAAAACTATCATGATAATCATGAGGCTTAATTAATCGAATTCAATATCTTTAATTTTATGAATGTCAGTAAAGTACAAGTACTGCTTGAGCAGAATTTAGATGAAAGGAGATCTCATTATGTGGACAACACCTGCTGCAACTGAAATGCGTTTCGGTTTTGAAGTAACAATGTACGTATGCAATAAGTAACTATTGCTTACCTAAAAAAAGGGGCTTATTGCTCCTTTTTTTTATTCAATTTAAATTCTTTGGGGAGTAACACCCAGATATTTCCTTGTTGTTTCATGGCTCCCGCTTTTGCTCCCGCTTCAGGACCAGATCCCCAATAATAATCTGCTCTGATTGGTCCTCGAATGGCGCCGCCTGTATCTTGGGCAATCACTAGGCGATTTAAAGTATTTGTTGAATTGGGAAAGGTGGTTGCCATCAATACTGGAGCTCCCATGGGAATATATTTACGATCAATGGCAATTGATCTCTCAGCGATGATAGGAACCCCTTGAGCACCAATGGGTCCTGCTAAACCACTCTCTAGTTCCCTAAAAAAAACAAAGCTTGGATTTTTATCTAAGAAAGCTTTTAATTTTTCCTTATTTTTATTAGCCCATGCTTTTATACTTTGCATTGATGCTGTGTCTTTTGTTAATTCTCCGGCATCAACTAAGGCTTTTCCCATCGACCGATAAGGATGACCGTTTTGATCTGCATAACCGATTGAAATTTTACTTCCATCCTCAAGTTCAATGATTCCTGAACCTTGAATTTCAAGAAAGAAAGCCTCCACAGCGTTATCCACCCAAAAAAATTCATTGCCCTTCAATAAATTCTCATTTGATGTAATCTCTTCTCTGGAAAAATAAGGTAATAATTTATTTCCCTCAACTTTTCCTCGAAGTCTTTTATACTGCATTTCTGGATAGAGTTCAGACAGGTCTACGGTAATCAAATCAACAGGTGTTTTATAGATAGGTATTGAATATTTTTTGGAAGGCGTCCGACTCCCATTGAGTATCGGTTGATAATATCCGGTAATTAGGCCTGTATCGGTCCCATCATCCTTCCATGACTTATAAAGGGTAAAGTGTGTTTTGAGATAATTTTGAATATCGTCACTTGATGGTGCTTCTAATAAATTAGCTACACTGCATGCTTTTTTCCAGGGTTTTTGATGAATGAGTGTTGAACAGCTATTGATGAATGCAGGCCATGCTGCCGAGAGATCATCTTGATTAAGAATAAAATCTACTTCATACCACCCAGACTCTTGAAGTTGACTATAAGGAATAAAATTTTCATTATCTTTATCCTTTTCTTTATCCTTTTCAATTTCTTTAACTTCAACGATATTACATTCTTCAATTTTAGTTTTTATTTTTGGCTGATCCCCACACTTACAATCTTCAATAATCATTTGATTAGGGGCACATCCCGTCAATAAAAAAAGGATCGAACCAACTAAACCGAGCCAGAACTTGTTCAATGTAAATTCCTTGGCATTATTAAATTAAACTTTGGAATTTTTGCATCAAATCTTTCTCCGTATTCAGTTTCCATGGAATAAGTTCCATACATATGCCCTACAGGAGTATCAATTTCTGTTGCGCTGGTATAAGTATAATCCTCTCCTGAGTAAATGATTGGTTGCTCACCCACAACCCCAATACCTTCAATACTTTTCTCCGTACCATTAGAATTTACAATTTTCCAATGCCTGGATAAAAGTTGAATATTAATGGCCGATTGATTTTTAATTGTTACCGCATAAGCAAAAAAGTATTTACTGTCCTCATCAGAAGAGTGCGATGGAACATATTCAGTTTCGATACTGATGGCAATTTTTTTGATTAACTCATCATCCATATTATTTAATTAGTCCTGAGATAGGTGAGCTTGGGGATGCTTGATATAGTTTTTTATTCATTCTTCCAGACAGGAAAGCTTCACGTCCAGCCTCTATGGCTTTTTTCATGGCACCCGCCATCATCACCGGTTTTTGTGCCTCTGCGATTGCCGTGTTCATTAAGACGCCATCACACCCAAGTTCCATGGCAATAGCTGCATCTGATGCAGTCCCGACACCGGCATCTACAATCACTGGTACTGATGAATTTTTAATGATGATATCTAGATTCCATGGATTTAATATACCCATCCCAGAACCAATTAGGGAGGCAAGAGGCATTATGGCTACACAGCCAACATCCTCTAGCATTTTCGCAACTATTGGATCATCTGATGTGTACACCATAACCTCAAATCCATCTTTAACAAGTGTTTTCGCTGCCTCAACCGTTTCAATCACATTCGGATATAAAGTTTCCTTGTCTCCCAATACTTCAAGTTTGACCAAGTTATGTCCATCTAATAATTCTCGAGCCAATCTTAACGTTCGAACAGAGTCATCTGCATTAAAGCATCCTGCTGTGTTAGGCAAATAAGTAAAGTCGGATGGTGGCAGAAAATCAAGCAAGCTCGGTTCATTTGCATCTTGGCCAATATTTGTTCTTCTTATTGCCACAGTCACAATTTCTGCTCCTGATTCAACGATGGCCTGTTTAGTCTCGTTAAAGTCTTTATATTTTCCTGTGCCTACGAGTAATCTCGATTTAAAAGATCTTGAACCAATTATTAATTCATCATTTTGATTAGCCACCGCCTACTGCTCCCACAATTTCAAATTTATCTCCATCTTTTACATATGTCTCTTTAATCTTACTCTTTGGAATAATATGACCATTACACTCAATCGCATATTTTTTATTTTCAATGCCTGCGTCCACAATCAAATCAAAAACCGTTAAATTATTTTGATCATATGATTTTATTTCACCATTTATAAAAATATTCATATTAATATTCTTAAAAACCTATCTAAAATTTCGAGAAAAAAATCGATACGTCATTTGGTAACATAAAGCAGCTAATTCAGCGTCATATCGATCGCCCTCATCCCTCATGAATGCATGTTGGGCATTAAACTCATGCCACTCAAATTTTATCTCTGTCGCTAATAGTTTTTGACGAATTTCTGATAGTGCTTCTGGCGGGACATGGTTATCTTGTTTACCCCAAATCATTAAGAGCTCGCCTTTGATATCCGCGAGTCTATCCATACTGTGCTGGCCCGGTTGATTGGGGATAATTTGAGTATGTAAGTCGGTCGCATAAAAACACGCCGTCGCTTTAATATTTGGATTTAGCGCTGCACGGAAGGCTAAATGTCCTCCTATGCAATAACCCATGGCGCCAAAATTTCCATTGTGCCAACTTTGTTGTTTTGCCCAATCGATTATCACTTGGTTATCGGTATCATAAGATTGAACATCTTTAGCAGATTTATCTGCATTTCCTTTTTCTCGACCCGCATCATCATAGCCCAGCACAGTGCCAATTGAGTTGAGTTCATGAAACACTTCTGGGACAAGAACGTTATAACCATGACTGGCAACAATTTGGGCTGAACGTAATATTGGTCCCGTCTGTTGAAAAATTTCTGAATAAAAAAGAATGGTTGGATATTTTCCGTTTGTAACTGGTTGATGAATATAAGTTCTCATTTCACCAGTCGGTGTTTTAAGGTCGATAAAATCTGATTTAATTAACATACATTTCCTTAATAATCTGAGCTTCGTCCTGTAGCATAATTATCAGGCAAATCATTTTGCCATCGACTACATTTTTCACATTGATGGTCTTCCATAGTTGGACAAAACCTTAGCTGTTTATGATCACAAAATTTACAAGCCTTATCTTTGTGTTTTTTATTAATCTCATTTGCAACCTTTGAGCTTCCTAGACCGTATTTATTATCCACGACTAACCCTTCACGAAATAACAAAATTACTACTAAGTTACTCTATGTTGTGGTTCTTATCAAGAGTGCTATTTTAAAGAAACTCGGTTGCAGTTTGAAAAAGAAAATTCTTCAAGTTCTGGTTTTTTTGGCTTAATATAAGCAGTCAGATTATCAACAACTAATATGATTAATTCGTTTTCATAAGCCCCGGGTTCACTTTGAATTAAACGATATTCTTTATTTTTAAAAATAATCCATTTATCAATTTTCTGATTATCGGATTTTATATCTTTTAAAAAGAATTGTTTATTTTGATCACATTGATAACGCTCAGCATCTTTAGGAGTTGTATCTAATTCATAATAATCGGTAGACAGGACTCGTCCAATTTTTTCAGTATCTAAGTAAGAACAGCCTTGAATAAAAATTAAAATCAGTAATACATTAATTTTTATTAAATTCTTGTATTTCACTGTCTAATTCCATATACAAATCTGCATGATATTTGAATTCTACCTGATTTCCCTCATCCTGGTAGATCTTTGACAGCAATTGATGTGCCATCGAGTGTTTGCTTTTTTGATCAATCACTTTCATTAATAATTTTTTTGCTTCATCTTTCTGATTAATATGATAAAAGCTTTTGGCTAAATAATAATTTGCCTCCAACACATTTTCTTTTGCCACCCACTCTTGTGAGAGCTTATTCAATTCAATCCAGTTTTCATCGAACAAAGGTTTTACAATTCTCATAAAAAAAGGGAGTTGTTCTGGTGGCTCATCCCAAAATGGTGCCGATGCTTGAGTGGTGACATTAACTCTTTGACCTTTTTCCAAAAGATCTTTAACAACTTCCACTGGAATTGAATAGTATAAAGCTCCGTGACCCGGTGTTTTAAATGTTGTGATTCCCAGAAGATGTCCCTTATTGTCAAATAAGCCTCCACCACTTGCGCCCAGTGAAAACCAGGTTGATGATTGAATGATTTTTTTTCCGTTAAAATTAAATATATCTCGGACTTTTCCTACCGAAGTCACTGGTCTAGTTGCATTTCCGCCATAACTTTTAGCTACAACATCGGTTGCATAATCGACGTTATCCGATGAACCGAGTTGTATGGGGTCTAGACCTAAATACTTAAAAGTTAAGATACAAATATCATGATGCCAATCTGCGATCAGCTCTTCAGGTGGATAGCTTGTACCATACTTGGTAACATGAATACCGTTTGCATTTGCTATCACGTGACAGTTGGTGACCACGTGATCTTTTGCTATGACAACGCCTGAACCTACGCCATGATTTCCAGCTTGATTTACTGCATGAACTTTAACAATGGATCGATTTAAGTTAAATGTTACCTCTTGAGATAAGCCTTCAGCCGAGCTAACAAAAGGAAACCATAATAAAAGTAAGGCCAGCTTTTTCATAAAAAAATCATTCAAACAATTGTTAATCTGTTCAGATAATTTTAGATAAAGTTAGTTCAAGATTATCCGCACTTACTTTCACCACAATTAAGGCAAGTTAAACAGCCGTCCATCAAAATTGCTGCTTTTGTTTGACACTTGCCACATAGCTGGCTATCTTTTGGAAAGCCAGAATCATCGAGCTGATCCTGATTTTTTTCAAGGTATTCTTTTTTCTTTTCTTCCACTAACTTTTTTTGGTGTTGATCTAATTCCTTAGACTTGAGCATCCCAATGTCAATTAAGTGTTTTTCTAAAACTTCACCAATTTCAGCTACAAGGCTTGGTACGTATTTCCCACCTTTTTTATAATAGCCGCCATTCGGATCGAAAACACTTTGGAGCTCTTCAAGAAGAAAAGTCACGTCTCCGCCTTTTCTAAAGACTGCAGACATAACTCGCGTCAAACCAACAATCCATTGAAAGTGATCCATATTTTTTGAATTGATAAAAATTTCAAAAGGCCGAGAGTATTCTTGATCCTTCCCCTCATTCATCACTACATCATTGATGGTAATGTACAAGGCATGCTCAGTCACTGGAGTTTTAACTTTATAAGTAGTACCTCTGATATTATCTGGTCGCTCCAAAGGTTCACCAATTTGCACCACTTCCGCTTTAGCTTGTTCTTTAATATTTTTGTCTACTACAGAATAACCAACAATTTTCTTTTCAATTTTTTTTGCCATAATTTTCTCCTAGAACTTTCCGTAGTATCCTTCTTTAAGTGCATCATATAGATTCGCAGCTGAATGGGTCTCGCCATCATACTCAACCTCTTCGTTACCTTTTAACTCCACAGTTGAGCCATCATCTAATGTGAATTGATAAGTTGTGCTTTCAAGATCTTTCTCCGTTACTAAAACACCTTGAAAGGCTTCAGGATTAAATCTAAAAGTTGTACATCCTTTCAAACCTTTGTCATACGCGTACATGTATATTTCTTTAAATTCTTCAAAATCATAATCTGTTGGTACGTTGATTGTTTTTGATATTGAGCTATCAATCCATTTTTGCGCAGCTGCTTGAATGTCAACATGATTTTTAGTTTTAATGGTTGACGAATCGATAAAATATTCTGGTAACTTTTCATCATCCTTATCTGAAAAAGGCATAGCCTTGGAATTAATTAATGTTCTGTAAGCTAAAAGTTCGTATGAAAAGACATCGACTTTTTCTTTGGATTTTTTTCCTTCACGGATCACATTTCGACTGTAGTGATGCGCAAAAGAAGGTTCAATACCGTTACTAGCGTTGTTGGCTAAAGATAAGGATATTGTTCCTGTGGGAGCGATTGAGCTGTGATGACTAAATCGAACACCGCTATCAGCAATCTGATCTCTCAAGTCTTGAGGGAACTGTTGCATGTATTTACTGTATTTTCCTAAAAGAACTTTACCAGCCACTTTGTCACCCACCTTGATCCCATCCGACTTCATTTCAGGACGCATTTGTAATATTTCTTCTGTAATTTCAAATAACTCATTCATGATCGGTGCAGAGCCCTTTTCTTTTGCAAGCTCGATGCCCACTTTCCATCCCTCTTCAGCTAACACGCGAGTGACTTCATCGGTAAATTTGATTGATGCAGGATCTCCATACTTAATCTTCATCATTGTTAATGTTGAACCAAGCCCTAAATACCCCATCCCATGACGCCTTTTTCGAATAATCTCCTCCCTTTGCTTACTCAGAGGCAATCCATTAATCTCAACAACGTTATCAAGCATTCGAGTAAAAATTCCAATAACTTTTTTATACTCTTCCCAGTCAAAATAAGCTTCATCTGTAAAGGATTTTTTTACAAACATTGTCAAATTAATTGAACCTAAGAGGCATGCGCCATATTCTGGAAGCGGCTGTTCACCGCAAGGGTTGGTTGCTCTAATGTTTTCACAAAACCAATTATTATTCATCTCATTCACACGGTCGATAAGAATAAAACCCGGCTCTGCATAATCATACGTGGAGGACATGATGACATCCCAGAGACGCTTAGCTTTGATCACTGAATACACTTTACAGGCGACCTTTCCAGCATCTTTACCAGATTCTTTAATGAGGTATTTATCTTTAACCGGCCAGTTTCTCCATACCGTTTTTTCAGGATCATTTAAATCTAAATTATCTTGTTTGGCTTCTTTTTCAGTCACAGGAAATGCAAGCTTCCAGTTATCGTCAGACTTTACAGCTTCCATAAATTCTTTGGTAATCAAACACGACAAATTAAATTGTCTGAGGCGGCCATCTTCTCTTTTTGCTTTAATAAAGTCAGTGACGTCAGGATGAGAAATATCAAACGTAGCCATTTGAGCGCCGCGCCTTCCTCCAGCACTTGAAACCGTGAAACACATACGGTCATAGATGTCCATAAACGACAGAGGACCACTTGTATATGCGCCCGCACCTGCAACAAATGCTCCTTTTGGGCGTAATGTTGAAAATTCGTATCCGATTCCACATCCCGCCTTCAGCGTAAGTCCAGCTTCATGAACCTTATCCAAAATATCTGTCATGCTGTCCTGAACTGCTCCGGAGACGGTGCAATTTATCGTACTGGTTGCTGGTTTATGCTCTTTAGCACCGGCATTCGATGTAATTCTTCCAGCAGGTATTGCCCCATGTTTGAGTGCCCAAGAAAACTTTTCTTTCCAAGCTTTTTTATCTTTAGGTTCAACATCAGCTAGGGCTTCGGCTACACGCTCATAGGTATCTTCAATTGTTTGATCCAGAAAATGACCATCTTTTGATTTCAATCGATATTTTTTATCCCAAATATCAATTGAAACAGATTGCATTTCTATTTTAGATTTTGCATCCTCTTGATCGGAATTTTTTGAATGAACAGCCTCTAGCATGAATTTCCCCCGAAATTTATAGTTTTATCGAATTTAATATTACAAATTGTAGCAATTCTTTAAAATAATTAAAACCACAAGAAGTTGTGGTTTATGTTTAAGATTTTATCAGCTACTTGTGTTTGGTCAACACTTTATTTTGGTCAATATTAGTGCATTTTCGATAATTTTCATATAAATCAAACACTTCAGAATCAAAAAAAAAAATTAAAGGTAAAATAGAAAATATATGAAATTTTTAATTTATCAAATCATTATTCATGCTCTTATTATCCTGGCACCCATCAAGTTTTCCTTCAGGGGCTTAAAGCAACCCGATTACTTTAAATTTCTTTTTGAGCGTTTTGGTATTTATCAATTAAAAAGAATTAAACATAAAAAAATAATTTGGTTTCACTGTGTCTCGGTGGGTGAGACAAAAGCCATTGACAGCTTACTGAAAAAAATTGTCCCCTTGTATAATAATTATGATTTTTTAATTACTCATACAACTCCCACTGGAAGAGATGTCAAACTTATGAATTCGAATCGGATTCATCGCGCATATTTATGCTTGGATAGTTGGTTTTTTAATCAGTGCTTTTTAAACTTCTTTTCTCCTAAAGTAGCTTTCTTTTTGGAAACTGAAATTTGGCCTGGAATGTTACATGCATTGAATAAAAGAAATATTCCAGCACTTTTAATAAACGCTCGATTATCTAATAAATCACTGGGTAAATATCTCCGATTTAAATCTTTTTCACAAGAAGTATTAAGTAGATTTAATTTAATTGTTGCCCAATCTGAAGAAGATAAACAAAACTTTAATCAACTCACCAACAAAGAAATATTGGTTTATAAAAATTTAAAATTTAACCAACTGGTTCCGACGCTTTCAAAGTTAGAAAAGAACCAATTACTCACTCAACTCGGTTTAAGAAATAAAAAAGTTATCTCTTTGATTAGCTCAAGGGATGGTGAGGAAGATCTTTTTTTAGATGCAATGAAAAATTTTCTAAAGAATAAAGAGTATGCATTATTAATAGTTCCACGACATCCTCAGCGCTTCCAGGAAGTAAAAAATCTTATTCAAAAAAAGGATTACTCTTTTAATGAAATGAGTTCTAACTTAAAAAGAATGCCTTCAACATCAGTTGTTATTGGAGATACCATGGGTGAAGTTTATAAATATATTAGTCTTAGCGATCTAATATTCATCGGCGGGAGCTTTAAAGATTACGGTTCTCATAGTCCAATTGAAAGTATTTTGCTCAAAAAACCTGTCGTTATTGGTCCATCAACTTTTAACTTTAAATCAATTATTAACCATGGTCTAAAAGGTAAAGTATTTCTTCAGATTAGACCTGAACAAATCGGTGAGACCATTAAAAAATTCTTTAAAGAAAAAAACACCGCTGAATTTAAAAAAAATATAAAGGCTTTTTTAAAAGAAAATCAGCAGGATGAAGATAAGCTAATAAAATTAATTAGCAAATATTTTTGATTAAAGGAGCAATGGTTTTGAAGCTTTGATTCTCAGAATTTTTGAGCCACTCAAATATAATGGACTCGACATTTGTCAATATACACCCTGCATCACGCATCCTGAAAATCGCATTCTGTTTATTTAAAATATTTCGAGAAGAAATGGCGTCTTCTAAAATGTATACCTTTTTACCCTTTTGAATTAAATCTAAGGCGGTTTGCAGAATACAGATATGTGATTCCATCCCCGCCAAAATTACTTGATCACGGGTTTCAATTAATTTCGAATTAAATTTAGGATCATCTGTACATGAAAAGGATGTTTTTTCAATAAAAGTTGCGTGAGTAAGAAAAGGGATCATGCTCGATAATGTTTTACCTAACCCTTTTGGATATTGTTCTGTAACCAAAACTGGAATCTCTTCAATTTTAGCTAACGAAGCAATCAACTCGCAGCGTTGAATCATTTTATTGACCACCTCTTTTGGCATTGCTCCTGCAAGTTTGTCTTGCATGTCAATGATAACGAGTTGGCTTCTTTGAATTTCAGCTTTCATTGTTTTGATTGATTACTAAATATTTATTTATTTCTTCAATATCCTGAATAGAAAGTGTTCCCACAGTGTGTTTTAAGTTTAACAGATTTCTTAAATAATTATATCGAGACGCTAATAAATCATATTTGGCAGAAAATAGCATTTGTTGAGCATTAAGGACCTCAACACTATTTCGTAAACCCTCTCGAAATCCAATCTCTGTTGATTTTAATTGAAGCTCGGATGATTTTAAAGCTTGCTGATAAGCCTCTATTTCAGATAAATTTGTTTGAAGGTTTAAATATGCTTCTCTTACTTGAAGTTCAACTTGGCGTCTAATCGCTTCTGACTCTTGAACAGTTTTATCTTTTAAAAGTTGAGCCTCTCTCACTTTTGAGCTAGTCAACCCCCCCGAAAAAATAGGAATATTCACTTCCACTCCAATAGTATCTGAATAGTTTCTTAATCCAAAAGCATAGCCACCTTTATCCCAAGTTCTTCGTCTCGATGCCAGTGCATCAATTGTCGGGTAATGCTCCCCCTTTCTCACATCAATTTCTTTTTTTGCAATTTCCACCTCATCCTCTTTAATTAAAATGGCTGTGCTATTTTGTAGGGCAATATCAATCCACTCTTCGGCTAAATTATCCATTTTTTCAAAGGCAATAGAACTCATCAGTGGCTTAAGCCTTCCTGGTAAATTTCCCGTGATGGACTGAATTTCTCTTTTTTTAATTTTTAAATCTTTAACCGCATTCAAAAGATCCACTTCCATTAGATCATTTTTCGTTTTTGCCTCGTTAATATCGGTTATTGATATGAGTCCAGCATTAAATTTTGTTTCCGCTTCTTTTAATTGCTCTTGAATAGCCAATCTCTGACTTTGAATAAGTTCGACTTTATCTTTCGCCAGCAACGCACCAAAATATAACTCTGAGATCCTCATCATTAAATCTTGTTGCACCAAATGAAATTTTTTATCAGATAAGCTCGTTTGCGCTAATATTTGTTTATAAATTGAATAAGCTGAGTAATTAAATAATGGTTGTCTTATCACTACGCTATACCCATAGGCATCGTAATCGGCTTTGTTTCCTCGTGTAAAAAGACTGCTGCTAGTGTTTAAAGATGAATCAGTATTTAAGAATTTTCGGGCCTGATTGCGATCATCAAAATTGGCTAATGCAGAAATGGATGGTAAAAAAAGTGAACGGCCCTGATTGATTAGTTCTTTGACGGCCTCATTCTGATATCGCTCCGAAGACAATACAGGATCATTTTGTAAAGCTTCTAAATAAAGTTCAAATAAATCCTTATCTTCAGCTCTTGCATGAAAAAAGAAAAGCAGGCTGAAAATAAAAAAAAGATGCCATCTAAATTTTAAAATATAAATTTGCTTGGCTCCCATGACTCCACTAAAGAAGGCGCTACGGCTTCAAAAAGATTTTTTATTTTAAATTCAGTGCCTGAAATTCTGGTAATCAATTTACCATATTGAATGACCTGATTACCCTCCAGTAAAAATAATTTTCCACCTATATTAAGTTGCTCCCTAATTCCAGGTGGTTCATGAATATGAGAAGCGGTATATACGATGAGATCATAGGGTGCTTTTTCGAAGTATCCATTAAATCCATTTGCACAAACGTACTCAATATTTTTAATACTGTTTTCAAGATGACGTTTTTTTGCATCGAATAATAGTCTGGGCTGTATTTCTATGGTAATCAGTTTTTTAACTTGTGAAGCAAGCAAAGCAGAAAAAAAACCAGAGCCTGTTCCAACATGAAGTGCGATCATACTTTTTTTTGGTTTTAATTCTTCTAAAATTTTAGCCTCTAATTTTGGGGGAAGCATTGAAGAATTTAAATTTATTGGAATTTCAATATCTGCAAAGGCTAGTGCTTGATATTCATCTGGAACATAGTTCTCACGTAAATTTATTCTAAAAAGGTTAAGAATTTTTTCATCAAGCACATTCCACGTTCTGATTTGTTGCTCAATCATATTAAATCTATTTTTTTCAATGCTCAATTTTGACCTTTTAATTTACAAGCGAAGTTTTAAGAATTATAACTGATATTGCTTGTCCATTTGATGTTATTGGTTTACGTAAATTCATAAATTTATGTACAATGTAATTAAATTTGCTAGGGGTCAATAATTATTATTGTGAGAAATACCCTTAGAACCTGATTCGGCTAAAATCGACGTAGGGAATGCAAAAATTTGCACTCCTTATATCAAAACTAAGGAGAGTTATGAACGCACCAGAAAAAAATCTCAATCAAGATAAAGATTTTAATAAAGTTGATGCATCCGTTGATCCAAATACCTTAATTTCCTTTAAAAATTCAAAGAAAATTTATATTAGTGGGGCTGATGAATCTATAAAAGTACCCTTTCGTGAAATTAGCCTTGCAGATACGGCCTCACAATTTGGTGCGGAAAAAAATAATCCTGTAGTGGTCTATGATACATCCGGCCCTTATACAGATCCCATGCATAAAATTGATATCCGAAATGGTCTGCCTGCATTAAGATCAAAATGGATTCATAATAGAAATGATGTTGAAGAGCTGGATGGGCCGACCTCTGAATTTGGACAACAAAGACAAAATGATCCAGAACTCGAAAAAATGCGTTTTAATCTCAAAAGAAAACCGCTTCGCGCGAAGCCTGGTCATAACGTATCGCAGATGCATTATGCAAAAAAAGGAATCATTACCCCGGAAATGGAATACATTGCAATCCGTGAAAATCAAAGAAGAGAAGGAGTCTCTAACTTTATTCAAACCCAGCATCCAGGACAAAATCATGGCGCAACAATACCAAAACTAATCACGCCAGAATTTGTGCGTGATGAAGTAGCCAGAGGGCGCGCTATTATCCCAGCAAATATTAACCACCCAGAAACTGAGCCCATGATTATTGGCAGAAATTTCCTAGTGAAGATTAATGCCAACATTGGTAATTCCGCTTTAGGATCCAGTATCAATGAAGAGGTTGAAAAGATGGTGTGGGGAACCCGATGGGGTGCAGATACTGTGATGGACTTATCTACTGGTAAAAATATTCATGAAACTCGAGAATGGATAGTTAGAAATAGCCCAGTTCCTATTGGAACAGTTCCTATTTATCAGGCCCTAGAAAAAGTAGATGGAAAAGCAGAAGAACTCACTTGGGAAATATTTAAAGATACGCTGATTGAACAAGCGGAACAGGGTGTGGATTATTTTACTATCCATGCCGGAGTTAAGCTCGCTTATATCCCAATGACTGCAAAAAGAATGACTGGAATTGTAAGTCGAGGTGGCTCAATTATGGCCAAATGGTGTTTAGCCCATCATAAAGAATCATTCTTATATACACACTTCGAAGATATTTGCGAGATCATGAAAGCCTATGATGTCAGCTTTAGTCTTGGTGACGGATTACGCCCTGGATCTATTTATGATGCAAATGATGAAGCACAATTTGCAGAATTGAAAACCCTTGGCGAATTAACAAAAATTGCATGGAAGCATGATATACAAACAATGATTGAAGGTCCTGGGCACGTGCCTATGCACATGATTAAAGAAAATATGGAACTTCAATTGGAGCATTGTGATGAGGCTCCTTTCTATACTTTAGGTCCACTCACCACAGACATAGCTCCAGGTTATGATCACATTACTTCAGGCATTGGTGCGGCAATGATTGGTTGGTATGGATGTGCCATGCTTTGTTACGTCACTCCCAAAGAACACTTAGGTCTTCCAGATAAGGAGGATGTTCGTGAGGGCATTATTACTTATAAAATCGCTGCTCATGCAGCTGATCTTGCTAAAGGACATCCTGGTGCTCAAATTAGAGACAACGCTTTATCAAAAGCACGCTTTGAATTCAGATGGGAAGACCAATTTAATTTAAGTTTAGATCCAGATAAAGCAAAAGAATTCCATGATGAAACACTTCCTCAAGAAGGGGCAAAACAAGCTCACTTTTGCTCGATGTGTGGTCCCCATTTTTGCTCAATGAAAATAACTCAAGATGTTAGAGAGTATGCGAAAGAAAAAGGGATTTCTGATGAACAAGCTTTACAAAAAGGAATGGATGAAAAGTCTATTGAATTTGTAAAAAAAGGATCCGAAGTTTATCAAAAAATCTAACATTTAGATGACTTTACTTTTTTTAATTCATGCCTTTATTTTAGGAGTCATTGAAGGCTTAACTGAGTTTTTACCAATAAGCTCCACTGGTCATTTGATCCTTGGAGCTTATTTATTAAATGCCAACTATTCAAACATCCATGTATTTGAAATCTTTATTCAACTTGGAGCTATTTTGGCTATTGTGTATGAATATAGAAATTTATTATCTCAAAAAATTATATCCATCAAACAAAGATCCTCTAAAAACTTCTTTATCAATTTATTTTTAGCCTTTTTTCCTGCTGCTTTTATGGGTTTATTATTTCATGACAGCATCAAGACATATTTATTTAATCCCATGAGCGTCAGCCTTGCATTGATTATAGGGGGGCTTGTAATACTTGTTATCGAGAATTCTCTTAAAAAGAGAAGCTATAAAAGTGTTGAACAAATTTCATTTAAAACAGCTTTAGAAATTGGTCTATTCCAATGTTTTGCACTCATACCCGGAGTTTCAAGATCTGGCGCAACGATTATGGGTGGGATGTTACTCAATTTAAATCGAAAGTCTGCAACTGAATTTTCTTTTTTTCTGGCCATTCCGATCATCTTTGCTGCATCTTTTTATGATTTATTAAAAAACCTTGACTCCTTATCAAGCGATGATACTCTTTTCTTTCTCATTGGTTTTGTAACATCATTTTTTTCTGCCCTTATTGTTATTCGGTTTTTAATTCGTTTTGTTGCTACCAATGATTTTAAAGTTTTTGCTTATTATCGAATTCTTATCGGCATTTTATTTTTAATATTATTTTATTAAAGAATGGAAGCCTTAAATAAGCCTGCCTTCAATGTTTCAATTATTAAATGGCATAAAAAATTCGGACGCCATGATCTTCCGTGGCAGAAGTCAAAAGATCCCTATCATGTTTGGGTTTCAGAAATTATGCTGCAACAAACCCAGGTCATAACTGTCATTCCATACTATCAAAAATTTATCACCAAATTTCAAACCATTAAAGCGCTAGCTCAAGCAAGCGAGGATCAGGTATTAAGTATGTGGAGTGGTTTAGGCTTTTATTCAAGAGCTAGAAACCTCCATGCCGCCTCAATAATGATAATGAATGAATACAATGGCCATTTTCCAGATAGTTTTCAGGACATAATTAGACTGCCCGGGATAGGAAGATCGACTGCCGGTGCAATCCTGGCCTTTTGCTTCAATAAAACCTATCCCATCCTTGATGGAAATGTCAAAAGGGTGTTCTCTCGAGTTTATGGAATAACGTCACCTATCAATAATACAGCGACAGAAAAAAAATTATGGCTACTCAGTGAAAAAAATCTACCTAAAAAAAATATTGATATTTATACCCAAGCCATCATAGATTTTGGAGCTACACTTTGTATTCCTAAGAAACCAAAATGTAATATTTGCCCGCTGACAAAATGTTGTGTTGCATATATTCAAGGGCTCAGTACTAAGATTCCAAAAAAAAATCCCGTTAAAAAGAATGAGGTAAAAAAAACACACTTTTATATCTATGAGTATCAGAAGCAAATCTTTTTAGTTAAAAATAGATCGGGGGTATGGAATGGATTATGGCTTCCACCCAATGAAGAGATAAAGTTAAAAGAGAAACAAGTTATTAAACATGGGCAAAGGCAATCAATATTTTCTCATTATAAATTAGTATTTGGATACACTTTTGTCAAAGCTTTAACTAAACCTGAAATTAAATTAAAAGGATTATGGACTAATTGGCAGGATATACAAGATTTAGGCTTACCCGCACCAATCAAAAAGTTATTAATTGAGCTATCGCCTTAAAATCATATCTGTATGCAAAATACCTGCATCTAAATATTTTTTTCCTCTGATAGTAAAATTATTTTTTTCATAAAAATGAACCGCTTGAACTTGAGACGATACAAATATATCTTTTTTAGAATTTCTTTCACGAATAAAAGAAATGATAAGTTGTAATAAATACGAACCGATATTCATATCTCTGTATTTTTTTAAAACGGCCATCCGTCCAATCCAATAAACATTATTTTCTATTAACCGCGCATAAGCAATCAAACCAGATTTATAAAATAAACCGAAATGTGAAGCTGAATTATCATGATTGTCCCATTCTAATTCATCTGGAATATTTTGTTCTTTTAGAAAAACAGCTGTACGGATTTTTTTTATTTCTTTGAGGTTTGTTTTCCATGAAAGGATATGAAAATCTAATTGGTTTACTTGCAT
Organism: Pseudomonadota bacterium; assembly: GCA_027621535.1. Taxonomy (GTDB): domain Bacteria; phylum Pseudomonadota; class Gammaproteobacteria; order Burkholderiales; family Methylophilaceae; genus BACL14. Next base: position 40,632 of record JAQCBB010000002.1, on the reverse strand, counting down.
AGTTTTAATTTTAAAGGCATCATCTTAAAAAAATTACATACTTAGGGAATTTTATGACAAAACATATCGGACTTATAGCACGAATTTTATTAGCGCAAATATTTTTTATCTCCATTTTATTTATAATTAATAATATTATTTCTACCCCAGGCGGATATGGAATGTACCAAGACATGTTAGGTGCCCGAGGTCTACCCGGAATTATGGCTCCCCTTAGCATTCTTGTTCAATTTCTTGGTGGCTTAGCTTTAATATTAGGGTTTAAAACTCGGATTGCTGCATATATCCTAGCAGCTTATTCTTTTATTTGGGCAGTGGTCTACTTTATGAATGCCATGCAAGGTCAACCGGTTCTAATTATGAGTTTAATGTATATCGCAATCACTGGTGGACTCTTATTGGTTGGGGCTCATCCAGAGAACACAGGATGTGGTCTAGATCAAAAAATGGGGAAAAAATAAGTCTTTAAGGTATTATGGGAATAATTTATTATTCCCATTCCATCATCAGATATACCTGATTCACGTTTCTTTCATTTTGAATATCAAATAATAACCATTTTTCTTTTTCTGATTGAACCGCATGCTCCAAAGCATACTCTAAGCTTTTTCCATCATCAATGTATTGGCGGATATCATCTCTAAGTGTCATTAAATAACCTAACATGGGTTGTGTCGCATATTCCTTGGATGAGGGTATTCCATGACCGGGAATAATTTGAGATATTTCTAACTCATTTATAAATTGAAGTGCTTTAATATACCCATGAATATTGCCATCAATGGAGGGGGTTCGCTCTATGAAAACAAGATCTCCTGACCACAAAACTTGAGTTTTCTGATCATATACCGTCAGATCAGCTTCGCTATGCGCAACCGGATAAGCGCTTAATGTAATCTTTCGATTACCTAAATCAAGATCAACATCCTGACCAATTTCTACTAATTTTGTTGCTAAAACAAGAGGGCTGCTGCTGGCTACTTTTCCTTGATACTTTTCATTTAATCGCTCATAGATATTTGCTCTTAACTGCATGGCTTTAGGCAGATTTTTGTGTCCATAAATCACTACTTCATCAAAAGAAATGTTTCCATAAACATGATCCAGATGAGCATGAGTATTAATAACATATTTAATAGGCTGTTTAAAATTTTCAGTAATATATTGCCTTAGCTGATTGCCAACTAAATAATTTCCCCCTGTATCAATCACTGCTATTGCATCATCACCAACTATAAAACCAATATTACAGATATCGCCATCATAGCCCTCATCTATATCAAGATGTTTGCCCAGGTGGACAAATACTCCAGGAGCTATTTCTTTTACAAAAGCTTTTGCATTCGATACAAAAAAGAATAAAAACAATAACGAAATAGTAAATAATCTCATTAGCCACATTATGTTGTAGTTTTTACATAAAATCTATATGATTTATCTATGGTAAAATCAAATAATAGTTACTTTGGTACAAAAAAAAATCGTTACACTCATGTAGCAATTGTCCTGCATTGGATTATTGCAGCTGCAATAATCTTTATGTTTATTTTAGGATGGTATATGGAAGAATTACCAAAGGCTGATCCTAAAGTCAGTAGTTTTGATCTCTTTAACTTAGGTCTAATCACAATTGATACTGCAAAAGAAATTTCTGTAAGAACTTTTTACTTCAATTTACATAAGTCTATTGGGGTCACCATCTTCTTTTTAGTGTTATTTAGAATTTATTGGAGAATCACTCATAAACCTCCCAAAATGTTGGCGACCATGACTCCATTTGAAGTTAAATTAGCTACGGCAGCCCATCATGCTCTTTACCTCCTAATGGTCTTAATTCCATTAACCGGAATCATCATGTCTATAGGGAGCAAATATGGTATTCATTGGTTTGGGATTCCTTTTCTTCCTGGTATAGATAATGAAACACTAAGAGATCTTTTTAAAGAATTTCATGAAATTTTTGGACAAATTCTTTTATTGGTATTTATTCTGCATTTTGCCGGAGCACTCAAACATACTTTTGTGAATAAAGATGGTGTTTTAAAAAGGATGTGGTTTAGCAAATAAATCTAAACTTTTCCTCCTCACTTCATACTAATCCATATGAAGGATTATTTGATTTTCTCTGATCTTGACGGCACTTTACTTGATCATAACAACTATACCTTTGACCAAGCTCTTCCAGCTTTAAATTGGATAAAGAAAAAAAATATTCCCCTAATCCTTGCCTCAAGCAAAACCTATGAAGAAATGCTTCATTTACAATCAGAATTAATGATTGATCATCCATTTATATTTGAAAATGGTTCAGGGATTCACTTTCAAAAAAAAATCATTCAATTTGGTTTTAATCTTTCTTTGATTCATAACAAGATAGACCCATTAAAAAGAGAATTTAATTTTAATTTCTATACAAAATTAAATATAAAAGAAGTAATGGGGCTCACAGGATTAAATGAGCAACAAGCTGAGGCATCACAAAAAAGATTATTTTCTGATCCAATCATATGGTTAGACAGAGATGACAAACAATATGAATTTATAAAAATCATCACTGACCTTGGATTTAATGTAATCAAAGGTGGTCGATTTTTAACTATCTGTTCGCACCATGACAAATCAAATGCACTAAAATGGATCAAAAATGCGTATGAAAAGCAACATAAAACATCATTCTTTACCATTGGTTTGGGTGATGGAGAAAATGATATTAAGATGATTGAAGCTTCTGATATAAAAATATTAATTAAAAATAATAATGATCATCTCAAACAAGCAAACTGGATATTCAGCAAGCAAACTGCGCCAAAAGGATGGAATGATGAATTATTAAAGGTACTAAAAAATGAGTGATTTTTATCAAAATGGAATAATAAGTACGCTCCACAATTTAAGAACAAGGTCACTATCAGATTTAGAAACTGATTTAAAAAGATTCTCTAAGACGCGCCCAATGACTTTAGTTCTTCCAAGTTTATTTTCTGAACTTGAAAAGCCAGCCTTACAATTAATTGTTGATGAATTAAAAAAAGTTAATTATCTAGACTCGATTGTAATTGGACTCGATCAAGCAACAAAAGAACAATATCAATATGCCCTTCAATTTTTTAATCAACTGCCTCAAAAACATTTTGTACTCTGGAATGATGGTCCTCGTCTACTAGATATTGATCAGAAACTTAAAAAGTTTGATTTATCTCCAAAAGAACTCGGCAAAGGTCGGAATGTTTGGTTTTGTTTCGGCTTCGTTCTTGCTGATGGAACAGCAAAATCAGTTGCCTTACATGATTGTGATATTGTCACCTATAATCGAGAGTTACTCGCTCGACTCATCTATCCAGTTGCTAATCCTAATTTTAACTATCAATTTTGCAAAGGTTACTACTCCAGAGTCACTCATGAAAAAATAAATGGTCGTGTTTGTCGTCTTTTAGTGACACCATTAATTCGTTCTTTGAAGCGAATATTTAATGATAATGATTATCTAAATTATCTTGATAGCTTTAGATATGCCCTTGCTGGAGAATTTTCAATGCGTACAGATGTCCTTAGTGATATCCGCATTCCAAGTGATTGGGGTCTAGAAATTGGTGTTTTATCTGAAGTCAATAGAAATTATTCAAACAACCATCTCTGTCAAGTTGACATTGCAGATCATTATGATCATAAGCACCAAGACCTAAGCTTAAACGATAAAGAAAAAGGTCTTTCTAAAATGTCCATCGACATTTGTAAATCAATCTTCAGAAAACTTGCCACCAATGGTTTGGTTTTCAATACCGAAACTTTTCGCTCAATAAAAGCCACATATTTCAGAATTGCATTAGACTTTATTGAAACTTACAATAATGATGCTGCAATGAATGGATTAAAATTAGACATCCATTCTGAGGAAAGAGCCGTAGAGATGTTTGCCCAAAATATTCTTGATGCTGGCAAAAGCTATCTTGATAACCCCATGGAAACCCCGTTTATTCCATCTTGGACAAGAGTAAATAGTGCTATTCCAGATCTTCAAGAAGACTTCCTAGTCGCTGTCAATGAGGATATGAATGAATTTTCAAAAAAGTAATATCTTATATCAACAGATCCTTACTCATTTAAACAACATTTATCCCAAAAAACAAAATACTAATTTTGCAAAAAAAATTTTTACAATTTTTTTAAATAAAAAATTAAAGATAAATCATGCTGCCAATCGATGGAGTGAGTCTGATGTTGTCATGATTACCTATATGGATACATTTCAAGAACAAGATAAAAAACATATTGATTCATTAAAAAAATTTATGGATCTACATTTAAAAGATGTTATTTCGATAATTCATATTTTACCCTTTTTCCCATATAGCTCTGACGATGGTTTTTCTGTTATTAATTATCTTCAAATAAAAAAGGGATTCGGCACGTGGGGTGATATCAAAAAACTCTCCGCAAATTTCAAAATTATGGGTGATTTGGTCATTAATCATTGCTCTAGCCAATCAGATTGGTTTAAACAGTTTTTAAATAATGAATCACCAGGGAAAAATTTTTTTCATTATTTTAAAAAAACTTTTGATACGACTTCTGTAACAAGACCAAGAAGTCATGAGTTATTACAAAAGTATAAAACTAATAGTGGGGATAAATATGTCTGGTGTACCTTTAGTCGAGATCAGATTGATTTAGACTTTTCAAATCAAGATGTGTTATTAGCATTTCTACAAATTATCAAATTTTATCTTGATCATGGAATTAGCGTACTTCGTTTAGATGCTGTTGCATTTTTATGGAAAGAGATAGGCACAAGCTGCATTAATCTTCCTCAAACGCATGAGATTATCAAATTAATTAGATTAATTATGGATAATTATTCTAAAAAAACTTTTTTAATAACTGAAACAAATCTTCCCAACAAAGAAAATCTTGATTATTTCGGAAACGGCAATGAAGCTCATTTAATTTATAATTTTTCACTCCCTCCGATCATTCTTTATACCATGCTTTTTGGAGATGTATCTATTTTAAGGAAATGGTTAATGTCTATGCCTCCGCCAATGGAAGGTAATACGTATTTTAATTTTATTGCATCTCATGACGGTATTGGAATAAGACCAGCAGAAGGATTGATTTCAGAAAAAAATATAAAAGCTATCTTAAAAAAAATGAAAAACCTAGGGGGTCAAATCTCATATAGAAAAATTAACAATAAACAAAAACCTTATGAAATAAATATAGCTTTATTTGACGCCCTTAAAGAAACAATACATGAATCTGATAACTATCAAATCCAACGATTTATTTGTGCACATTCCATTATGTTTAGTTTAGAAGGGATACCCGCAATCTATGTAAATAGCCTACTTGGAACTGAAAATTATTATGAAGGCGTAAAGGAAACAAATGAAAAAAGAACTATAAATCGAAAAAAATTTAAGATCACTGAGATTTTAAAGGCTTTGCAAAATAAAACAAAAGAACAAAAAATTTTAAATGCGTTAAAGCAAATACTTCTCATCAGAAAATCACAACCAGCATTTCATCCAAATGCAACTCAATTTACTTTAAATTTAGGAAAAGAAGTATTTGCAATTTGGCGCCAAAGTCACAATCGGAAACAAAGTATATTTGTGATTGCCAATGTCACAAATAATAAACAGCCAGTTGATCTGAATGAAATTAATTTAATTTTTAATAAGCATTGGATTGATTTAATAACTAATAAAAAAATTGAATCTAAAAAAATTACTTTAAAACCCTATCAAGTCTTATGGATTACTAATCTATAGATCGATTAAACCCTATGGAAATTTTTTATTCGCTATAATTCTAATTAATGGATAAAAAAACTTTTAAGCTACACACAGAAAATCATGATCGTGATATTTTTGAATCGAAATATATTTATCCGGTTCTATCTAGGAGAGCTGGGGGTTTGTCTCTTGGAATCAACTTAAACACTAATAACGCATGCAATTGGCAATGTATTTATTGCGAGATCCCTAATTTAACCAGAGGTAATCCAGAACCAATTGACTTAAACTTGTTAGAGGATGAATTACGTCAATGGCTTTTTAAAATAAATCATACTTCTTTTATTGCAGAAAACTGTCCGCCAAATACATCTTTCGCTGATATTGCTTTTTCAGGGAATGGGGAACCTACAGCAGCTAAGGAATTTGCTGATGCTATTGATAGATCAATTAAACTCTTAGATGAATTTCACCTAGTTAATAAGGTACCGATCCGGTTAATCACTAATGGGAGCTTTATTCATAAAAATCTTGATGCAATTAAAACGATTAGTAAATATAACGGTGAGGTATGGTTTAAAGTTGATGCAGGAAATACATTAGCTATGAAACAAATTAATCAGATTAATCCTTCTATGAAGCAAATTAAAAATAATTTAGATTTGTGTATTCAGCATGTCTCAACTGTGGTCCAAAGTTGTTTCTTGAAAATCGATGGTTCTATCCCGTCTAATAAATTTTTAGATGATTATATTAATTTTATAAACCCATTTTCAAATAACCTGAAAGGCATTCACATTTATAGCCTTGCAAGACCGTCTTATCAAAAAAGTGAAGTGGATATCCAAAGACTAGATTTAGAGGAGCTGTCTTATATTCAGCAGTACATAAATAATCAAATCGATTGTTTGATTGATATTTTTCCTTAATCCATCTTTGATATTATTAATGATATATTGATGTTTATGAAAGATTATGAAAAGCTCATCAACTTAAAAAAAATTATCATTTACCCTCTTTTATTCATAATCATTTGTTCATACTTTTCTTTCATTTTACTTATTGCTTATTATCCAAACTGGTTAAGTCAGAAGATATTTGATTCATCAATTTCTTATGGAATTGCCTATGGTTTCTTTCTTATTTTTTTAATCTTTTTCGTCACATTGGTATACGTTTATTTATCAAATAAATTAATAGAGCCTATTCTGAAAAGAATATAAGTCATGAATATTATTGCTGTTTCAATGTTTTGTTGTTTTGTTCTATTAACCCTATACATCACCTACTGGGCTGCAAAACAAATTCGCAACAGAGACTCTTTTTATACAGCTGGTGGGAATATTACAGGTTTTCAAAATGGATTAGCAATATCCGGCGACTTTATGTCTGCGGCCTCATTCTTAGGTATATCTGGATTAGTTTTTGCCTCTGGTTTTGATGGATTAATTTATTCAATTGGTTTCCTTGTGGGTTGGCCCATTGTGCTCCTCATCATTGCTGAGCCATTGAGAAATTTAGGGAAATATACATTTGCGGATGTGGCCTCTTATCGGTTAAAACAAAAACCTATCCGCATCCTGTCTGCCTTTGGCTCATTGGCCACTGTAATTTTATACCTAATTGCACAAATGGTTGGAGCAGGCAAATTAATTCAAATCTTATTTAACTTACCTTATCATGTGGCTGTTTATATTGTTGGGCTCCTAATGATTTTATACGTTACATTTGGAGGCATGATTGCCACGACCTGGGTACAAATTATTAAAGCTATTCTTTTATTATTTGGGGCAACTTTAATTTCAGTTTTAGTGATGTGGAAATTTAATTTCAACTTAAATACTTTTTTTGATACGGCCATTAATTATCATCGCCTTTCTGAACAAATAATTGCTCCAGGAGCTTTAATCAAAGATCCCATATCGGCGATTTCACTTGGATTGGCTCTGATGTTTGGAACTGCCGGATTACCCCATATATTAATGCGATTCTTTACCGTCAAAGACTCCATTCAAGCAAGAAGATCTGTTGCCTTTGCAACAGGTTTTATTGGTTACTTCTATATTCTTACATTTTTCATCGGCTTTGGAGCAATAATACTTGTCAGTACAAATCCAGTCTATCTTAATTCAGATGGTGACCTATTGGGGAATAATAATATGGCAGCCATTCATCTCGCTCACGCAGTCGGTGGAGATGTGCTTCTGGGATTTATTTCTGCAGTTGCTTTTGCAACGATTCTTGCAGTAGTATCTGGTCTCACTTTAGCTGGAGCTTCCGCAATTTCTCATGATATTTTCTCTAATGTCATACAGCCGAATAACAAAGATGAAAAAAAAGAATTGAATGTCTCAAGGATAGCCACAGTTTTTCTTGGGGTCATTGCCATTGGACTTGGCATTATTTTTGAAAATCAAAATATCGCTTTTATGGTGGGTTTAGCATTTGCTATTGCGGCCAGTACAAATTTTCCAATTATTTTTTTATCCATGTATTGGAAAAATTTAACGACCCATGGTGCTTTTTACGGTGGAATTATTGGCCTTGTAACAACCATTACCTTGGTTATTCTTAGTCCCGTTGTTTGGGTTGACTTATTTCAATTTCCGACAGCTATATTTCCCTATAAATATCCTGCTTTATTTTCTATGAGCACAACTTTTATCTTTGTCATTTTAATTTCCTTAGCCGATAAATCCCCTCAAGCAAAAAAAGAAAGGGCAAAATTTAATGATCAATTTTATCGATCAATTTCAGGCAAAGGAATCGAACAAGGCAAAGGGCACTAATGATACTGTTGACTGTATTCTCTGATGGTTTGTAACATTAAATCTACCTTATCAGGGTCAGTAAATTGAGTTATTCCATGGCCTAGATTAAAAATATGTCCTTCACCGCGACCATAATCATCGAGGACTTTTTTAACTTCTTCTTCAATTTTTTTATCTGAGCCTAACAAAATTGCGGGATCCATATTTCCTTGTAAGGCAATTTTATCATTCGTTATTTCGCGTGCTTTTTTTAAACTAGTCTGCCAGTCCAGGCCTATGGCATCGGGCCGGGCAATAATTTGTTGATCAATCCATTGACCTCCCCCTTTAGTAAAAATAATTTTAGGTATATGTTCATAGCCCAAAATATCTAAATTATCGAGGATTACTTTCATATAATTTAAAGATAATTCGCTGTATTCATGATGACTTAATCTCCCTCCCCATGAATCAAAAATCATTACAGCGTCAACACCCGATTTAATTTGCTCAGTTAAATATTGAGTTACACTTTCTGCGTTGATTTTTAATATATGATGAATTAAATCTTTTCTTTCATAAGCCATTTTTTTTATCTTTAAAAAATCTGAACCTCCTTGGCCCTCGACCATATAGGTCGCTAATGTCCAAGGACTTCCAGCAAATCCTATTAATGGTACTCTTCCATTAAGTGCATTTTTAATGGATTTTACTGCATCAAATACATATGACAACTTATCCATTGAAGGTATATCAAGAGCTTGAACTGCTTGTTCATTTTGCAAAGGCTTATCAAAAATTGGACCTTCACCTTGGGCGAAATTTAAACCCAGTCCCATTGCATCTGGAATAGTTAAAATATCTGAAAAAAGGATTGATGCATCTAACAATGGATATCTATCAAGAGGTTGGAGGGTTACTTCTGTAGCAAAATTTTTATTACGGCAAAGATCCATAAATGATCCTGCATTTTTTCGGGTTTGTTGGTATTCTGGAAGATAACGGCCTGCCTGTCTCATGATCCAAACTGGAGTGTATGGAGTTTTCTCCAGCCTCAACGTTTTGAGGAATGAATCATTAGTAATTTTCATTGATATTATCTTGGGAGGATAGAGCTACCCATTAAAAACTCATCAACAGCTCGTGCACATTGTCGCCCCTCTCTTATTGCCCAAACAACTAAAGACTGTCCCCTGCGCATATCGCCAGCGGCGAAAACTTTATTACGTGAAGTAAAATAGGCTTTATCTCCTTCAGTATCTGCTTTTGCATTTCCTCGTTCATCTTTTTCAATTCCGAACTTTTCCAAAAGGGTTTGTTGTGGTCCTACAAAGCCCATAGCAAGCAAAACAAGATCTGCTTTAATTTTAAATTCAGAGTTTGCGACTTCTGCCATTTTTCCATCTTTCCACTCAACGCGACTAGCCACCAACTCTTTAACAACTCCATTTTCACCTATTAACTCTTTTGTTGCGACCGACCAATCTCGCTGACATCCTTCTTCGTGTGAGCTTGATGTTCTTAATTTAAGAGGCCAATATGGCCAAACCATAGCTTTATTTTCTTGTTCTGGAGGCTGTGGCATCAATTCAAATTGAGTGACTGATTTAGCTCCATGACGATTTGAGGTGCCTACACAATCAGAACCGGTATCGCCGCCGCCGATCACAATAACATGTTTATCTGTTGCTAAGATCTGCTCTTGAACTTTATCCCCAGCTACGACTTTATTTTGTGAGGGAAGGAAATCCATTGCAAAATGAATGCCTTTTAAATCTCTCCCTGGAACAGGCAGATCTCTTGGCCACTCAGCTCCACCGGATAGAATGACTACATCATAATCATTAATTAAATCATCTGGATTAATATCGATGCCTACATTTTGATTTGTTTTAAAATTTACACCTTCAGCTTGCATTTGATGAATTCTTCTATCTATATGCGTTTTTTCCATTTTAAAATCTGGAATGCCGTATCTTAATAATCCACCAATACGATCATTTTTTTCTAGCAAATCAACATCGTGTCCGGCTCTTGCCAATTGTTGCGCTGCTGCCATACCCGCTGGACCTGAACCAACTATAGCAATTCTTTTTCCCGTTTTCATAGATGGGGTTTCAGGTTTTACTAAACCTAGTTCCCAAGCTTTATCTATAATTGCATGCTCAATCGACTTGATCCCAACCGCATCAGAATTAATATTAAGAGTACAAGCTGCTTCACAAGGTGCAGGACAAATACGCCCAGTAAACTCTGGAAAATTATTTGTTGAATGCAGAACCTTAATTGCCTCTGCCCAATTTTGTTTATAAACCAAATCATTCCAATCTGGAATAATATTATTTACAGGACAGCCATTATTACAAAAGGGGATTCCACAATCCATACAGCGTGCACCTTGTATTTTCGCCTCTTCATCAGAAAGGTGTAATACAAATTCTTTATAGTTTTTTACCCGCTCATGCGGAGGAATATTTTGCTCAGATAAACGATTAAACTCAATAAAACCAGTGGCTTTTCCCATTATGCGGTTTCCTTCTTCGGTGTTTCACTTAACTCATTCAGAGCTCTTTTATATTCGTTAGGCATAACCTTCACAAAATAATTCAATGAATCATTCCAATTATCGAGAATCATCTTAGCAACTTCGCTTTGTGTATTATCAAAGTGAGCTTGGATTAATTCCTTTAAGATGACCTCATCTGTCTTGTTCATATGCCTTGCTTGCTCTTCTTGTAATTGGGATTTTACAACTTGTTCAAGTGTAACCATTGATAAATTACAATTAGGTTTAAATAACTGTTTTACATCGTAAACATAAGCTACCCCTCCCGACATTCCCGCTGCAAAGTTTTGGCCTGTTTGACCTAAAACAACAACGGTTCCTCCGGTCATATACTCACATCCATGATTTCCAACACCTTCAACTACAGCACTCGCCCCCGAATTACGAACACAGAATCGCTCACCGGCAACGCCACTAAAATATGTTTCACCAGAAGTAGCGCCATACATTACAGTGTTACCCACAATAATATTTTCACTCGCTTTTGCGTTAAAACCAGCAGGGGGTTGAATAATAATTTTTCCACCACATAAACCTTTTCCAACATAATCATTACCTTCGCCTTTAAGATTAAATGTAATCCCTTTGGCTAAAAAAGCTCCAAAACTTTGACCAGCTGTTCCGTTCAAGCTGACTCTTATTGAATCATTTGGTAGTCCATCATTTCCATATCTTTTTGCAATTTCATGAGAAAGTAACGTTCCAACAGTTCTATTAATATTACTAATAGGTGTACTTATTTCACAATTTGATCTTGACTCAATCGCATGTTTTGCTTGTTTAATTAAATCGTGATCCAGCGCTTTCTCTAAACCATGATCTTGCTTATCTTGATGGAAAGTTCCAACTTCATCTGCCAGTTTTGGTCTATGGAAAATTTTCGTAAAATCTAGTCCGTTAATCTTCCAGTGGTGAATGCCTGATTGCATATCTAAAAAATCTGAACGTCCAATTAGATCATTGAATTTCTTTATTCCAAGTTCTGCCATAATTTCACGGACTTCTTCTGCAACAAAGAAAAAGTAATTCACCACATGTTCTGGTTGCCCTGTAAATCTTTTTCTTAATTCAGGATCCTGAGTCGCAACACCTACGGGGCAAGTATTTAAATGACATTTTCTCATCATGATGCAACCCTCAACAACCAAAGGTGCTGTGGCAAAACCAAACTCATCTGCGCCTAATAATGCACCAATAATGACATCACGCCCTGTTTTCATCTGACCATCAACTTGAAGTACCACTCGGCTCCGAAGCTTATTTAAAACTAGTGTTTGTTGCGTTTCAGCTAATCCTAGTTCCCACGGAGTTCCGGCATGTTTAATTGATGAAAGAGGTGAAGCCCCTGTTCCGCCATCATGGCCTGCAATAACAATGTGGTCTGATTTAGCTTTAGCAACACCAGCCGCAACCGTCCCTACGCCAGTCTCTGATACTAATTTCACAGAAATATCTGCTTTTGGATTAGCATTTTTCAGATCATGAATTAGTTGAGCTAAGTCTTCAATTGAGTAAATATCATGATGGGGTGGAGGCGATATTAGTCCAACACCTGGAACCGAAAATCTTAATTGAGCAATATATGGGGTTACCTTATGGCCTGGCAACTGTCCGCCTTCTCCCGGTTTTGCACCTTGTGCCATTTTAATTTGTATTTGATCTGCAGATGCTAAATACTCGGCTGTCACTCCAAAACGACCAGATGCAACTTGCTTAATTTTTGATCGAAGAGAGTCGCCCTTCTTTAAATCTATATTTGATTCGATTAATTCTTTTCCGAGATAATCTGCCAAAGTTGAATCTTGAGTGAGTGGAATAAATCTTTTTTTATCTTCTCCACCTTCACCTGTATTTGATTTTCCGCCAATTCGGTTCATTGCAATAGCGAGTGTAGTGTGGGCTTCTGTTGAAATTGAGCCTAGGGACATTGCTCCAGTTGCAAATCGTTTTACAATTTCTGTTGCTGGTTCAACCTCGTCAATACTAATGGATTTATTATTCGAGTTAAATTTAAATAAACCTCTTAAAGTCATGTATCGCTCAGCCTGATTATTAATGAGCTCAGCATATTCTTTATATGTTTTAAAATCTTTTTTACGGGTTGCATGTTGAAGTTTAGCAATCGATTCAGGATTCCACATGTGCTGTTCGCCACGAATTCTGAAAGCATAATCTCCTCCAGCGTCAAGAGCATTTATTAAAATGGGGTCATTACCAAAAGCATCACTATGTAATTTTTCAGATTCCATGGCAACTTGTGCAAGACCAATACCTTCAATATTTGTAGTTGTCCCAGTAAAATAATCCTGAATAAATTTAGAATTTAAACCAATGGCTTCAAATATATGAGCGCCACAATAGGACTGAAATGTTGAAATACCCATTTTTGACATTACTTTATAAAGCCCTTTTCCAATTGCTTTAACAAAATTGCTTTGTGCTTTGTCTGAGTCATCGCAAATTTCTTTCATGGTTTCATAAACCAGCCATGGGCAGATTGCTTCTGCACCATATCCTCCTAATAAAGCAAAGTGGTGTACTTCTCTCGCGGATCCAGTATCAACCACAAGACCAGTTTTCGTTCGATTACCCTCATGGACTAAGAATTCGTGGGTTGCCGAAGATGCGAGTAAAGCAGGTATTGCTATTCGAAATCTAGAAATATTCCGATCAGATAAAATTAATACATTAAACCCATCACGGATTGCTTGATTTGCCTCAGCACAAACATTATCTAATGCTGTCTTCATTCTTTTTTCAGCATTATCCTGAGAATTTACCGCATAAGTGATATCGATGACTTTTGACTTAAAGTGTCCATCTGTTAATTGATCAATGGATTTTAATTGCTCCAATTCTTGAAGACTTAGAATTGGTTGACTAGCCTCTAATCTCCATGGAGGATTCGTTTCTTCAATTCCTAGAAGGTTTGGCTTCGGCCCAATAAATGTCACTAATGACATTACAATTTCTTCTCGAATCGGATCTATAGGTGGGTTGGTTACTTGAGCAAAAAGTTGTTTAAAATAATTATAAAAGGACTTAGCTTTATTAGAGAGAACCGTTAATGCTGCATCATTACCCATAGATCCAGAAGCTTCTTCTCCTGATTCAAACATTGGTTGAAGAATAAATTTAAGGTCTTCTTGGGTGTAGCCAAAATTTTGCTGAATATCTAGGATTGGTTGATTTAGAGTTGCATTTAACTCAACGTTTTTTAAATCCCCCAAAAAGAAACGTGAATCATTGATCCATTTTTCATAAGGTTTTGCAGTCGAAAGTAATTTTTTTACTTCTTGATCATCGATCACCCTCCCTGCTTCAGTATCAATCAATAACATTTTTCCTGGTTCGAGCCGCCATTTTTTAACTATCTTTTCTTCAGGAAAATTTAGTACGCCCATTTCTGATGCCATCATTACTAAGCCATCATCAGTAATAAGATATCTTGCAGGTCTTAATCCATTTCGATCCAGTGTAGCTCCTATCATCTGCCCATCTGTAAAAGCGACAGCAGCTGGACCATCCCAGGGCTCCATTAATGCTGCATGATATTCATAAAAAGCTTTTCGCTCTTTATCCATTAAGGTATTACCTGCCCAAGCTTCAGGTATTAACATCATCATTGCATGCGGAAGGCTGTATCCCCCTGCAACAAGCAACTCAAGACAGTTGTCAAAACAGGCTGAATCAGACTGGCCATCTTCAATGAGGGGCCAAAGTTTTTCAAGATCATTTCCAAGCAACATTGATTTCATTGTTTCATGTCTGGCATGCATCCAGTTTACATTTCCTTGCACGGTATTAATTTCCCCATTATGTGCAATCATTCTGAATGGATGAGCTAGGTCCCAAGATGGAAATGTATTTGTGGAAAAACGTTGGTGTACAAGTGCAATAGCTGATATAAATTTCTCATCTTTTAAGTCTTTAAAATATACGCCGACTTCAGCCGCAAGCAGCATGCCTTTATAAACAATTGTTTTTGATGAAAATGATGGAATATAAAATTTTGCAGGATCATTCTTATTAAGCTTTGAAATTTCAATTTCGATACGCTTGCGAATAACAAATAATTTTCTTTCAAAAGCTGACTGTATATCACACTCCGTATTTCTCTTGACGAAAACTTGTTGCATGACAGGCTCAACTTGTTTTGCAGCATCTGCAATACTTTGATTATTTACAGGAACATCTCTCCAGCCAATGAATATTTGCTCTTCTTCACCAATTATTCTTTCGATAAGACTTTTAAAATTTTGTCTTAAGACATCATCCTGAGGTAAAAAAATCATACCGACGCCGTAATGTCCAACTTCGGGTAACTGGAAACCAGTTTTTTGTGCTTCAGAAACAAAAAACTCATGAGGAATTTGACTTAAAAGGCCGGCGCCATCTCCTAATTTTGGGTCATATCCGGTGGCGCCACGGTGCGTTAAATTATCAAGAATTGTCAGTCCTTGTTTTACGATTTCATGACTTTTCTTTCCGTGAATATTGGCAACAAAACCAACGCCGCATGCATCATGTTCATTTGCCGGGTTATAAAGTCCTTGTTTTTGAATGTTTGAAATTTCTGCCATAAATAATCTTTATTGTTTCGTTAAGCGGAATTATTAATAATACTGGTTTTATCCAGTAAATTCAATGCTGAAGGGCGATTTATAATTCCAAAAATTAAATCTTTTTAAATGCTTTTTTTGCACAATCAATCGTAAATTCGATGTCTGTGTCTGAATGTGCTGCTGAGACAAATCCTGCCTCGAATGCAGAAGGACCAAAATAAATTCCTAAACTTAACATCTCATGAAAAAATTTGTTAAACATTTCTCGGTCCGATGACATCACATCAGAAAATGAATTTGGTGGAGTTTTACTAAAGTACAACCCAAACATACCTCCCACATTTCTCGCACAAAAATTAACGCCATTATCAAGGCCAACTTGAGTTAATCCATCAGTTAGTTTTTTGGTTTGTGAGCTTAGCTTTTCAAAAAAATTGTCTGCTTGAATCAATTCAAGTGTTTTTAAACCAGCAGCAACCGCAACTGGATTCCCAGATAGCGTTCCTGCTTGATAAACAGGCCCGAGTGGGGCAAGTTTTTGCATAATATCTTTTCGTCCACCAAAAGCACCGACCGGAAGACCTCCCCCAATAACTTTGCCAAGTGTTGTAAGGTCAGGTTTTATTCCAAATAATTCTTGTGCACCCCCTAAAGAAACTCTAAAGCCAGTCATTACTTCGTCAAAAATCAACAGTGCCCCGTACTTTTCTGTGATTGAGCGAAGTGTTGCTAAAAATTCTTCTGAAGGAACAATTAAATTCATGTTCCCTACAACCGGTTCAAGAATGACACAAGCAATTTGATTCCCTTGAGTCAAAAATAATTCTTGAAGCTCTTCTATATTATTGTAGCTAAGGGTTAAAGTATGTTTTGCGGTATCGGCGGGCACTCCTGCTGAACTGGGTTGCCCAAAGGTCAGCGCTCCTGAGCCGGCTTTGACTAATAATGAATCTGCGTGCCCATGATAACAGCCTTCAAATTTAACAATTTTATCTCTTCCTGTGAATCCTCGAGCTAAACGGATTGCACTCATTGTTGCCTCAGTCCCTGAACTAACTAATCGCACTTGCTCAATCGATGGAACAAGTTTTGCAATTTCTCTCGCCATATACAGTTCGCGTGCAGTGGGAGCTCCAAATGAGAGGCTATCTTTTGACACTTCTTGAACGGCCTGAATGACTTCAGGATGAGCATGACCCAGAATCATTGGGCCCCATGAGTTAATGTAATCAATATACTCCTTACCCTCTTCATCCCATAACTTAGAGCCTTTTCCTTTTTTAAAAAATATGGGCGTACCGCCCACAGATCCAAAGGCCCTTACAGGAGAATTTACTCCACCTGGAATATATTCTTGTGACTCATTAAATAAATCTATGTTTTTAGTCATGCTTGCTGACAAGCGCTTGAAATTGATTAACGGTATGTTTCACATCATTTGCATAAAAAATTGAATTGATCATTGCTAACGAATTGACCCCTAACTTTAATAACGGTTCACAATTATGTAAATTAATCCCTCCAATAGCAACAACAGGTTTTGTAGTTATTTTAAGTACATCAAGGATGAAGCTTTTCGATGCATGCGGAGCATCAGGTTTTGTTGTGGTGGGATAACATGCTCCAACAGCAATATAATTGCAGTCAGTTGCTAGCATTTTACGTACTCGAGTTAAATCACTGTAGCAAGAAATTCCAACAATCACTTGATCTCCTAACTTATTTCTTACTTCATCAATTGTGCTGTCATTTTCTCCTAAATGTATTCCATCCGCTTTTAAAATACGGCATAATTCAATATCATCATTAATAATCAATGGCGTTTTATAGTAATCACACAATGCTTTTATTTTTTTAGCTTGGGATAACTTTTGATTATTCGTCGCAATTTTATTTCTATACTGAATAAGATTAACGCCTGCAGTTAAAACTTCCTCTGTTTTTTTAATCAACTGATCTGTGTCGATCCAATCGGGGGTGATGGCATATATTCCACTAATGATGCTGTGGTTCATTATCATCCTCAGGGTCTTGCATCATCCAATAAAAACGATTGGGGATTAATTGACCCCTCCCATTTTTTAGTCCGTACTTTAATGTTTGCCATGTAAAATCTTGGGCCTCCGCCACAGCCCCCTCAGTTGTCATACCCAGAGCAATGAAAGCAGCAATTGATGATGATAAAGTACATCCGGATCCATGATACTTTAATAAAAGCCTTTGATATTCATAAGTAACGGTTGATCCTGAATGGTTAAATAAAATATTTTTTACTTTTGCGGAGTTCAAATCATGATCTGCTGCGGTAAGCAAGATATTTTTTGGGCCAAACTCTAATAAAGATTTTCCAATAAAAAATTGATCTTCTTTTATTTCGTCAAATAAATTTTTTGTAATAATTAATGAGCCTTCATTAATATTAGGAGTGATTATCTCTGCAACAGGGAAAAGTAAACGAATCATCATTTCTAGCCCCTCGTCTGTGATCAAACTATCTCCTCTTCCAGAAGCAATAATTGGGTCTATTACAACAGGGATTTTTGGGTAGTCACTAATAATTTTTGCTATTACTTTAATATTCTCAATATCCCCCAATACCCCACACTTAATTGCATCTATTTCTGACTCATCAAGCAAAGTTCTTGCTTGATGATCGACCAACGATGCAGTTACAGACTGTATGGTTTTAACGCCTTGTGTATCTTGAACAGTCAATGCTGTAATAACTGATAAAGGAAAACATCCTAGGCTCGTTTGCGTCATAATATCAGCTTGTATTCCAGCCCCTCCCGAAGGATCTGATGCCGCAAAGGTTAAAATTTTTGGATAATTTTGTTGCATATTTTCATAATAATATCGTTTTTTTGACTAGCTCTTCATAAAACATTTGAATTGTTTATAGCCAAGTGATAGGATAGCATGCTTTCTTTTTATAACCTTTTCGGAGATTTTGATGCTTAATAAATTTTTGTTTGCTCTAATGTTTGGTTTGTTTTTAACTGCTTGTGGAGACAATGCTTCAACTGATAATCCTACAACTGATGCCGAAGTTCCTCCTATGACAGATGAAGCACCAGCTGAAGAAGCACCAGCTGAAGAAGCAGCTAATTAATATTTAATAGGGGTTGTTTTATCACAACCCTATTATCTTAAAATTCAATTGGATCTACGTCCACTACCCATTTTATTTTTTTAGCAAGCTTACTTTCCATTAAATTTTGCCTTAATAAACAAAGCAATTGATTCAATTGGTTACGGCTGTTCGATTCAAAAAACATATGTGCCCGTTCCAGTAAATTTACTTTTTCAATATAAGGTCGTGTGGGAGGGTTAATTTTTACATCTGAGATTTTCAATTGAATTGCCAACTCATAGGTAAAGCTACTGAATTTTTCTAATAATCTTAGATCTTTACTTTCCATTTTTAAGACAGCATGCGAAAAAAAGGGGGGGAAATTTAGATTTTTTCTTAAATTTAATTCCATTTCCGCAAATAATTCGTAATCCTGTTTTTGTACATATGAGTAAATGGGATGTTTCCCAAAGTTTGTATCAATAATCACTTCTCCATGATCCTTATGCCGGCCTGATCTTCCGGATACTTGAACTAGTTGCGAGAAAAGCTTTTCAGAGGCTCTGAAATCGTGACTAAATAAAGCATGATCCGCATCCACTATGCCAACTAGGGTAACATTTGCGAAATCATGACCCTTTGACAGCATTTGAGTGCCTATTAAAATATCAATACTGCCTTGGGTCATCTCTTGATAAAGTTTATCCAGTTTATTTTTTGATTTCATAGTATCCCGATCAACACGCTGTATTCTGGCTTGAGGAAAACACTCAGATAATATTTCTTCAATTCTTTGAGTGCCACTCCCAAGAGTAATTAAATCTAAATTTCCACACTGAGCGCAAAAACTATCAATTAACCTTTGATAACCACAATGATGACAGCGTAATTTTTTATTTTTATTATGAACAACTAACGAGGTACTACATTTTGGACATTGCACATTCGATGAACAAGATGAACAAAATAGGACTGGCGCATAGCCTCTTCGATTTATAAAAATAATCGATTGCTGTTTTTTGCTCAATCTGTCTTGGATTGCATCAAGTAATGGTTCACTTAAATAATTATCTGTTAATTTAGTACTTTTTTGAATAAGACGTACAACAGGTAGAGTGGCATCTTGAAAAGCTCTCTTAGTTAATTTTAGCAAATTTAACTTTTGTGACTTTACTAAGGCCCAACTTTCTAATGATGGCGTGGCACTTCCCAAAATAAATGGAATGTTCAATAATTTTGCACGCATCATTGCTACGTCACGAGCATGGTATCTCAAATTATCTTGTTGTTTATATGACCCGTCATGTTCTTCATCAATAATAATTCCCCGTAAATTTTTGAATGGTGTAAATACAGATAGACGTGTCCCAATAATAATTTGAGCTTGTCCAGATTTTGCCGCTCGCCAGTTTTCTAAACGATCACTGTCAGTTAAATGACTATGTAATGAAATTATTTTATTACCTGGAAAACGTTTTTCAAATCTTTTTTCTAATTGAGGTGTTAAATTAATTTCTGGAACCATCACTAGAACTTGCCCCTTGTTCTTCAAATAAGAATCAATTAATTTCATATAAACTTCTGTTTTGCCACTGCCAGTTATTCCAAAAATCAAAAAGGGGTGAAAGCTCTTCTTAGATAAAATTTCGTTAACCGCTTCTTGTTGTTCTTCATTCAGTGCAATTGAAATTGAATCCCTTGTATTTATTTCTGACTGTGTCTCTGAGGCTTTAATTAAACCCTTTTCTAATAATTCTCTAATAATCAGATTCGGAGCATTAAATAATTTTTTAATCTCCATGTCATTTATATTTTTTTGCAATAAAGCCATAGCTATCAACTTTAACTTTTTCTTTCTAGGAGATATATTTTCGATATATTCTGAAGTCAATAAAGATGTTGCGCTATATGTAAATGCTTTTTTCTTTAATTTATTAAGATCTTTTTTTATTCTTGTTGGCAATGCCGTATGAATTGTTTGGCCGATTGGATATTGATAGTAATTTGCTGCAAAACGAAATAATTTAAATAAATGCTCATCGAAGAGAATTTCGTTATCAGCTCTAATCACCTTTTTAATTTTTTTAAAATCAATAGATGTCTTTTGATCGACATCAACAACAACTCCAACCACTTTACGATTTCCAAATGGGACAACAACATACTGTCCAATTGATACTTGATCCTGACAAAAATAATCAAATAAATCATCGATAGGCACATCAATAGCTACTTTTATAATTCTTTTTATTTTTATATCCTTTGAAGTTGTTTTATCTATCTCATGTCTCTAGGGTAGAATATTATTTTTGTTTATATTGTAACCTTGTGAAAAAATTAATATCAGATTTAATCAAAAAAACGTGTGAAAATTTTGGTGTCATTATTGATGATCAAGATATTGAAATTGATCGTCCAAAATCTCTTGGTCATGGTGATTTTTCAACTAATATTGCTTTAAAATTATCAAAACAATTAAAACAAAATCCTAAGAAGATTGCCATTCAATTTGTTGAATCGATTGATTCGCATCCTCTCTTTTCTCAGCTAGAGATAGCGGGGCCTGGATTCATTAATTTCTTTCTGAGTTCAGAAGGCCATGCGTCGCAAGTAAATGAAATCTTCCTAAAAAGAGAATTCTATGGTCACAATGATTCAGGAAGCCAACAATCATTACAAATAGAGTTTGTATCAGCCAACCCAACAGGACCGCTTCATATCGGTCACGGAAGAGGTGCTGCAATAGGAGATTGTCTAGCGAGAATATTTTCTGCGAACGGTTGGCGTGTGACGAAAGAATTTTATTATAACGACGCGGGTGCGCAAATTAATAATCTCGCCTTATCTGTTCAGGCAAGGCTAAAAAATATAAGTCCTAAAGATCCAAATTTTCCTGAGGATGGATATCGTGGTGATTACATTGTTGATATTGCTAAATCTTATTCTCAAAAAAAATCAATCACTACTCATGGAAAAATTTATAAAGCTTCCGGAGATCTTGATGATCTGCAAAATATAAAAGAATTTAGCGTGGCATTTTTACGTATGGAGCAAAATCAAGATTTAGCTAATTTTAGAACTACTTTTGATGTTTTTACGCTTGAATCATCATTTTATGAAAATGACCAAATTGAATCTGTTGTTCAAAACATAAAAAATAATAACTATACATATGAAAAAGAAAATGCATTGTGGCTCAAAACGACAGAATTTGGAGATGATAAAGATCGTGTAATGCAAAAATCTGATGGCTCCTATACTTATTTTGTTCTAGATGTCGTTTATCACAAAAATAAATGGGAAAGAGGATTTATTAGGGTTATTAATGAACAAGGTGCAGATCATCATAGCACTATCACTCGTGTAAGAGCTGGTCTGCAGGCCTTAAATATAGGAATCCCAAAAGATTGGCCTGAATATGTTCTCCATCAGATGGTCACCGTAACCAAAAATAATGAAGAACTGAAAATTTCGAAACGAGCGGGAAGTTATGTTACTTTGAGTGATCTTATAACCGAGGTTGGTTGTGATGCCACCCGTTATTTTTTGATTTCAAGAAAAGCTGAATCACAGTTAATTTTTGATATTGATCTTGCAAAATCTAAAAGTAATGAAAATCCAGTTTATTACATTCAATATGCTCATGCACGAATCTGCGCTGTTTTAAAACAAGCTAACCATAATACTCAAAATATCTCCATTCAAGATATTGAACGACTTACGACAAAAAATGAATTGCAATTAATAAAAAAAATTATAGAATTTCCCGATGTTGTTTTACTTGCTGCAAGCGAAAAATCACCGCACTATGTTGCGACTTATTTAAAAGACTTAGCAAGTGATTTTCATAGCTATTATAATGAAAGCAAATTTTTAATTGATGATTCTAATCTTAAAAAATCAAGGATAGCTCTGATAGCGGCTGTAAGTATTGTGATACAAAACGGTTTATCATTATTAGGCATATCCGCACCGGAAAAAATGTAACTTTAAGGAAATATCATGTCTCAGGACTTTCGAACCAAAAAAGAAATCAACCAGACTCAAGCTCTATTCACTAATGGTCTATTTATTGGTGTTCTTTTAGGAATATTATTGTCAATTGGAGTAACCCTTTTTATCACGAGCGGTAAATCTCCCTTTGTACTTAAAGATACTGAAGGTGCCTGTATCGAAATTAATTCTTCCTTTGGCGATGAAGACGTAATTGCGATTGACGAAAATGCATCATTTGATTTCTATGAAAACCTCCCAGAGAACCAAGAGACTTATAGTAAAAATGCAACTGGTACTTCTGAAAATGAGCGCGCAATTCAGTATTATTTGCAAGTAGGGGCTTTCTCTGAACAATCACAAGCAGATAATCTCAAGGCAAAATTAGCTCTCATGAGTTATGAATCTGTCATCATGTCTGCCCGAATCGGAGAGGATACCTTCCATAGGGTAAGCGTTGGGCCATATGCAGAAATGGAAGAGGCGAAACAAGTTCGAGAAAAACTTATTAAAGAAGGATTTAAAGCGAACTTAATTAAGTTAACCAAACCTAAAGACTAAACACTAAAAAAGGGACGTCATGAAAAAATTTGTTTTCTTATATTTAATTTTAATATCTAATCTTGTCAATGCTGTTGATCCACAACTGAACTTAAACTTCAAGCCTACAAAAGAAAAAATTGAAAATGAGTCGCCAGGTAAGATTGAAGTTATTGAAATGTTCTGGTATGGATGTGTTCACTGCTTCCAAATTGAGCCCGCCATCAACAAATGGAAAGCTAATCTTCCTAAAGATGTTGAATTTAAAAGAGTCCCTGCTGTCCCCAGAAAAGATTGGATCCCGATGGCAAGAACATATTACGCAATGGAGTCACTTGGTATTTTAGAGGATTTTCATGGAAAGCTTTTTAATGCAATTCATAATGATAAAACGCTCAATCCTGATGATGAATTAGCTGCCATACAATGGATATCCACTAATGCAAAACTTGATACTGATAAAGTCCAGGGTGCATTTAAATCTTTCTCAATGGAAGCTAAATTAAAAAAGGCTAATCAAATGTTTCGAAGCGCAGGCGCAACTGGGGTTCCAACACTAATTATTAATGGCTCTTACCTGACATCATCAACAATGGCTGGTGGCCCAGAAAATGCTATTAAGATTACTGAGATCATTATTGAAAATATCCGAAAAGACCTTAAGAAGAAATAGTGCCTATAAAAATTTTTATTGGTGGGTGTTGTAATTTTTCTACCAATTATTATTGGCTATACTTCATTCACTTATTGGGTTTTTAGAGGTAAAACTAGAAACGATGAAAGCTATCATTAAATGAAAAAAAAATTTATTTCATATTTATTTGATTTTTATCAGTTTTATTTTTAGCATGTATAGGTTATTTAATCAAATTACTTATCAAATAATTATAGATTTAAATCAAGATCTTTAACTGATTTTAAAAATTTTGACTCGTATTTAATATCTTGTTTGTTGTGACTTGAATTTTTTCTATCACTTTTACTTTGTTCATCTAAATGTTTAAAAGCATAGATTATTGATGATAAGGATACTACAAAAGAGAATAATAAAATAAGTAATAATAATGTAATGCTCATGATTAGATTATATAGAGTAATTACAAATCATTGATAGCTTTAATCAGGTCTTCCACGCATACTTTTGCATCGCCGAGAAACATCATTGTTTTATCATCATAAAATAATTCATTATCTAATCCAGCATAACCCACTCCCATTGTTCTCTTGTTAATAATAATTGTTTTTGCTTTTTGTGCCTCGAGAATAGGCATTCCAAATATTGAACTTCCTGGTTTTTTTGCTGCTGGATTAATTACATCGTTGGCACCGATAACAAATACAAGATCGGTTTCAGAAAAATCATTATTAATATCGTCCATCTCAAATACTTGATCATATGGAACGTCTGCCTCAGCTAGCAATACGTTCATGTGCCCCGGCATTCTTCCAGCGACTGGGTGTATGGCATATCGAACATTGATGTTTTTTTCAATAAGCTTATGTGTTAATTCTTGAAGCGCATGCTGAGCTCTCGCAACAGCTAAGCCATATCCTGGAATAATAATAATATTTTCAGATGAGCTCATCAAATATGCAACATCTGCAGCAGATCCTGTTTTGTGAGATTTTTTGTCTGATCCTAGATCGTCTTGCCTTGCTTCAGATCCAAATCCACCAAGCAACACTGATACGATAGAACGATTCATAGACTTACACATAATGTAAGAAAGGATTGCACCAGACGATCCAACACAAGCCCCAGCAATGATTAAAACAGAATTGTTCAAAGTGAAGCCGATACCCGCTGCGGCCCAACCCGAGTAGCTATTTAACATTGACACTACAACAGGCATATCTGCCCCGCCAATAGGAATAATGAGGGTTATGCCAAGAACTAAAGCACAACAATTCATTAAAATAAATGCCATATGACTTTCATAGATAAAAAAGATCATTCCAAAGACAAGCATTCCAATAAATATAACTAAATTTAAAAGGTGTTGGCCTTTAAAAATTATGGTTTTTGATGCAAACTTTCCTGATAACTTTCCAAAAGCCACTAAAGATGCTGTAAATGTTATTGCGCCAATAAAAGACCCAAGAAATAACTCCACCCTTTGGGTTGTTGAGTGTTCATTTGTGAGATTAAAAATTGATGCAAAGGCAATGAGCATTGCGGCGAACCCTACAAATGAATGCATTAATGCAACAAGCTCTGGCATTTTTGTCATATGAACTTTTTTAGCAACAATCAAGCCAATTAGCCCACCCAAAATAATTGCGGAACCAATTAACCAAAATACAAATGCTTGATTCATGACAAGGGTTGTTATGATCGCAATCGCCATACCCATCATGCCAAAATAGTTACCTCTTCGTGATGTAACTGGAGAAGATAAACCACGTAAAGCCAATATGATCAAAATGGCTGCCACTAAATAACATGATAAGTTTAGAGTACTCATTTATTTACTTTTCTTTTTAAACATATCTAGCATTCTTTGGGTTACCATAAAACCACCAAAAATATTTATTGATGCAAAAAATATAGCAATTGTCCCAAGGATGCTGCTCAATGAAAAAATATTTTCATCAATCTCTACAACTTGAAGAACTGCACCAACAATTACAATCCCAGATATTGCATTTGTAA
This sequence comes from Pseudomonadota bacterium, assembly GCA_027621535.1. GTDB lineage: Bacteria > Pseudomonadota > Gammaproteobacteria > Burkholderiales > Methylophilaceae > BACL14. The sequence continues at coordinate 14,757 of JAQCBB010000002.1, read as the reverse complement.
CAGACATTAATGGTGTATGAAGTGCCGGTGTAACATTCCAAACTACGTGAAAGCCTACAAATACTGCTAAAACAAAAATAGTTATATTTTGAACGGTTAAAATTTCTTCCATATTTTTCCTTTTATTTAATTAGGCAGGCTTTAATTAATTCATCTTCCAAATTAATGCTTATTTCTTTATTTTCGTTAATAATTAACTCAATAAAGTTAAACATATTTTTTGCGTATAAGATTGAAGCATCGTGAGCTAACATAGATGGTAAATTTGTATATCCAATAATGGTTGTGTGTTTAGTCTTATAAATTTCATTTACTTTAGTTAGCTCACAATTGCCGCCCGCTATATCAACAATGACTGACCCTGGTTTCATTGCGTGAACAGTTGCTTCATCAATAAGCAAAGGTGGAGATTTTCCTGGAATTAAAGCCGTAGTAATTACAATATCGGCTTTTTTTATAACTTCGCTGACAATCAATTTTTGTCTATCTTGCCAAGATTGTGGCATCGATTGGGCATAGCCTCCCTTACCTTCAGCAATATTTTTTTCATCCTCATTATCGTAAGGAACCTCAATAAATTTTCCGCCTAATGATTCAACTTGATCTTTTACCGAGGGTCTCACATCCGATGCCTCTACAACAGCCCCTAGTCTTTTCGCAGTTGCTATAGCTTGAAGACCAGCAACCCCTACGCCCAATATTATAACTTTTGCTGATTTCACAGTTCCCGCTGCCGTCATTAACATAGGCATAAATCTTTGGTAGTGTTCTAAGGCGATCAGAACAGATTTATATCCAGCAATGTTTGCCTGTGATGACAAAACATCCATGCTTTGAGCACGGGTTGTTCTGGGTAGTTTTGACAAATCAAAGATTTGAAGATTGTTTGAATTTGTTACATATGTTGTAAGACCAAAATTTCCGACTAAAATAGTTTTTTTTAATCTCTCTAAAATTTCATAGGAAGGGAAATTAACACATAATAAAATGTCTGCTGAGACACATATATCGTTGACATCTTTTAATTGTGCGCCTGCTTGTATAAATTCTTCATTGCTAAAATCTGCATCGAGGCCAAGGTTGCTTTCAATAAAGACGTTTATATTTTTATTAACAAGCCTTTTGATAATTTCTGGTGAGATAGCAATTCGCTTTTCACCGTATTGCGTATCTTTAAAAACCCCTACAATCAAACTTATGCCTCCAATGATTATTAGCTAATTGTTTAAAAAACTTTTATGTTATTTGTCTTGATCTCTTTTAATGCTATCACAAAATTTTCAATTGCTTCCATTCTAACTGTGCTTTTTCGATATGCAATAGCTACCCTTCTGAAAGGAATCGGTTTTTGAAAAGGAATCACTTTTACAAGTGGATTGTTGTAATTGATAGCTGTTGCTGTTTTAGGCAACACCGAAATACCCAGGTTTGAAGCCACCATATTTCTGATTGTTTCTAAAGAATTTCCTTGGAGCACTTCGCTTTTTTTTGATAATTCTGGGCACGCATCTACCACCTGCTTACTGAAACAATGTTCATTACTTAAGAGCAAAACTTTTTGATTAGATAAATCGTTAGCACTTATCTCTTTTTTCTTTACCCATGGATGGTTTGATGGAACAACAACATTAAACTCTTCATCATACAAAGGAATACATTCAATACCTGGTATATTAAATGGTAATGCAATAACAGCAGCCTCGATTATCCCGCTTTTTAATGATTGTTCGAGATTTTTTGTTATATTTTCCTCAACATCTAAAGGCATATCAGGTGTTTTATTTCTTAAGATAGGAATAATAAGAGGAAGTAAATAAGGAGCTACAGAATATATTAATCCAATCTTTAACGGAGACTTTAACTGCTCTTGACCCAAGTTTGACATATCTTTTATTTTGGCAGCTTCATCCAAAACAACAATTGCCTGATCAACAATTTTTTTCCCTAGGGGTGTAATTTTGACTTCGGTTCTACTTCTTTCAAACAAGGTTACATTTAATTCATCTTCTAGTTTTTTTATTGCTAAACTAAGGGCAGGTTGACTTACGAAACATTTGTCAGCAGCCCTTCTGAAATTTTTTTCTTTTGCTACTGCAACAATGAATTTAAGCTCGCTTAGAGTCATCAAATATCCAAGTTATTAACTCCAAGGGCGTTTGATTCAATAAAGATTCTTCTCGGCTCAACCTGATCTCCCATAAGGGTAGAAAAAACCTGATCTGCTGATATTGCATCTTCAATTTTAACTTGTAATAGTCTTCTAACACTTGGATCCATTGTGGTTTCCCAAAGTTGAGATGGGTTCATTTCACCTAGCCCTTTATACCGCTGGATGTTTAACCCACTTTTTGCTTCATTCATTAACCATTCAATAACCTGTTTGAAGTCTTCAACCTCTGCTGCTTTGTCTCCCCTAGATATTAATGCCTTATCCTCGATTAAGTCTTTTGTGAGCAAAGAGGTTTTGATGATTTGTTTATATTCTCCGGACACTATAAACTCTTCATCAAGCTGTGACGTAATCAAATTTCCATGTCTAAATTGATTTATTTCGATTATAAATTTTTCTGAGTTCGGGTTAGGTTTAACATCAAAGTTTATATTTTCAATTAAAGTATATTCTTTAAGTTTTTGAGCATAATCTTGAGCAGCTGCTTCTGTATCAAGATTCATTTCTCCCGCTGCATAAATTGCTCTTAAAATTGAGGGTTCATATCGATTTGTTAGCCGTCTAATTATTGCTTCATTAAGAATCATTTCTCTTGCAATCGACCCTAGACTATCCCCTACAAGGGTATTTGTTTTTAATTTTAATTCTGCTCCATCTAAAGCAGACTCAATCAAATATTGTTCAAGCTCCTGCTCATCTTTTAAATATTGTTCTTTTTTATTTTGACGAACTTTAAATAATGGGGGTTGAGCTATATAAATGTATCCATTTTCGACCAACTGCGGCATTTGTCTATAGAAAAATGTAAGTAATAATGTTCGTATATGGGCTCCATCAACATCCGCATCTGTCATTATAATTATTCGATGATATCTAAGCTTTCCTAAATCAAAGTCTTTATCAATACTCGTCCCAAGAGCAGTTATAAGGGTGGCTATTTCTTGTGATGCTAATAATTTATCAAGTCGCGCTTTTTCAACATTTAAAATTTTTCCTTTTAACGGCAATATGGCTTGATTTTTTCTATCTCTTCCTTGTTTTGCTGAACCTCCAGCTGAATCACCCTCAACCAAATATAGTTCGCACAGTTCTGGATTTTTTTCTTGGCAATCTGCTAGTTTTCCAGGCAACCCTAAAGAATCCATTACCCCTTTACGCCTCGTCATATCTCGAGCTTTTCTGGCGGCTTCACGAGCCCTCGCCGCATCTACAATCTTGCCACATATTATTTTTGCGTCAGTCGGGTGTTCTAATAAATAATCTGTTAATTTCTTAGCAACCACTTCTTGAACAACTGGTTGTACTTCACTAGAAACCAATTTTTCTTTGGTTTGTGAGGAAAACTTTGGTTCTGGTACCTTCACAGACAAAACGCAACTCAAACCTTCACGCATATCATCGCCAGTGGTATCAACTTTTGCCTTTTTTGCTAACTCATTTGATTCAATATAAGTGTTAATTGTTCTGGTCATTGCCGCTCGCAAACCAGTTAGATGGGTCCCTCCATCACGCTGAGGAATATTGTTTGTAAAACATTGAACACTTTCTCCATAAGAATCATTCCACTGCATACTTACCTCAACAGTTATACCGTCTTTTTCAGCTTCTGCATAAAAAGGGTTTTTATGAATTGTGGTTTTAGTTTTATTAAGGTACTCAACAAACCCTTGCACGCCTCCAGAAAAAGCAAAATTTTCTACCTTCCCTGAACGATGGTCAACTAACTCTATTTTCACCCCATTGTTTAAAAACGATAATTCTCTAATTCTTTTCGCTAATATTTCAAAATGAAAATTAATATCTGTAAAGGTTGTGGTTGATGGTAAAAAGTGAACTTCGGTACCTTTTTTGTCAGTATCTCCTATAATCCTAAGTTCTTCTTTTTTTTCACCTCGTTCAAATTCAATTTGATGAATCTTATTGTTTCTATAAATTTTAAGTTTTAACCAATCTGATAAAGCGTTCACCACAGAAACGCCCACCCCATGAAGACCCCCAGACACCTTGTAAGAATTTTGATCAAATTTTCCGCCAGCATGAAGCTCAGTCATAACAATTTCTGCAGCTGTTCTTTTTTCCTCATCATCTTCTTTTACACCAGTTGGAATTCCGCGTCCATTATCTAAAACTGATACAGAGTTATCAGGATGAATCACGACTTTAATATCATCACAATGACCAGCCAAAGCTTCGTCAATTGCATTATCAAGAACCTCAAAAACCATATGGTGCAATCCGCTCCCATCAGAAGTGTCTCCAATATACATTCCGGGTCTTTTTCGAACAGCATCTAACCCTTTAAGGACTTTAATACTATCCGATGAGTAATCTTTGTTTTCTTCAGTCAACTTATATCCTCATTGGCATTACAACATATTTATAATCATCGTTATTTGGAATAGTTACCAGACAACTACTATTTGAATCTTTAAAAGCAAAAAATAACTGGTCAAATTGAATATTACTTAGAACATCTATTAAATATGTAACATTAAATCCAATATCAATAGTTTCGTTGTCATAACTAATCTCGATATCCTCTTGAGCTACCTCTTGTTCACTGTTTGTGGTGATCAGTTGCATGTTATTTTCTGACAAAACTAATCGAATTCCTCGGTATTTTTCATTAGAAAGAATTGAGGCTCTTTGCATTGCACTCAAAAGTGCTTGTCGTTCAATAATGAAACCATTTGCGTAACCACTTGGAATTACTCGGTTATAGTCAGGAAATTTTCCATCAATCACTTTGGTTATTAAAAAAATATCATTAAATTTAAAAGTAACCTGTTGATTGAGAATTTCTACAACCACATTAACATCTTCTTCTTCTAAAAGCTTAATTAATTCCATGATTGTTTTTCTTGGAATAATTACTTCTTTTTTGTCAAAACTTTGAGTAAGTTTTGTGGATGTAAAACTTAACCTGTGTCCATCTGTTCCAACAATGTTTAATTTTTGTCCTTGAATTTCAAACAACAAACCATTTAAGTAATATCTGATGTCTTGTTGTGCCATTGCAAAATCAACTTGTTTAAGTAGATTTTTAAGATTTTTTTGGGATATTTCAAAACTTACACCTTCTACATCATTTCTCTTAAGTACTGGGTAATCTTTTGATGGTAGTGTTTGTAAATTAAATTTACTTTTCCCAGCTTTTACATTTATTCTTGAATCTGTTATTTCAAATTCCAATTCACTATTTTCTGGAAGTGCTCTTGTTATATCAAATAATTTTCTTGCTGATATTGTTATTTCAAAATCATTACTGATATCGGCATCAATATTTAAACTAGTTTGCATCTCTAGGTCCGTTGCTGTAAAGGTCAACTTACCATCTTTACCAACTAAAAGTAGATTAGATAAAATAGGTAACGCTTGTCTTTTTTCAACAATACCTACCACACTACTTAAAGGCTTTAATAAAACATCTCTTTTAATTTTGATATTCATATTTATATAAAGTTATTTATAAAATTAATAGTAATAATAATACAGTAAAAACTTGTGGAGAACATTGTAAACATTCTAATCAAAAGGGCTTAAAAGTATATTAATCTGTGGATATGTATTGTATTAACTGTGGACAAATTGTGTACAAAAATTATCAAAAAAAAAATTCATTGTTTATCAACAAAAACAACACAACTTATCCACAACTTTATCCTCTTAAAACTTGAGTTAAAAATCCCAAATCTTGGCCCAACGACTGGTTGGTTAATCTTTGTTCTTCTATTTCATCACAAGCATGCATAACAGTAGTATGATGTCTTCCTCCAAAGTAGTTTCCAATTTCTGGGTAGCTTAAATTTGTCAATTCTCTTGTTAAAGTCATGGCAATTTGCCTTGGTTTGGAGAAGTTTCTTGATCTTTTTTTCCCAACCATATCTGATATTTTAATTTTGTAATAATCAGCAACTGTCTTTTGAATATTTTCAATTGTGACTTGACGACCTCTAACAGCGATCAAATCTTTTAAAGCTTCTTTTGCTAAATTCAAATCTATAGGGTATTTAGTAAAATTGGATAGCGCTAAAATTCGATTTAACGCACCTTCTAACTCTCTTACATTTGATCTAATTTGTTTGGCAATAAAAAATGCTACATCCTCTGGCAGGTTTATTTTTGACAAATTTGCTTTTTTTAGAAGAATTGCAACGCGCATTTCTAATTCAGGAGGTTCTATTGCAACTGTGAGGCCCCAACTAAATCTTGTTCTTAGTCTTTCATCAACCCCTTCTATTTCTTTAGGATAACTATCACACGTTATTATTATTTGTTTTTTGTTTTCAATAAGTGTGTTGAAAGCATAAAAAAACTCTTCTTGTGTCCTGTTTTTTTTCCCGATAAATTGTATGTCGTCAATTAACAGCAAATCGAGAGAATGATAGTTTTTTTTAAATTGATCGAAGGTCTTTCCTTCATATGCTTTTACAACATCTGTTACATATTTCTCAGCGTGTAAATATTTAATTTTAAGATCTTTATTTTCAGTTTTAACTTTATTACCTATAGATTGAAGCAAGTGAGTCTTCCCTAAACCAACACCACCGTAAATAAATAAAGGGTTATAAGATTCACCGGGTTTTTCGGAGACTTGTTTTGCTGCTGCAGTTGCTAATTGATTTGCTCGCCCGGTAACAAAATTTTCAAAATTCAGATTTTTGTTTAATCCTGTGGATTTACTAATATTTCCAACGGCAATATTAGTTGAAATAATTTCCTCTTTTTGTACGTATTTTTTTTCAAGATGTTTGGCAGGTTTTTTGTTATTAGTTTCAAAGGTAATAGGTTTTGAATATTTGTGTTCTTTGGCAAGTGCTTCAATTTCTTTAGAGAAACGTTCACTGATCCACTGTCTGATGAAATGATTTGGGGCGATGATTTCCAATGAATTCTCATTTTCAGACAAAAGTAATGGATTTGCCCAAGTTTTGTATTGTTGGGGAGTTAATTTTTTTTTTAAATGAGATTGTATAATCTCCCAAATCTCTTTTGACTGCATCATAAATTTTTATATATATTTGAATATTGATGATAACGGATTTAATAAAAGTTATCCACAGCCTTTTGTATTTTTTTACAAGCCATTTTATTGACTTTTTGTTAGAAATTATGTATTCTTCGCGATCAAATTTTATTTTAGTGGAATCGTATTATGAAACGTACTTATCAACCCTCAAAAGTAAAAAGAGCACGTACACACGGCTTTTTAGTTCGCATGAGATCTAAGGGTGGAAAATCTGTTATTGCTTCACGAAGAGCCAAGGGAAGAGCTAGGCTAGGTATATAATCATTGATTGTAAGTTCGCTTACAAGACTAATTAATGCGGATGACTTCTCATCCGTTTTCAAATTTAAGCAGCGTTATTTTGGTAAGTTTGTTACTTGTTTTTATCGTCCGAATAATCTTCATTACCCTCGCTTTGGGTTTATTGTTAGTAAAAAAATTAACAAAAAGGCTGTTAGAAGAAATTACATGAGAAGAGTTTTAAAAGAACTTCTAAGAGAATCCACACACAAGCTGTGTTTAGATATAGTTATTCAAGTCAAGAAAGAATTTTTTAACCATCATTTTTTGTTAGTACAAGCAGAAATTAACGAATTTTTAGAAAAACATGTTTAAAAGTTGTGTGATATTTTTAATTAAATCTTATCAAAAATTAATTAGCCCTTTTTTTATTTCTTCTTGTAGGTTTACGCCAACCTGTTCTGAATATACAATTATGGCTTTTAGAAGATATCATTTTACAAAAGCTTTAATAATTTCGGTAAAAAGGATATTGAGATGTCATCCTTGGCATCCTGGTGGGCATAACCCATTATCATAAATTAAACATAGGAAATTATGGAATCTAAACGTCTAATTCTTTTTGTTATTTTTTCTTTTGCTTTACTTTTACTTTGGGATTCTTGGCAACAAAAGCAAATACAGAACGAATTAGCAGTCACTAATAGTCAGTTAAGTGAAAATCAAGCAAACGTTTTTGACTCCTTAGATGCGGTTTCTATAAAACCTTCTTATCAATTAGAAACCGACAGTAAAGTTGTTGTTAACACTCCCCTTTATCAAGCAGAAATTAACACGATTGGTGGAGATATAAGGAAGCTAAAATTAGTTAAATTTAAAAATGATACAAAAGATGGACTGTATGATTTATTTCATGATGAAATGAATCCGTTTTTATATATTGCCCAAAGTGGCTTAATTGGAAAAAATCTTCCTTCTCATAAAGCAATTTTTAAAGCAGATCAATTAATGTACGAAATCCAGGACATCGATACTATTGTTCCTTTGGTTTTTGATAATGAATTTGTACGAGTAACAAAATCTTATGTTTTCTCAAGCACTGATTACCAAATCAAACTGATTACTAAAGTAGAAAATAAAACAAACACATCATTAGAGCCGCAGATTTACTACCAACTTCTTCACGATCATAAATCAGCAGAAAATTCAGGCATGATGCCGACATTTACGGGCGTGGCATATTTTACGGATGCAAATAAATTTAAAAAAATAGATTTTGATGATATTGATGCGCAAAAGCCTTTTACTCAAAATTCAAATGATGGTTGGATAGGAATTATTCAACGATATTTTGCCAGCTCATGGATAATCCCTGGAGAATCACCCCGGCAGTTTTATACAAAACGCCTATCAGACGGTATCTCTTCAGCAGGCGTAAGAGCAAAATTATCAACCATAGAAGCCAATCAAAGCGTTGAGGTAAATGCGGTTTTATATTCTGGGCCTCAACAAAAGGAACAGCTGGTTAAAGCTGCTCGAGGTTTGGAGTTTACAGTTGATTATGGGTGGTTGACTTTTATAGCTTCACCTTTATTTTCTTTGTTGTCTGGAATACAAAAGATAGTGAATAACTGGGGTGTTTCAATAATTTTACTTACTTTGCTCATCAAGATCTTTTTCTATCCTTTATCTGCATCAAGTTATCGTTCAATGGCTCAACTCAAAGAAGTTGCACCGAGATTACAAAGCATGAAAGAAAAGTTTGGTGATGACAAACAAAAAATGCAACAAGCTATGATGGAGTTGTATAAAACAGAAAAAATTAATCCACTGGGGGGGTGCCTACCTATTTTAATTCAAATCCCTGTTTTTATTGCTTTATATTGGGTATTATTAGGAGCAGTTGATTTGAGACAGGCACCATTTTTTGGATGGATCACGGATTTGTCGGCTAAAGACCCTTTCTACATACTCCCTATTCTTATGGCTGCTTCAATGTTTTTACAGCAAAGATTGAACCCAAAACCAACGGACCCTACACAGGCGAGGCTGATGATGATAATGCCTATTGTATTTAGTGTATTTTTCTTTTTTTTCCCTGCCGGGCTTGTTTTGTATTGGTTTATTAACAACGTGTTGTCTATGCTTCAGCAGTGGTATGTGAACAATCAAATTCATAAGGCAGCTTTAAAAAAGAAGGGGAATGATTAATCCCTCTCTAATCAATGATGTAACGATTGCTGCCATTGCTTCTGCTGCCGGCGTTGGCGGTGTAGGTGTTATAAGAATTTCTGGCTCGCAGTCATTTGATATCGCAAAAAAAATAACTGGTATTAAAGTAATTAAATCCCATAAAGTAAATTTAGTTAATTTTAAAGATAAAAATGGAAATTTAATTGATAAAGGTCTGTTATTGGCTTTTAAATGCCCAAGATCATATACTGGAGAAGATGTGATTGAATTTCAGGTGCACGGCGGCCCATCATTGCTTCATTATCTTTTAGAAGAGACATTATATAGAGGCGCACGAATTGCTGAGCCTGGTGAGTTTACAAAAAGAGCTTTTCTCAATAACAAAATTGACCTTGCTCAGGCTGAAGCGGTTGCTGATATTATAAACGCCTCAACTTACAACGCTGTAATTAATGCTGCAAGCTCCCTTAATGGAAATTTTTCTATTAAAATCAATAGTTTACAAAAAAAAATAATTGATATTCGAATGTACATTGAAGCGTGTTTAGATTTTCCAGATGATGATATAGATTTCATCAAAAAAGGTCAGATTGAAAAAAAACTGCTGGCTATTAAACAAGAAATAGATGAGTTATTTAAAGTAGCTAAAAAGGGACAGATTATCCAAGATGGTTTTCAGATGTGCTTAGTTGGAAAACCTAATGTAGGTAAATCAACATTGATAAACTTATTTTCTCAAGAAGATTTGGCAATTGTCACTGATATCCCAGGAACCACAAGGGATCCTGTAAGAGCTTTAATAAATTTATCTGGAATACCAATCAAAATCGTCGATACTGCAGGAATAAGAGAGACGTCAGATTCAATTGAAAAAGCAGGGATTGATAAAACATTAGAGATAATTCAATCATCCTCATTAGTTTTGATTGTCTTAGAGCATGAAGATGAAATTCATCAATATATTGAGCATAGTATCTTTGGCCATGATGCAAAAATAATTTGGGTTTTAAATAAAATAGATTTACTTTCTCAAGAACCTTATCAAAAAGAAGCTAACGGATATCCGTTGATTTCTATTTCAGCAAAATTTAATAGAGGCATACAGATTTTGGAGAAACAAATCATTAAATCCTTAGGCTTAGAAAACCTAGAAGGTAATGAGCAGATATTTTCGGCGCGTCAAAGACATATTGAGGCCCTTTCTGACATAATGATTCATATGAATCAAGCATTTCAAAACTTTGAACATCCTGAGCTTCTTGCTGAGGAGTTGTTATTGGTTCAAAAATTTATGTCTACAGTGACCGGCGAATTTACTGCAGATGATCTTTTAGGGGAAATTTTCAGTCGATTTTGTATTGGTAAATAATGTTCCACGTGGAACAATTAAGTATGAATCAAAATATGTTTCACGTGAAACATGTCATATAAAACTTTTTTCAAGTAAAATGTTTTTTTAACAAAACATTAATACATGAATTTTCCGAATAAATTTGATGTTATCGTGATTGGCGGAGGGCATGCAGGAACTGAAGCCTGTCTGGCAGCTGCACGCATGGGTCAAAAAACATTACTCATAACTCACAATCTTGAGACACTTGGACAAATGTCATGCAATCCATCGATTGGCGGCATTGGAAAAGGCCATCTTGTTAAGGAAATTGATGCGCTTGGAGGAATAATGGGAAGGGCTGCCGACCAAGCAGGAATTCATTTTAGAACTCTCAATGGAAGTAAAGGACCTGCTGTTAGGGCCACAAGAGCACAAGCAGATCGTGTATTATACAGAGCTACGGTTAGAAACTTTCTAGAAAATCAGAAAAATTTATGGCTTTTTCAACAGCCTATTGATGATATATCAATTGATAAGAATAAAGTAACGGGAGTTATTACAGAATCAGGCATAAATTTTTATGCGTCAAAAATTATATTGACGGCAGGTACATTTTTGCATGGCAAAATTCATATTGGTCTACATCATTATGAAGCTGGAAGAGCTGGCGATTCTGCATCAAAAAGTCTGGCAGAAAAATTAAGAACATTGAAATTACCTGTTGGAAGACTTAAAACTGGCACTCCCCCCCGTATTGATGGCCGATCCATTGATTTTACAAGCATGGAAGAACAGCCAGGTGATAATCCAATTCCATATTTTTCAAAAAAAGTTGATAATTTTCTATATCCTGAACAAATATCTTGTTGGATAACGCACACGAATGAAAATACCCACAATATTATAAAAAAAGGATTAGATCGTTCGCCCATGTATACCGGTGTCATTGAAGGGATTGGTCCTCGCTATTGTCCTTCAATTGAAGATAAAATTCATCGTTTTTCAGAAAAAAATTCACATCAAATTTTTTTAGAGCCTGAGGGTTTAAATACTCATGAAATTTATCCTAACGGCATATCCACGAGCCTGCCTTTCGATGTTCAATATGACTTGATCAGATCAATCAAGGGACTTGAGAATGCTTTTATCTTAAGGCCAGGCTATGCAATAGAATATGATTATTTCGATCCAAGAAATTTAAAAAAATCCCTAGAAACGAAAACTATTTCAGGATTATATTTTGCTGGTCAAATTAATGGGACAACTGGCTATGAAGAAGCAGCGGCACAGGGACTCATTGCAGGAATTAATGCAGCATTAAGTCTTCAAAATATGGAGCCCTGGTGTCCGACAAGAGAAGAAGCCTACATGGGTGTTTTAATTGATGACTTGATAACGAGAGGAGTCACTGAACCCTATAGAATGTTTACTAGCAGAGCAGAATATCGCTTATTGTTGCGCGAAGATAATGCTGGCTTCAGACTAACTGAAATGGGATATAAAATCGGTGTTGTATCTCCAGAGCAGTATAATCAATTAATGGTTAAAAAAGAACAAGTGCGATTGTGTGAAGAATTATTTAAAAAAACAGCTATCAAAACAAAAGATATTCCTGAAAATATTCAAATTAATTTATTTGGAAAAAAAATCGAGAGGGATTATAGCGTTTTCGAGCTTATAAAAAGGCCAAATGTTATAGCTTATGATTTGCTTTCGGCTTTAAATATCAAAGAACAATTTTTACCGGAAGTGTTAGAGCAAGTTGAAATTAGTGCAAAGTATTCAGGATATATTAATCGTCAAAAAGATGAAGTATTGAAACTTCAATCGCAATACGATCTAAAAATTCCAGAAAACATAAAATATAATAAAATCAATGGTTTAAGCAATGAAGCCATACAAAAACTTGAGCTAATAAGGCCAGAAAATATACGTCAAATGAGCCAAATTTCTGGCATAACTTCTGTAAATATAACTTTGGTGGTAATCCATCTTAAAAGGATGGGCAGTATAGATTTTGAAGAAAAATTGAAAGCGTAAATCAAATTTGGAAAATTTTGTTCAAAATGGCTTAAAACTTCTAAAACTTAATGTACACCAGGAACAAATAGAGAAATTATTAATTTATCTGCAAGCATTAAAGAAATGGAACAAAGTATTCAATTTAACAGCTATTTCTTCTGATAAAGATATTGTTATAAAACATTTTTTTGATAGTTTAACTGTTAATGAGCATATTAAAGATGCCACAAAAATATTAGACGTTGGTACAGGAGCTGGTTTTCCAGGTTTAGTTTTGGCAATATTTAATCCGGATAAAAAGTTTATTTTAGTTGATGGAGTTTCTAAAAAAATCACCTTTATCAATGAGATTAAAGGTAGGTTAAAATTAAAAAATGTTACAACTTATCACTCCAGGATAGAAAATTTAAAGATGGATGAGTCAGTCGATTTAGTCATATCAAGAGCATTTGCTGATATTCAAAAAATGATGACTCTCACAAAACATTTATTAAAAGAAAAAGGTAAGTATTTAGCTATGAAGGGCCCAGATTACCTCAATGAAATCAATAATATAAAGGGAAATAGTGAGATACATGATCTTACAGTACCTTATTTTGATGGTGTAAGAAAACTAATTGAAATTACAAAATATGACTAAAATTCTAGCAATATCAAACCAAAAAGGCGGTGTAGGTAAAACAACAACAGCTGTTAATTTGTCTGCTGCATTAGGGATGAAAGGAAAAAAAGTACTGCTAGTTGATTTAGACCCTCAAGGAAATGCAACCTCATCCTCGGGTTTAGAGAAAAATAAAATTAAAGAGACAGTTTATGATCTTTTAATAAATGATTTAGATGTTTCTAAAGTCATTTGCAAAGGTAAGTTTTACGATGTAATACCGGCTAATCAAAATTTAGCTGCTGCTGAACTAGAAATGGTAAACATTAAACATCGAGAGGCGTTATTAAAAAACAAACTTCATCAAAAAAATAAATATGATTATATTTTATTAGATTGCCCACCCTCATTGGGATTGATAACACTAAATGGTTTAACAGCTGCACATTCAGTGCTTATACCAATGCAATGTGAATATTTTGCATTAGAGGGCTTAAGTGATCTAGTTAATACAATTAAAAAAGTAAAAAAGCTAATGAATTCTGAAATAAAAATTGAAGGACTCTTAAGAACAATCTACGATAAAAGAAATACATTAACAAAAGAAGTTTCGGCTCAATTAAAAGCTTACTTTCCAAATAAAGTTTATAAAACAATCGTGCCAAGAAATGTAAGAATTGCCGAAGCGCCAAGTCATGGCTTGTCAGCGATACAGTTTGATAAAAGATCAAAAGGCGCAAAGGCTTATTTAGAGCTTGCAGATGAAATTATTTTAAAGGAAAAAAATAATGACTAAAGAGAAAAGACTGGGAAGGGGTTTAAGTGCTTTATTTGAAAATGAGCTAGAAGAAAATGAATTAAATGAAAGTGAAGTTGCAGGCGAGGTAATACAAGAAATTGCAATTGATAAATTAATTTCAGGGAAATTTCAACCTAGAAAATCCTTTAGTCAGCAGTCAATTAAAGAACTTTCAGATTCAATAGTTGAACAAGGATTATTACAACCAATAATTGTTAGAAAAGTTGAAAAAAACGTATTTGAAATTATTGCGGGTGAAAGGCGTTGGCGAGCCGCACAATTAGCAAAACTCGATGCCATTCCAGCTATTGTTAGAAACATTAATGATAGATCCGCTTCCATTATTTCATTGATTGAAAATATGCAGCGAGAGGATCTAACAGCAATAGAA